>NZ_KV809409.1:0-68918 GCF_001812555.1 Micrococcus sp. HMSC067E09 | reverse complement strand
GTCATCAACGTGATGGCCGGGTACATCTAGAGGCGTGGCCAGGCGGTTCCACGACCCCGGCCAGTGGAGCCCGCCACGTGGGACGGGCTCCGGGCGACGGTAGCGTGCAGGCATGCCCGCACGCCGTTCTCCCCGTCGCACGCTGGAGCGCCTCGTGACCCTCGACGACGGCACGCGCCTGCGTCTGCGCACCCACCTGCCGCCGGGGTGGGCCGAGGGCGCGACGACGGCCGCCTCCCCCGCCTCCCGGCCCACCGGGGCGGGCGGGTCGCCCGCAGTAGCGGGCGCCGGGGCGGGAAGGTCGCCCGCGGGGGCGGGCGCCGCGCCGACAGTCGCGGATGCGGCGACAGGCGACGCCGAGGCGAGTGCCGTCGTCGTGATGGTGCACGGGACGCTGGTGACGGACGCGGCCTACGCGGCCACGGCACGGGCGCTGGCGAAGCGCCTGCGGGCCCCGGTGGCCACCTACGCGCGGCGGGGCCGGTCCGGGTCCTCGCCGCAGCCGGAGCAGGACCTGCTGGCCGCCGAGGTGGCCGACCTGCGCGCGGTCATGGCGCTGACCAGGGCGCGGTCGGTGCTGGGGCACTCGTTCGGCGGGTCGGTGGCGCTGCTCGCCGCCGCGGAGCACGCCGCGGCCGGGGGCCGGCCGTGGTCCGTGGTCACCTGGGATGCGGCGCTGAACTTGGACGGGATGCTGGCCGGGCTGTGGCGCCCCGGGATGGCCGAGGCCGTGGCGGACGCCCGCTGGGGCACCGCATGGGCGCATCTGGTGCGGGACCTGGGCACGGCCGGGCCGCTGTCCCGGCTGCCGGTGACGGTGCTGCGCGGAATGATCGGCGCGGCGTCCTTCACCCGGCCCGGGAAGGGGATGCTGCGGCTGCTGCCGGCGTCGTCGGCGGAGATGCGGGCGGCCGTGGCCGAGCCCGTGGACGCGGAGGCACTGGCGCGGAACCTGGCGGACACTCGGGTGACCCTGGTGACGGGAGGCCGCTCCCCCGGGTTCTTCGCGGACACCGCGCGCGTGCTGACGCAGGCCGCCCACCGGGCCGGGGCGCCGCAGCGCACGGCGGCCATGGCCTGGCGCGTGATGCCGGCCCGCCTGCATGACGGGCCCATCACGCCTGAGCCGTTCATGCTGCGGGCGCTGGCGTCCGCCCTGCGCTGACCGACGGGCCGGCGGTGAAGTGCTCGGCGAGATCGGAGAGCACGGCCTCCACGGCGAACGGGATGGCGCCGTGCATGCAGCGCGGGGAGCGTTCGAAGGTGGTGGTAGGCATGGCTGCGTGCAGCCGGCGGACGACCTCCTGGAAGTACTGCGGGGACAGACCGCCGCACATCAGGTGCACCGGGGCGGTGATGGCGGCGAAGTCCTCGGGGCGGTCGTCCTCGTGCATCGCCGCGATGAGCTCACGGGACAGGGTCGGCAGCATGCGGCGGGCCATCTTCCCCAGCGGGGTGGCCACGAGGCCGGCGAAGGTGAAGGTGAGGAACCACTCCGGCACCTGGGACAGCACGGCGGAGGATTGAAGGCCACGCTGGAGAATCGCCAGGCCGCGGGCGGTCTTCCCGTCCTCCACGGCCTGTTCCAGGCGGGACAGCCAGTGGGCGGTCCGGGGGCCGTCCAGGTTCACGCAGGGGTCGTAGAGCGCGGTGCGGTCCGGGACCAGTTCGGCAGGGAACAGCCCCCCGGCGTGCTGCAGCGCGTTGAGCACCACGGAGCCGCCGAGCGAGTGGCCGATCAGCTGGCGGGCGCCGGTGTGCTCCAGGACGGCGGCGAGGTCCGCCACCTCGGTGTCCATGGAGTAGTCCTCCGGCTGCGGGGCCGAGTCGCCGCGGCCGCGGCGGTCGTAGACGTCCACGGCCCAGTCCTGCCCGGAGATCTCCCGCAGGCGGGCCCGCAGCACATGGGCGAAGGGACGGTAGTACCAGGCGCTGAGATGCGCGCCCACCACCACGACCACGCGGCGCTCCCCCGGGGCCGTCTCGTCACCGCAGGTCGTCATGGCCAGGGCGGCGCCGTCCGCGGCCGTCACCACGTCATGCGTGCGGCGGGCTGTGCGCAGCGCGCGGACCAGGCGGCGGGCGCGGGTCAGGAGCATCACGCGGGGTTCACGCAGGCCGGGATGTCCCCGCCGGTGGCCATGGCGATCGCGTTGCGGGCGGTGAGGACGGCCATCTCGTCCCGGGTGTTGCGCGTGGCCGAGCCCAGGTGCGGCAGGACCATGACGTTGTCCAGCTCGGCGAGGCCGGCGGCCATGGCCGGCTCATCCTCGAACACGTCCAGGCCGGCGCCGAACAGATGGCCGGACCGCAGCGCCTCCACCAGGGCCGACTCGTCCACCACCGGGCCGCGGGCGGTGTTGATGAGCACCGAGCCGCGCTTCATGCGGGCCAGGACGTCCGCGTCCACGAGGTGGCGGGTGTCCTCGGTGAGCGGCACGTGCAGGGAGAGGATGTCCGCGCGCTCCACCATCTCCTCCCAGCGGACCTGCTCCACACGGCCGGCCAGGTCACCGAGCTCCGCGGCGGACACCTCACGGTGGGCCGGCGGGCGCGGGGCGAAGACGACCTGCATGCCGAAGGCGAGGGCGCGCTCGGCCACCGCCCTGCCGATGCGACCGAAGCCGGCCAGGCCCAGGGTGGCGCCGGCGACGTCCTTGCCCACCAGCAGGTCCGGCGCCCAGCCGGTGAACTGCCCGGCGCGCATCATCCGCTCCCCCTCGTAGGCGCGGCGGGTGACGCCGAGGATCAGCAGCAGCGCGATGTCCGCGGTGGCGGCGGTGAGCACGTCCGGGGTGTTGCCGACGCGGATGCCGGCGGCGGTGGCCGCGTCCACATCGATGTTGTTGTAGCCCACCGCGTAGTTGGCGATGCCCTTGAGCTGTGCCCTCTCGAGCGTGGCGGCGTCGAAGGTCTGGTCCAGCGCGCAGACGATCACGTCGTAGTCCCCGGAGGCGGCCAGCTCGGGCAGGGCGGCGTTCCCGCCCACGTCCTTGCCGTGCGTGATCTCGCCGGCCTCGCGCAGCAGGGCCAGCCCGGACTCGGGCAGGTCGATCATCGTCAAGAAGCGAGCAGTCATGGGGCACCTCCGTGCGGGTGGATCAGCAGGGCGAGGGTGGCCGGGGGCTGCGGCGCCGGCCGCCACCGGGCATTGCGTCCCAGGCTAGCGCTGACGCGGACGGAGGCGACCGGAGGTGTCAGGAGGCGTCAAGAAGCGACCATTGACGATCGTCAATCATTGACTAGAATCAACCGTTGACTCCACGCAATGACCTGACCGGAGTGCCCCGCCGCACGCACCGGCCCGCCGCAGCCTGAAGCACCTTCCCAGGGGTGCCGCTGCCGCCCGCCGCCGCCACGACGTCGCCTCCCTTCCCCGGAAGGACCGCATGTCCACCACGAACCCCGAGACCTCGTCCGTCTCGATCGTCGCCGCCGACCCGCAGGAACGGCACCGCAAGATCCTGCAGGCCCTGACCGGCCTGCTCCTGGGCATGTTCGTGTCGATGATCGCCAACACGGTGGTCTCCACGTCCCTGCCGGTGATCGTCCATGACCTCGGCGGAGACCAGGCCACCTACACGTGGGTGGTCACCGCGATGATGCTCGCCACCGCGATCGCCACCCCGATCTGGGGAAAGTTGGCGGACCTGTACTCCCGCAAGCTGCTGTTCCAGATCGCCATCGTCGTGTTCGTCGCGGCCACCGCCGCGGCCGGCTTCGCGCAGGACCCGGCGTGGATGATCTCCTGCCGCGTCCTGCAGGGCCTGGGCGGCGGCGGTCTCATCGCCCTGTCCCAGGTGATCATGGCGGACATCATCAGCCCCCGTGAGCGCGGACGCTACATGGGGCTGTTCGGTGCCGTCATGGCCGTCGCCACCGTGGGCGGCCCGCTGCTCGGCGGCCTGATCACGGACACCCTGGGATGGAGGTGGAACTTCTTCGTCTCCGTGCCGTTCGCCCTCGCCGCCCTGGTGATGGTGGAGAAGAACCTCAAGCTCGAGCGCCTCTCCTCCCGGAAGGCCAACATCGACATCCTCGGCATCGCCCTGATGGCCGCCGCCACCACCCTCCTGCTGCTCTGGGTCACCCGTGCCGGCCAGGACTTCGAGTGGGTCTCGCCCACCAGCGCCTGGATGGTCGGCGGATCCCTGCTGGCCGCCGCGCTGTTCGTGGTGGTCGAGCGCAGCGTCTCCGAGCCGCTGATCCCGTTGCGCCTGTTCCGGAACCGCACATTCACCCTGGCCGTGGTGGCCTCGCTGTCGGTGGGCCTGGCCATGTTCGGCTCCGGCGTCTACCTGGCCCAGTACATGCAGCTCGCCCGCGGTGCCACCCCGTCCCAGGCCGGATTCATGACCCTGCCACTGATGGCCGCGTTCCTGATCTCCTCCACTCTGGCGGGCCGGCACATCACCAAGCACGGCAACTGGAAGCCGTTCCTGGTGGCGGGCTCCGTGTTCCTGACCATCGGCCTGGCACTGCTGGGCACCCTGCGCTACGACACGAACTTCGCCCTGGTCTGCGTCTACATGGCACTGGTGGGCCTGGGCATGGGCATCACCATGCAGAACCTCGTACTGGTGGTGCAGAACACCACGGATCCGCACGCCATGGGCGTGGCCACCTCGGGCGTGACCTTCTTCCGTACCCTCGGCGGCTCGGCCGGCGTGGCCGCGATGGGCGCCGCCGTAGCCACCACGGTGACGGACGGCATCCAGTCCCGCGCCGCCGAGGTCCAGGCCGCCCTCGCGGGCATGGGTCCCGAAGGGGCCAAGTGGGCCACGGACATGCAGGCCGGCCGCCTGCCCGCCGTGGCCTCCATGCCGCACGAGCTGCGCGTGATCTTCGAGGAGACCTACGCCCAGGCCATCTCGAACGCCTTCCTCTGGACCGTGCCGCTGGCCGTGCTGGGCATCGTGGCGGTGCTGCTGCTTCCGAACATCCCGCTGGGCCGTCGCAACGCCCAGGAGCAGCGTGCCGCCCAGCGTGCCCGCCGCAGCGCCCAGCAGGAGGCGGCGGCCGCCGCGGTGGGCCCGCACACCGGCTCCCTGCCGCAGATCCGTGACGAGCGCCCGGACGCCGACCCCGCGGACACCGGCAAGCAACCGGACGCCTCCCGGGGTACCGGAACCGAGGCGACCCGCCGGACCGGAGGCGACCGATGAGCAGCACCCCGCTCCCCCAGGGCGCCGCCGCCGAGCACCCGGAGGAGTTCGAGGCCGCCATCCGCGACCTCGAGGGCTCCTTCGTCACGCTCGTCCGCCAGTACCGCCAGCTCATGGCCCGGCACGCCGAGCAGCTCAGCCCCGGCATGTCCTCCGGTGCGATGAAGGCGTTCCTGACGATCGTCAACGCCGCCCCGCTGTCCCCGTCCGCCCTGGCCGAGACGATGCTCGCCGACCGTGGCCAGATCTCCCGCTTCGTCAAGGAGCTCGAATCCCTGGAGCTCATCACCCGGGAGGCCGATCCGAAGGACCGCCGTGCGGCCGTCCTGCGCCCCACCGAAGAGGGCCTGCGCCGCCTCCACGAGGTCCGCACCGGACCGGTCGGCGGCGGCATGCGCCGCGACCTCGCCGGCTGGGACCTGGAGGACGTCCGGCAGCTCGGCACTCTGCTGCACCGCTTCACCGAGGAGCGCGCCCGCCGCGCCGAGTGAGGCCTCCGGCGCCGCAGGCGCCCCTCCCCGCCGCGCACCCCGGGTGCCGCGGTGCGCCGAGGCCTCCGAGACCCCGAACCCACGACGACGGCCGCTCACCGTCCGACTGCACATGCAGTCGGCAGGTGAGCGGCCGTCGTCGTTGTTCCCCTGCGGGGTCGGCTCACCAGATGGAGACGCGCTCCTCCGGAGCCAGCCACATCGGGTCCTGCTCGGTGGTGCCGTAGGCGGCGTGGAAGGCGTCCAGGTTCTTCACCACCTGGTTGCAGCGGAACTCGTTCGGAGAATGCGGATCCGAGGCGATGCGCGTGATCATCGTCTCCGGACGCGTCAGCTGACGCCACACCGAGGCCCAGGAGGAGAAGAACTCACGGTCCTGCGCCGCAGTGTCCTCGTCCGCGGACTCGGACTGCTCCTCACGCCAGATCTCCAACGCCTGGTGCGCGATACCCAAGCCGCCGAGATCGCCGATGTTCTCCCCCAGGGTGAACTCGCCGTTGACGTGGTGGTCCGGGGCCTCCGCCGGGGACAGGGCGCTGTACTGGGCGACCAGCTTGGCGGTGCGGTCCGAGAACGCCTCCTGGTCCTCGTCCGTCCACCAGTTCTTCAGGGTGCCGGTGCCGTCGTAGCGGGAGCCCTGGTCGTCGAAGCCGTGGCCGATCTCGTGGCCGATCACCGCGCCGATGCCTCCCAGGTTCGCGGCCATGGAGCGCTCCGGGTCGAAGAACGGGGGCTGCAGGATGGCCGCCGGGAACACGATCGCGTTCTCCAGCGGCGAGTAGTAGGCGTTCACGGTCTGGGGAGTCATGTGCCACTCCTCCGGATCAGGACCCTTCTCGATCTTCGCCAGGTCCCAGTCCCAGGCGAACTCATCCGCGCGGCGGGCGTTGCCGAGCAGGTCGTCCGCGTCCACCTCCAGAGTGGAGTAGTCGATCCACTTGGACGGGAAGCCCACCATGGGGCGGAACATGGACAGCTTCTCCAACGCGCGCTGGCGGGTGTCCTCCCCCATCCAGTCCAGGCGGGAGATGGAGCGCCGGTAGGCCTCGTTGAGGAGGCCGACCAGCCTGTCCATCTGGTCCTGATGGCCGGCCGGGTAGTGCTTGGCCACGTACAGCTGTGCCACGTCCTCGCCGGCGGCGGAGTTCACGAACGCCACGGCGCGCTTCCAGCGCGGGCGGACCTCCTCGGTGCCGGCCAGGCGGCGGCCGTAGAACGAGAAGTTCTCCTGCACGAACGCCTCAGGCAGGTACGGCGCGAAGGAACGCAGGACCTGCACCTCGAGCCAGTGCTTCCAGGTCTGTAGGTCCACGGCGTCATCGCCGGCGAGCAGCGACTGGACGCCGGCGAGGAAGTCCGGCTGCCACACCACGACCTCGTCCGAGCGGGAGCCGGCGGCGCCGATGCCCTCCAGCCAGGCCTGCGCCAGCGGGAACGTCTCGTCCAGCTGCGCGCGGGTGAGCAGGTTGTAGCGGGCCACGGCGTCGCGGGAGCGCACCACGTCCCAATGGTGCGAGGCGATCTTCGTCTCCAGGTCCACGACGCGGCCGGCGATCTCGGAGGCCTCCGCCTCGTCTGCGCCGATGCCGGCCAGGGCGAGCATGCGGCCCAGGTGGGCGCGGTACTCGGAGACGATCTCCGCGTAGGAGTCCTCGCGGTAGTAGGACTCGTCCGGCAGGCCGAGGCCGCCCTGGAGCAGGTGGAGGAGCATGCGCTCCGGGTTGCCGGCGTCGTTCATGGCGCCGGTGTTGATCAGGCCGGAGACGCCGTGGCGCTGCAGGGCGCCGGAGAGGGTGAGCAGCTGCTCCGGGGTCTCCACGGTCTCGATGGCGGCGAGGTCTCCGGCGATCGGGGCCACGCCGCGGGCCTCCACGACCTCCTCGTCCATGAACGAGGTGTAGAGGGCGGCGATGCGGCGGCGCAGCGCGGTCTGGTCGGCGGAGGTGTCATCGGAAGAGGCGTCCGAGGCAGCGGCGTCCTCGGCGGAAGCGGCCTGCTCCGGGGCGTCCAACACGGTATCCGGGGAGGCGATGTCCGCAGAGGCCTCCACACGGGCGCGGGCAGCATCATGGCCGGTGCCGACGGCGCGCACAGCGTCCTCGCACAGGTGCCGGACCGCGAGCTCGGCGTTGTCCCGCAGCTCGAGGAACGCGCCGTAGGCGCCCTGGTCGGAGGGGATCTCATGGGAGGCCAGCCACTCGCCGTTGACGTGGCGGTAGAGGTCCTCGGTGGGGCTCGGGACGGCGTTCTCGGCAGGTGCGGTCACAGGTGGTGCTCCTTCGGATGCTGTGGACGGCGGGCAGGCATGCTCCCCCCGAAGCCTAGTGGGTCAGGTCACACCCGCGCAGGGACGACGACGGCGGCGCACCCGGGGAGCACTGCATGCAGTGCCCGGGTGCGCCGCCGTCGTCGGGTCGGCTCAGAGGACTTTGCTGGGTGCGGAACTCCTCCGGCGGGCCGTCACTGCCCCGCCGACCATGCCTCGCTCAGGTCAGGAGACCGCGGCCGCGAGCTTGGAGACGGACTCCTCCATCTGCTCCTGGCTGATCAGCGGGAACAGGTTCTTCGCAAGGAGGTCCGGGTCGGTGACCTTGGACCAGTCGTAGGTCAGGGTCACCTCCGTGGAATCCTGGCCGGTGGCCTCGAGGGTCCAGATCCACTCCCATCCCGGCGGCTCGGTGCCGGCGGGTGCGGTGGCCCAGCCGACCATCTTGTTCTCGTCGTAGGCGACCACGTGGTTGTCGGTCCGGTACTCGCCGCCCATGTGCTCGCCCTGCATGTTCATGGTGAACACGTCGCCGACCTTCTGGATGCGCTGCGTCTTCTCGTCGTCCACGACGAAGCCGCTGGAGTCGAAGAGCTTGTGCTTCTCCGGCAGGGTCAGCACCTCGAAGATGTCCTTGGCCGGAGCGTCGATAGTACGGGTCACGGACTGCTTCGTCTCACCCTGGGGGCTCTGATTCATGCTCATGCCTGCACCGTAGACACGCCCGCCCCCGCACTGGCAAGGGCGCAGGAGCGACGCGCTTCCGCCGCGGCTTCCTGCGCGGCTCTTGATCTGCACTCGGATCTGCGCCTGCCCGCGCCTCGATCTGCCACTGCCCGCGCCTGCCCGCGCCTCGATCTGATCCAGAGCCTGCCCGGCGTGCTCCCTTTCGGAACGAAGCCCCCGGGGCCAAGCGCCCGTCCCCTCCCAAGCGCTCGATCCGATTCCGAGCATGCGTGGCGTGCTCCCTTTCGGAACGAGGTCTCCGGCACCGAGGCGGCCCTCATTCCCAAGCGCTCGATCCGATCCGGAGCCTGCGCGGCACGCTCCGTTTCGGAACGAAGCCTCCGGGGCCTTGGACATCGCAGCCCGCGGCAGGCGGCCGCCCTCAGGCGGGGACGTTCCGACCCGCACGGAAGCGGCTCACCGAGGCGTCGCCGGTGATCCAGTGCCGCCACGGGAACCGCGCCGATCCTCCCTCGCCGGAGACGCCCACCCGGGGCCCGGTCGACACGTGCGGCGGTGCCGAGCCGGCCGGCGGCGGAGCGAGGACGAACACGGCGGGTGCGAGGCCGTCGTCGGGACGCGGGATGCGGGGAACAGCAAGCCCGGGTGCTCCCCCGGGCGCAGGAGCATCGGCGAGTGTGATCGGCAGGTGCCCCATCTCCAGGGTGATGCCGAGGCCCTGGCCGAGGTTGCCGGGGCCGGAGAGCAGTCGGGCGCCGGTGTCCCGGCCCCGGCGGAGGACGGCGAGGTCATGACCGGCGACGACCTCGGCGGCGCGGACGAGGAGGCCGCCGGCCGCGTCGGGCTCGTGGACGACGAGGTTGAGACAACGGTGGATCCCATAATTCAGGTACACGTACGTCCGCTGCGGCGGCCCGAACAGCGCCGCGTTGCGCTCGGTGCGGCCACGGTAGGAGTGGGCGCCCGGGTCCTCGCCCCGGTCGCCGTAGGCCTCGAGCTCGGTGAGGCGGACGGTGACCGCCCCGTCGGCGGTGATGACCGTGAGCAGGCAGCCGAGCAGGGCCGGCGCCGCCTGCGTGGGGTGGACGTGGAAGAGTGCGGCGAGGTCGTCGCAGGAGCGCGGGACGGGCGTCGAGACCGCGTCCTCCGGGTCCCCTCCCGGCAGGCCGCGGTGAGCTGGGGACGGCATCTTCATCCTTCCGGAGACGTGCATGCGGACGCTGGACGAACCTCCACCCTGGCAGCGTGGACCGTCAGAATCCCAGCCGGGGCCGGCCTGCCACCAGGTGCCGACGCCTCAGTCCTGCGCCGCCGGCAGCACCATGTTGTCGATCAGCCGCACCGGCGGCACGTGTGCTGCCACGAGGGCGAGGGCGTCCCGGCGCAACGGCTGACACAGCAGCTCCGGGCCGAGCTCGGCGAAGGTGTCCCGGTCCACCACCACGAGGTGGTCCAACTCGACGCCCGGTTCGTCCTCGACCATCCGGCGAGCGGCTTGGACGTCGACGGGCTCGCCGGCCGCCGCGGCGTCGGCCAGGCCGCGCAGAGCGCGGCTGAGGACGAGCGCGTGCTCCAGGCCCGCGGCGTCCAGGCGGGTGTTGCGGCTGGACAGGGCAAGGCCCTCGGGGGAACGCACGATGGGCACGGCACGGACGTCGACGTCGATGTCCAGATCCGTGGCGAGGCGGCGCAGGACGGTGAGCTGCTGCGCGTCCTTCTGACCGAAGTAGCTGCGCAGGACCGGCACCGCAGGGCGGGCGATGTTCCACAGCTTGGCCACGACGGTGGCCACGCCGTCGAAGTGCCCCGGGCGGGAGGCGCCCTCGAGGACCTCCCCCATACGGCCGGCCGAGACGGTGACGATCGGCGCGTCAGGGTAGCCCGGATACATCTGCTGCACGTCGGGGGCGAACACGACGTCGGCCCCCGCCGCCGCCAACAGGTCCAGATCGGCGTCCAGGGTGCGCGGGTAGTGCTCGAGGTCGGCCGGATCGCCGAACTGCAGCGGGTTCACGAAGATGCTGACCGCCACGACGTCGTTCTCGGCGCGGGCCCGTCGCACCAGGGCCGCGTGGCCGCCGTGGAGGGCTCCCATCGTGGGGACCAGGCCGACAGTGACGGGCTCGGCGTCGGAGGCATCGTCGTCCGCGGCGCCGGCGACGAGCTCACGGAGGGCAGAGCGCATCTCTGCGACCGTCCGGGTCAGACGAGGACGCGCAGGCACACCTCCGGCCTCGGCCTTCTCAGGTGCCGGGAGGGCGTCCTCGAGGGTGAGGCCGGTGCCGGCGGGAACGGGACGCTGGTCGGGGACGCGATCATAGGGGGTCACCGTCCAAGTCTAGGTGTTGGGGGTCATGAGGTTCTCTAGGTGTTGACGGTCATGAGGATCTCGCCACGAGGCACGGGGCCGGGCGGCGCGCAGGGCGGTCACGGCCCCTGACCCGATGCCTTCTGTCCCCCACGTGCTACGGTGGCCGGCACCCGCACCCGCGCCCGCACCCGGGCCGACACCCGTGCCCGCCCCGTAAGGACTCCGACGCGCCCACGCACCGCCGTCCCCGTGCCCACGCGCCGCCGTCCCGAGGAGGACCCGTGAACACCCCGCTCATCGTCACACTCGTCGTCGCCGCGGTGGTGGTGGTGCTCGCGGTGTGGGCCGTCTCCGTCTACAACGGGCTGGTCCGCCGGCGCAACGACTCGAACGAGGCCCTCAGCGGGATCGACGTCGCCCTGGAGACCCGCTATGACCAGGTGAGCCAGCAGGCCAAGGTGGTCGAAGGTGCCGTGGGCAAGGAGGTCCGCACCATCCTGGACGCGACGGCGCTGCGCACCGGCCGCAGCATCCGCGACCTGAGCGTCCCGGAGAAGGCCGAGCTCGACCAGACCCTCGGCGACGTCCAGCGGCGCATCATCAGCTCCCCCGGCAGCCTGGCCAGCTTCGAGGCCTACCCGGAGATGCGGTCGCTGGCGAACGTGGAGATCCTCCAGCGCACCGTCAACGAGACCGAGGAGCGCCTGCAGGCCGCCCGGCGCGCCTACAACGCGGCCGCCACGGAGTACAACACCGCCCGCGGGCAGTTCCCCACCGTGCTCATCGCCGGCCTGCTCGGCTTCCAGCCGCACACGCTGTTCACGCTCACCGATCCCGTCAAGCGCGGCCAGACGGACCTCGACGGCTTCCTCTCCGGGGGGCAGGCATGAGCGGCATCGAGGTCCCCCCGTTCGAGGAGGTCTGGTCCGGGCTCGACGCCGAGCGGACCCGGCAGGTGGGCGAGCAGGTCGACACGGCCCGCACCGATGTCCCCTGGTACTTCAAGGTGATGCTCGCCGGAGGACTCGCGGTCTTCGTCCTCGCACTGCTGCTGGGCCAGGTCCTCATCGCCCTGGGCGCCGCCGTCGTGTTCGCGATCCCGGCCTTCGTGGTCGTCCGCCGCCTGGCGAACGCGTCCCGCACCGTCAGCACCGACGTGACCGCCCCCGTGTTCGAGGCCATCGCGGCGGGGCTCACCCTCCCCCACGCCGCCCACGACGGCGCCGCCCTGCGCGCCGAGTACGAGCCGGAGGGCAGCGTCCCGCAGCCCCGCCTGCGCTCGGCCGGCTTCATCATGGACACCAGCGTCCTGCAGGAGGACGTCGTCACCGGGACCCTGGGCGAGACGGACTTCGTGCTGGCCGACCTGAAGTGGCAGCAGATGCGGCCGCCGGCCCCCGAGGCCGACCCCGAGAAGGAGGCGCGGGACCGCCGACGCATGGAACGCCTCCAGGACTCGGAGCGCCGGGGCACCCTGGACTCGCGACGCCGCCAGGACGAACTGTCCAGACTGGAGGCACGCTTCGAGCGCGGGGGCGACCTCAGCGCGCTGGTGCCCAAGTCCCTGCGCACCTCCGTCCAGGGCTGGGCGGAGCAGGTCACCACGGACACCGCGATGCTGGGCCCGTCCTTCGTGTTCTTCTCCGCGGACTTCCACAAGGACTTCACCTCCACCGTGTACCTGCTGCCCCGGAAGGACCACCAGGCGTTCCGCGGACTCAGCGAGGACACGGCCCGGGAGCGCGGAATCACCCCGCTGCGTCTGGAGGACGTGCGCATCACGCGCCAGTACGAGGGGTGGGCCTCGGACCAGGTCGAGGCGCGCTACCTCATCACCCCAGAGCTGATGGACACGCTCGACCGGCTGCGCGAACGCTTCGGCACCGAGCACATGGCCGTGTCCTTCACGGGAGGGCGCATGAACATCGGTGCGGCACTGGACACCAACCGGTTCGGCTTCGACCTGGCCCGGCAGCACGAGCGCACCATCGAGGACATGGGCCGGGACATCTACGAGGACCTCGTCCTGTTCCTCGGCCTCGTGGAGGACTTCCGCCTCAACACGCGCATCTGGTCCAAGGACTGAGCCGCGGGCCGACGCGCAGTCAGCGCACCGTCAGGCCGCGCTTGGAGCCCTTGCCGGCCGTGCTCGGCGGCGGCCTGGACGGTGCCCCTCCCCGGACACGACGACGGCCGCCCGCCTTCTGTAGGGAAGGCGGGCGGCCGGCGTCGGGCAGGGCCGTCAGGAGGGCCGTCAGGGGTTCAGGCCGAGCTCCTTGGGCAGGGGTGCGGCCTCCTCGCCGAGGACCTTCTCGGCGAGGAACGCCTGGACCACCTCGTACCAGACCTTCGCGTGCTGCGGGGTGAGGATCCAGTGGTTCTCCTGCGGGAAGTACAGGAACCGGTGCTCGGTGGAACCGTCCTCGCCCGCCGGCAGGCCGGACGTGGCGAGCAGCTCGTACCAGAGGCGCAGGCCCTCGCCGATCGGCACGCGGTAGTCCTTGTCCCCGTGGATCACGAGCATGGGGGTGACGATGTCCTGCACGAACCGGTGCGGGGAGTTCGCGGCCATCATCTCCGGGCTCATCTCACGGTCCCAGTAGAAGGAGGCGTCCGTCGTCGGGCCGAAGCCCTCCAGCGCCCAGAGGGAGGCGTGGGTGACGATCGCCTTGAAGCGGTCCGTGTGGCCGGCCACCCAGTTGGCCATGTAGCCGCCGAAGGAGCCGCCCATGGCGGCGGTGCGGGTGGCGTCGATGTCCGCCCGGGCCTCCACGGCGTCCGTGATGGCCATCAGGTCCGTGTAGGGCTCGGCGCCCCAGCGGCCCCAGCCGCGCTGCACGAAGTCGCGGCCGTAGCCGGTGGACAGCGCCGGGTCCGGCAGGAGCACCGCGTAGCCCTGGGCGACCATGAGCCACGGGTTCCAGCGCCAGGACCAGGCGTTCCAGGAGGACACCGGGCCGCCGTGGATCCACAGCAGCAGCGGGTGGCCGCCCTCGGGGGCCTTCCCGGCAGGCAGGGCGAGCCAGCCGCGGACGCGGGTGCCGTCCTCCGTGGTGGTCTCCACGTCCTCCAGCGTGCCGGGCACAGCCGGGCGCTCGGACGGGTTCTGCAGGCGCGTGGCCTCGCCGGTGGCGAGGTCCACGCGGGCCACCTCCGGTGGGAACAGGTAGGAGGAGCGCACACCGTACAGGGTGGTGCCGTCCGGGGAGATGACGACGTCGGACCACGCCTCGTCCTGGTGCGTCACCTGGGTGACGGCGCCGGAGGGGACGTCGATGCGGAAGAGGGGGGCGCGGCCGTCCTGGTCCGCCACCGCGATGACCGCGGAGTCGTCCGGCAGCCAGCCGACCACGTGGGGCCAGCGGTCCCAGTCGTGGGCCAGCGGGGTGAGCTCCCCGGTGGCGGTGTCCATCAGGTACAGGTGCGGGTCCTGGGTGGACTGGGGGGTGGTGTGCGGGCCGACGACGACCACCGCGCGGGTCCCGTCATGGCTGATCGGCCCGGCGTGGGCGTCCTGGCCGGGCTCGTCCACGAGGGCGGTGACCTGGCCGGTGGCGGTGTCCACCCGGGCGATCCACTCCCTCATGTCCGCCTTCGCGCCGGCGCGGGACGCCGTGACGAGGGCGAAGGAGCCGTCCGGGGCCACGTGGGCGGAGACGCCGAAGCCGTGGGAGCGGTCGAAGCCGGTGAGGTGGCGCAGATGGTGTTCGCCCTCCTCCGGGATGCCGCCGGCCTGCTCGATCGTCGCGGCGCTGGGGTGATCGGCGGAGGCGTCGTCCTGGTCGGCCGGGGCGTCCGGGTCCGGGCCGTCGGCGAGCACGAACAGCTCGGGCGTGGCCGGGCCGAGGTCGTGGTCCCAGTAGCGGACCGGGTAGCCGGTGTGGAGGATGGCGTCCACGCCGGCGTCCTTGCGGGCCTTCGCCAGCTCGGCATGCTCGGCCTCGGTGGCGGCGCCGCGCAGGCGCGGGGCGCCGAGCACCACGGTGTCCGCCGCGGAGGCGCAGGAGACGGAGGAGACGCCACCGGGGCGGGTCAGCACCACGCGGGCCTCGCCGCCCTGGGCCGGCAGCGCCCAGAGCGCAGAGGACTTCTCCTCCTCTCCCGGGGCAGGGCGGCTGGAGGTGAAGTACAGGGTGCCGTCCGCCGCGAACTCGGCACCGGCCTCGCCCTCCACGGAGCGGGTCAGGCGGTGCGCCGGCCGCTCGCCCGACGGGTCCACCTCCCACAGGGCGGAGGCGTAGCCGGTGCCCTTGGCGTTCGGTGTGGCCAGCGTGGTGACCAGCCGGGTGCCGTCCGGGCTCAGGGTCAGGCCGGAGGTGCGCGGCAGCGCGATGAAGTCGGTCAGGTGGTGGAAGGACGTGCGCGGTTCACTCATGAGAACCGTTCTATCCGCGGGGTGTGATGCGGGTCAATCGGCTTCGCGGCGAACGGAACCGGTGGAGCGGGAGGTGCAGATCAGGGCAGGGCCAAGAAGTCTCGAAGCCAGACGTCCACCTCGCGCATCGTCGTGACGTCGACCCGCCCGAGCAGGGATCCCAGCCTGTCCCTCGTGATCGTCCGAGGCTGCTCCGTCAGGACGAAGGTCGGCCGAGGCAGCTCCAGGTGGGGGCCCGTCAGGCGGACATGGTTGGGCCAGCCCCGGTCGGCGGTGGTGCAGGGAAGCACGATGGCCAGTGTGTCAGCTTTGGCCAGGAAGAGGTCGCTCGCCACGACCAACACCGGCCGCCGGCCGGCCTGTTCCCTCCCCAGGGTCGGGTTCACATCCGCCCACACCACGTCTCCGCGATGGAGCTCAACGGTCACCGTCGTGCCCCTCTGGCGCAGGAAGTGCGACGTCCCATTCCCAGAACTCCAGCCTTCCGTCCGCCCACGGACGCCCTTGGCACGGCTGTGCGAACGCATGGAAGGATCGAGGCATGCGCATCATCACCGTCTGCCTGGGCAACATCTGCCGCTCCCCCGCCGCCGAGGCCGTGCTGAAACGCGCCCTACAGCGCTCCGGCCTGGACTCCCAGGTCTCGGTGCGCTCGGCAGGGACAGCGGACTACCACGTGGGCGAGCAGCCCTACCCGCTGACCCTCGAGGTCGGCCGGGAACGGGGCTACACCTTCGACTCCGTGGGCGCGCAGCTCACTCGCGAGGACATCGACGACGCGGACCTGATCCTCGTCATGGACGAGTCGAACTATGACGACGTCCTGGCCCTGGCCGGACCCGGCGACGCGGAGGACAAGGTGCACCTGCTCGGCGAGTTCGCCTCCTCCGTGGACACCCAGGGCGTCCTGGAGGTCCCGGACCCCTGGCAGCGCCCGAAGCACGTGTTCGTGGACATGTACGAGCAGATCGAGGACTGCGTGGAGGGAGTCGTCGCGGCCATCAAGGCCGGAGACCTCTAGGACCTCCGCCGACGGCGAGACGTCATCACGCCTGCGCCGGCAGTGCCTCGGCGAGCGCCGTGATCAGCGCGTAGAGGGCCTCGCCGGTCCGGGAGGCCTCGTCCGGCCGCGGCGCCGGATGCACCCGCCAGGTCAGCGGGGTCCCCGGGACGTGGACCGCGTCCGCGATCACCCAGTCCTGGGACGTGCTGCCGTCGATGACAAGGAACTCGGTCTGCGCCTCCTCCACCCGGTGGCTGACATGCAGCTCCACATGCCACGGCGTGTCCGCGCCCGGCCCGTGCCAGGTGGCCGTCATGCGCACCACCTCGTCCCCTGCGGCCTGCTCACGATGGGCCAGCCACAGCCGAGCCTCCACGGGACGGTCCGGCGCAGTGTCCACGACGATGCTCCAGGCCCCGCCGAGGGCGCGCTGCACCGGCGCTGGTTGATCCCCGTCCGGAAGGCCCCCGGCCAGACCGTTGGGGGCCACCACCGCGTCCCACGCGCTGACCTGTGCCACCCGTGCGCGCGGTGCCGCCACCGGCGGTGCGCTGACCTGCGCAGCCGGCGCCGCAGCACGCAGGACCTCGACGGCGGCGGCCAGGATCTGCCCGGCATCGGAACGCTCCGGCGCGGACAGCCAGACCACCTCACCGCCGCCGTCCGGCACCAACGCGGCACCGACGGAGCACAGGTCGCCGCACAGGCCCGACCGCAGCACCTCCACCCGCACCCCCGGGACGGGGCTGGGGCACCTCTGTGTGCTGAGGGCAAGGCCGAACGTCGGACCCGGATCCTCCAGCGTCAGTCGCGGCAGCGCGTCCGATCCTCCGTGGTCGCAGCGCAGGACGACGACCCCGCCGTCCGTGAGAATGCGCACCGTTTCCGTGGCCGCCGTTGCCTCGATTTGCCGTACATGCCTACCCATCAGACGGCACACTGACTGTATCTGTCACAGGCGAACTTCCCGTCAGCATATATGGACGCCCGAGTACTTCCGGCCCGATCCCTCAGCTTCCACGCCTTGTTTGCGTGACCGGCGGTGTCTTTGTGCAGCGACCAGCCTCGAGCCTTTCCAGTCCCCGCCCTGTAAGTGTTGTTCCCCGTGAAAAGGTCCATGCGCAGGAACGTGGACCCTCCTCGGCTGAACGTGAAACCGGCCATGCCCGCGCCGGCACAGTCCACAGACCCCTCTTCTTCAGCGGGAGAGGCGGGCGACACAGCAATCGACTGAGACGCAGGATCTGCCGAGTCGCATCGATAGGGCATGGCGATAGCACTTGGCCCAGCAACCATGGCTCCGCCGAGCAGAGCGATGGCAGCGGCTACGCCCACACACCTACTCGAAATAAGGTGATGAATGTCACAAAGTCCGAACATGAGGGGAGAATAGCCGTCGATTTGTACGTTGTCAATACCCTCGGGCCGTCAGGCACTCACCCCCTCGAGCGCGCGTTGTGCAAGGACATTCACAGGCCTCCGGACTCGTCCCGCGGTCCCTGCCGTGCTCGACAGAGTCGCTACCAATGTCACTCCTGCCCCCGCACCTGACGCACCTGCCCGCCGAACCACTCGACGAACTCAGGGACCCACCCGGTGGCCCCCTCATTCCAGTGCGTGCCCACAGTGGACTGCGGGAAGAGCACCGCAGAGGAGAAGGGGTCCCGCAGGCCGAGGTGCGTGCCGTCGTCGTCCTTCACGGTGACCCACTGCAGGCCGTGCGCGGCGCCCAGGTGCTCGCCGATCAGCACGGCCACCACGTCCAGCATCACGGAGGCGACCTCCGGCTCCAGCTCCCCGGCCTGCACGGCCGCGAGCTGCCGGTCCGCGTAGGCGCTCACCTGGTCCAGCTCGAGGTGGTCCACGCCCTCCTGACGGGCGAAGCCGAGGCGGTCCTGGACCCACTGCTCCTCCGCATCGGTGAGCGGGGCGACGGCGTCGGTGTGCGGGGCGTTCTTCTGCGCGGCATCCTCGGTCATGGACACCATTCCATCACGGTGGTCGTTCCCCCGGCCGGGCCCATGCGCTAGCGTCTCACCCGGACAGGGATGGCCACAGGCCGCCGGACAGACGGACTCCCGGAAGGCGCGGGAGGCAGAGGAGGGGACCTTGCTCGGATTCGGGCCCGGAGGGTTCAGCACGTTCCAGCTGATGTTCGCGGCGGTTCCGCTGTTCATGATCGCCATCGCCGGATGGGGGCTGGTCTCCGTCGCCCGGCGCCGCGCGGACGCGAACCGCATCGTCCGCGTCGGGCAGCGCGTGCAGGGCAAGGTGATCACCGCCTACGTGGGCCAGAGCGGCTCCGGGGACAACCGGCAGACCTACATCGTGGAGACCATCGAGTTCATGACCCTGGACGGCCGCACCGTACGCGCCTCCCCCACCTATTCGGACGTCGGACTCACCGACCGCGGCGGCATGTTCGTCACCGTCATCTACGACCCGCAGGACCCCTCCCGCTTCCTCGCCCCCCAGGACGGCCAGGAGCTGCGGATGCGCGGCCATGGTGTGCAGATCGGCGTCCGGGTGTTCATCATCCTCTTCGCCCTGTTCTTCCTGGTGTCCTCACAGCTCATGTTCTTCAGCTTCACCTCCCTGCTGGACCGCTGAGCATGGCGGGAACCGGCTCCACGCACCGCGTCCGCCACGACGACGGCACCCTCGCCTTCCGCAAGACCGACGCCCTCCCCGGGCTCCTCGCCTTCGAGGCCCGGGGTCTGCGCGCCCTGGCCGGTGCGGGCGCGCGGGTGCCGGCCGTGCTGCGGGCCGAGGACGACCTGCTCGAGATCGAGTGGGTCGAGGACACCGGCCGGGCCACCCCGCAGACAGAGGAGGCGTTCGGCCGGGAGTTGGCCGCCCTGCACCGGGACTCCCGACCGCCGGAGGCAGGTGCCGACTGGTTCGGCGCGGTGGACGGACACCCGCACCGGCCCGCCGGATCCGACCGTGGGCCGGTGCGGGCCTGGCTCGGCGCCGCCGCGATCGACCTGACCCCGTGCGACACCTGGGCGGAGTCCTGGGTGGTCCGACGCATCGTGCCGCTGGCCGAGCAGGCCGTGGACGCAGGCAGCGCCCCCGAGCGCGTCCGAGAACTGGCGGCCGCGCTGGCGGAGCTGACGGCCGGCTTCGGCCCCGACTCCCCGAACACGCACCCGGGTGCGGCGGTGCTGGGAGGGGCGGAGCCGTCGTCGTTGGTCCACGGTGACCTGTGGGCCGGGAACCGGCTGATCGACGCCGCCGGGCGCAGCTGGCTGATCGACCCGTGCGCGCATCGCGGACACCGCGAGGTGGACCTGGCCATGATGGACCTGTTCGGCGGTTTCGGGCCCGGGGCGTGGGAGGCGTACGAGGAGGCCTTCCCACTCGCCGACGGGTGGCAGGAGAGGGTGCTCGCCTATCAGGCGGTGCCCCTGCTGGTGCACGCCGTGCTGTTCGGCGGCGGGTACGGGCGGCAGGCCGAGGCGGCGCTGGAGCACGCCGTGCGGCTAGGAGGCTGAGGCGCCGGCCAGGGCGGAATGAGTTCCTCCTCCCCTTCCACCAACTGGTGAGGACTCACCCCCTCGGGACCCGAAAGCAGGGCGTGAGAGGGTGAGTCCTCACCAGTAAGCGGGGGACCAGAAAGCGGGGGACCAGAAAGCGGGGGCGTGGAGGGGTCAGAGCCCGCCGGTCTCGCCGCCGGTCTCGCTGCCTGTCTCGCCCGACTCCTCCGCGCCGTCCAGGGCGGCGCGGATGCGGGCGGCCACGTCCGGGCGCAGGGCGCCGCGGTCCTCGGCGCGGTCTGCGGTGGCGCGGGCCATGGCCTCCCAGGCGTGGAGGATGTCCGCGGGCATACCCTCCTCCACCATCTGCTCCAGGGTCTCGCGGTGGCCGCGGACGGTCTCCACGTCCCCGCGGGCCACCGGGCCGGTCAGCGCAGCATCCCCGTTGGACAGGGCGTTCTCCAGGGACGCCGAGAGCAGGGGCCGCAGCAGGCGCTCGGTGTCCGTCACGCCGATCTCCGCCAGCAGCTGCGCCGACTGTGCGGTCAAGGTCACCAGATGGTTCGAGCCGTGGGAGAGGGCCAGGTGATAGGCCGGCCGGTCCGCCTCCTTGATCACCACCGGCTCACCGCCCATCTCCACGGCGAGCGCCTGCGCCACCGGCAGCACCACCGGGTCCGCGGTGACGCCGAAGACGCAGTCCTTGAGCCGGTCCAGATCCAGGGACAGCCCGGTGAAGGTCATGGCCGGGTGGATGGCCAGCGGGATCGCACCGACCGCCCGGACGGACGTCATCACACCCACGCCGTAGCGGCCGGAGGTGTGCACCAGCAGATGCCCGGCCTGCACGTGGCCGGCCTGCACGAGACCGTCCACGAGCTCGCCGAGCACGTCGTCCGGGACGGCGAACAGCACCATCTCGGAACGGCGCAGGATCTCCGGGATCTCCAGGACCGGCACGTCCGGCAGCAGCGCCTCGGCCCGGGTCTTCGAGGCCTCGGACACCGCGTGCACGCCGGTCACCGTGTGCCCGGCGCTGCGCAGGGCCGCGCCCAGCACGGCACCCACCTTCCCTGCGCCGATCACGCCGACGCCCAGGCGTCCCGGACGCTGGGCGGGGTCGATCGCGGTGTCCAGTCCGCCGGTCACGGTGTCTCCTTCGTGGGGGTCGGGCCCGCCTGCGCGCTCGGCAGCCGGCCGGGGTCCTGTGCGGCCGGCGCGGGCGCCGCAGCACCGGC
Source organism: Micrococcus sp. HMSC067E09 (assembly GCF_001812555.1). NCBI lineage: Bacteria > Bacillati > Actinomycetota > Actinomycetes > Micrococcales > Micrococcaceae > Micrococcus > Micrococcus sp. HMSC067E09. Next base: position 47,903 of record NZ_KV809409.1, on the reverse strand, counting down.
CCCCGCAGGCTGCAGCTGCCGCTCGAAGCGCTCGAGCTCCTCGGGGGTCATCCACTGATCGCGGTCCTTGAGGCGGCGGGCCACGGCGGCGATCTGCGACTCATGCTGGAACAGCTTCTCGGCCGCCGCACGGTCCTGCGCCTTCACGGTGACCTGCTTGCCGCCGGCCAGGTGGACGGCCACGTCCGCCACGCGCAGACGGCGCTGCACGGGTCCGGCATCGATCCGCAGGTCCTGGATGCGCTCGTGCTCGGCCACCTCGAGGCGGCGGGCGAAGCGTCCGCCGCGCACCAGCAGCAGCCGGGAGGTGGTGAGGAAGCCGGTGCGGCGCCACGTGAACCACGTGAACCAGGCCCGCGCGCGGCGCGGGATGTGGGTGAATCCGCCGTCGGTGAGGTCGCCGTGCAGGGCCACGTGCATCAACTCCGCCGGACTCAGCTCTGCGGCCGCGCCCTCGGCCACGCCGGGCTCCGGGGACACGATGGTCAGCACGCGCAGCACGTCCTCCCACGGGCCCACCGGCAGCACGAGCGAGCGTTCGGAGTCCACACCGGTGCCGTAGCCGGCCACCTGCACCCGCACCTGGTACCAGCCCAGCGGTCGCCAGAGCAGCGACTGCCGGATGGTCACGCCCTGCACGCGCCCGGGCGGGACGGTCTGGGAGTTCGTCTCCGTCAGGCCGTAGCGCAGCTTCAGCCCGTCCCGCGAGTGGCGGACGGTGAAGCCCCAGCCCTTGTTCAGGCCGGACCAGGTGCTGGTGACGATCGCGAACAGCAGCGGGACCGCGAAGCCCGCCGCGCCGAGCCCGATGATGGACCACCGCGTCTCCCCGTCGCCCAGCCATGCCTCGGGCATGAGGCCGACGAACAGTCCCGCGGCCCCCAGGAACCCGGCGAAGCCGATGAGGGTGGCCAGCGGGCCCGAATCGGACAGCATCACCGAGCCGACCAGCCGCCCCGGCGGGACCTTGAGCATGAGCACGCCCTCGTCCCGGTCGCGCAGCATCGGCTGCCCGGCCGGGACCACCGTGTCCGGCGAGCCGGAAGCGGCGGGTGCGGTGCCGTCGTCGGGAAGGGGGCCGGGGGCGGACGCGCCCTCCGCGGGCAGGCCGTCTGCCGGCTGCGCCTGCTCGGCCCGGTAGTCGGCGACGCCCGAGGCGTGGTCGAGGATCTCGCGGCGGACCTGCTCGGCGCGGTCCTTCTTCAGAAAGGACAGCTCCAGGGCGGTGTCCCCGCCGTCGGCGGCCTCGACCTTCACCGCGGCCAGCCCGAACAGGCGCGGGATCAGGGGGTGCTGCAGGTCCACGGCCTGCAGGCGGTCATAGCGCATCTGCCGGTTCTTCCGGAACAGCCAGCCCTCGCGCAGCTGGACCTCCGAGTCCGTGAGGCGGAAGCGCCTGAACCACCAGGACAGGAAGAAGACCACGCCGAGCAGCAGGATCACGCCGGCGGCGATGCCGATGGCCGGCAACAAGTCCATGATCGAGTCCGGCCCGGAGCCGCCCGAACCGGAGTCCCCGCCGCGGCGGCCGGCGCCGAAGACGCTGTCCACCCACTCCTCCACGAACTCACGGCCGACGATGAACAGCATCACCGCCAGGAAGGTCCAGCTCTTCACCCACGGGGTCAGCGGGTGCATGCGGGTCCAGCCCTCGGCGTCCGTGGGACGCCCGGTGTCCGTCACCGGGGCCTCGGCGGCGTCTGTGGGCCGCTCGGTCTCCGCCGCGGGGGCGTCATCGGCGGGGAGGTCCTGTCCCTGGGGCTGCGGTCCGGGCAGGTCGCGGCGGTCGTCGTCCTGAGGCGTCGGCATGCGGTCCTCCGGGATCACAGGCCCGCCAGCCTTGCCTGGCCGCGCTGCATGAGCACCTCGCGCAGCCGCTCGGACTCGGCCTTGGACAGCCCGGTCATCTCCAGGTCCGCGCCGGCGGTCTTCAGGGTCACCGTCTGCACGCCGAAGCGGCGCTGGATCGGCCCCTCCTCCACGTCCACGTACTGCAGGCGCCCGTAGGGCACGGCCTTCACGGAGCGGAACATCAGTCCCTCCCGCCAGAGGATGTCGTCCTCCCGCTCGGCATAGCCCCGGGCGCGCACCTGGCGGGGGGTCAGGGCGAGGTCGATCAGACCCCACAGCAGCATCGCGCCGGGCAGACCCCAGGCGAACCAGTCCCAGAGGCCCGCCCAGACGCCGGTGAGCTTGAGGATCAACGGGACGGCGGTGACGCCCACGAAGAACAGCGTGCCCACCACGCCGGTCACCAGCTGGGCCGGGATCTCCTTCTCGGACACGGGCATGAACTCCACACCCTCAAGCTCCATGGCGCGCACGCGCGTATCCCTCCTCCGTCTCGGGTGGACGGCGGACGCCCCGCCCGCCGGACTGCCCATCCTGCCCGAGGCCGCCCTCGGGATCCGAATCGTCGCCGCGGATGCGGCACCAGGACTCCACCAGCAGGCCGATCACCACCATCACGGCACCGGCCACCACCATGAGGATCGCGTCCAGGAGCACGCCGCGGGCGGCGACCGCCCGGGTCAGCACCTGCACCAGCACCCCGGCGTGCCAGCCGCCGAACAGGGCACCGGCGAACGCCCCCGCCTGGGCCAGCACCAGGATGCGGGCGGCGGCGAGCGGGTCCATCCGCTCGGCGGGCTTCCGGCCCCGGTCCCGGCGGATGCGCAGGCCGAAGCCGAGGCTGATCAGGGCCACCACCAGCAGGGTGATCAGGGCCGGAGGGCCCAGCACCGGGGTCAGCCGGCCGGCGCCCTGGGAGAGCAGCGCGACCGTCCAGCCCAGCAGGCCGGCCAGCAGCGCCATCCCGGGCAGCCACCAGGTGCGCAGCGTGATCATGTGCGGTCCCTCCACGTCGAGTCGATGCGCTCTCCGGGAGCAGTCTCCTCCTGCCGTGAGGCCCCGCGCGAGGCCGACGACGCACCCGGGGAGAGGCGGCCGCCGTCGGGAAGGGAGGGCTTCGGGCGGGCGGGCCCGCCGTCCAGGTGGACGCGCTCCGGCGGCATGCGGCGGACCGTGTCCGCACCCTCGGCGCGCTCGGCGAGCTCGGCCACCGGCACCCCGGCGAGCGCGGCGTCCGGGTCCAGCCAGAGCCACGGCAGCAGCACGAAGGCGCGCTCGGCGGCGCGCGGATGCGGCAGGGTCAGGTCCGGGGGGTCGCTGGTGAGGTCCCCGTAGGCGACGATGTCCACGTCCAGGGTGCGGGCGCCCCAGCGGACGGTCCGGCGGCGGTGGTGCTCCTGCTCCAGCAGGTGCGCGGTGCCCAGCACCTCCCACGGCGAGCGCGTGGTCCGCGCGGTGACCACCTGGTTCCGGTAGTCCGGCTGTCCGGGCGGGCCGCCGACCGGCTTCGTGAGCGCACGCGGGGACGCCTGCACGTCCGTGAACCCGGGCATCACCGTCAGGGCGGCCACGGCCGCGTCCATCGTCTGGTCTGCCTCCCCCAGGTTGGCGCCCAGCGCCAGCACGACGACGGCCGGCCGGCTCGGCCTGTCCCCCAGGGTCTTCGTGGGGGCCGGGCCCTGTGCCGGGTGGGTCCAGTCCCGCGTGACGGGCTCGCCCGGGGCGGGGGTGCCCCCGGCGCCGGGGGCGCCGGACGGGGGGGCGGGGGTGGAGGTGTCCGACATCAGCGGGAGGCCTCGAGGTCGGCGCGGTCGCGGACGACCGTCACCTGGACGTCGTGGAACTCGTGCGGCAGCGGGGCCTGCGGCTTGTGCACGGTGACCTCCACGGTCTCCACCAGCGGCTGGGTCTGCAGGATCGTGCCGACGATGCGGTCCGCCAGCGTCTCGATGAGGTCGAAGGGCTCGCCCATGATGAACCCGGCCACCAGGTCCCCGACCTCGGCGTAGTTCACGGTCTTCGTCAGGTCGTCCGTGGCGGCGGCCTCGGCGACGTCCACGTGCATGACCACGTCCACGGCGAACGGCTGTCCCTCGCGCTTCTCCTCCTCGAAGACGCCGTGGTGGCCGACGGCGGAGATGCCCATGAGGCGGATGACGTCTCGGCGGGCCGGACGGACCGGGCGGACGCTCTCAGCGCCGGTGTGCTCGGAATGGACGCCGCGGCCGGCGGTCGGGCCGGAGGCGCTCTGGTGGCGGGCGAACATCAGACGGTCTCCTTGCCTCGCCAGGCGGCGGCGGCACGGACGGCGTCCGCGGTCGGGGGGACGTCGTGCACCCGGACCGCCCACGCGCCGTGGTGCGCGGACAGGGCGGACACGGCGGCCGTGGCGGCGTCGCGCTGCGTCGGGGACGGCGAGGCGCCGTCGTCGTGGGTGTGCCCGGGCTGGCCCTGAAGGAGGGTGCCCAGGAAGCGCTTGCGGGAGGCGGCCACCAGCACGGGGTGGCCGAGGGGGGTGAGGCGGTCGAGGCCGCGCAGCAGCTCCCAGTTCTGCTCCCCGGCCTTGGCGAAGCCCAGGCCCGGGTCCAGGATCAGCTGCTCCGGGGCGACGCCGGCGTCGTAGAAGCGCTGGCGGACCTCGATCAGCTCGGCGATCACGTCCTCCACCACGTCCCCGTAGTCCGCGAGGGCGTCCATGGTGGTGGGGGTGCCGCGGTTGTGCATGAGGATGTACGGCGCGCCGGTGGCGGCGATGAGCGCGGGCATGTCCGGCTCGTGGTTCAGCCCGGAGACGTCGTTGACGATCACATCCCCCAGGGCCAGCGCGGCGCGCGCGGTGGCGGTGTGCCTGGTGTCCACCGAGAGGACTGCTCCCTCGGCGAGCAGCTGCTCGATCACCGGGAGGATGCGCTCCTGCTCCTGCTCCTCGGTGACGAACGCGGCGCCGGGCCGCGTGGACTCGCCGCCGACGTCCACGATGTCCGCCCCGGCGGCGAGCAGCGCGCGGCCGTGCTCGATCGCGGCCGGGACGGAGGCGTGGAGGCCTCCGTCCGAGAAGGAGTCCGGGGTGACGTTGAGGACGCCCATGACGAGCGTGCGGTCAGCCGGCAGTCGGCGCAGAAGGGCGGGCGTCTGGTCCTCGGCGGTCATGGGTTCATTGTGTCAGAGCGGGCACGGGCGCCGGCAGACGTGGCCGGGCGTCGGCAGACGTGGCCGGGCGTCGGGGCCATGCCGCGCTCACGCCAGGATCTGCCCGTGCACGCCCACGGTGACGTCGCCGCCGATCCAGAGGTCCCCGGCCTCGTCCGCGCTCACCCGCACGCGCCCGTCCCTCCCGACGGCGGCACCCTGCCCAGCCTCGAACGGCACCGTCAGCCGGTGGCCGCCGTCCGGCGCGTCCGCGCCGGTGAGCCAGCAGGCCAGGCCGGCGTTCAGGCTGCCGGTCACGGGGTCCTCCCGCACACCCGAGTCCGCGAGCAGGGCACGGACCTCGAGGGCGACGGCGGCGGTCCGTGCGCCGGTCAGTGCGCACAGTCCGACCTTCACCGCCGAGCCGTCCGCCGACGGCCGTGGGCGGACCCCACGCAGGGTCTCCACGTCCCGCAGCAGCAGGGACAGCCAGCCGGGGCCGTTGTCCGTCCAGCGAGCGGCGACCACATCCTCCACGTCCAGGCCGGCCACGTGCAGGGCCGCCTCCAGTTCGGCCCCATCAGGCTCCGTGTCCCGCGTGAGGGCGGGCGCACGGAAGGCCAGGCGCAGCGGCGACCCCGCACCACCGGTGAGGCAGCCCTCGAAGGCGACGGGGCCGTCGTCGGGACGCAGGTGCGGGCCGGACTCGACCCGGACCTCCACGAGGCCGGCGGCACACTCCTGCACCACCACCCCGAGCGTGCGCGGACGGCCGCCGGCCAGCAGCCAGGCCGCGGCGGTCCCGAGCGTGGGGTGCCCGGCGAACGGCAGCTCGCCGGTGGGGGTGAGGATGCGGACGCGGTAGTCGGCGGCCGGGTCCGTGGGCGGCAGGACCACGGTGGTCTCGGACAGGTTCGTCCAGGACGCGACCGCCGCCATCCGCTCCTCGGACAGGCCCTCGCCGTCCATCACCACCGCCAGCGGGTTGCCCGCGAACGGCCCGGCGCCGAACACGTCCACCTGGGTGAACGGTCGGGGGCGGAGGCGGCAGTCGTGGGAGGCGGACATCAGCCGTTGAGGATCAGGCTCATCGCCTCGGCCCGGGTGGAGGGGTCGCGCAGCTGGCCGCGGACCGCCGAGGTGACGGTCTTCGCGCCGGGCTTGCGGACCCCGCGCATGGACATGCACATGTGCTCGGCCTGGATCACCACGATCGCCCCGCGCGGGTGCAGATGCTCCACGAGCGCCTCCACGATCTGTGTGGTCAGCCGCTCCTGGACCTGAGGGCGGCGTGCGTAGAGCTCCACCAGCCGGGCCAGCTTGGACAGGCCGGTCACCCGGCCCTGCGCGGACGGGATGTACCCGATGTGCGCGGTGCCGTGGAACGGGACGAGGTGGTGCTCGCAGGTCGAGTAGAACGGGATGTCCTTCACCAGCACGAGCTCGTCGTGCGCGATGTCGAACGTCGTGCCCAGCACCTGGTCCGCGGACTGGTGCAGGCCCGCGAAGAACTCCGCGTAGGCCTTCGCCACGCGCTTCGGGGTGTCCTGCAGTCCCTCGCGGTCCGGGTCCTCCCCGATCGCCTCGAGGATCTCGCGGACGGCCCGCTCGATGCGCGGCCGGTCCACGGTGGTCTGCTGCGGGTCGAAGGTGCCCGGCACCCCCGTCACGACGTCGGCTCCGTCACCCCGGCCGGCCGCCTCCCCCTGCGGGGCGTTCCGATGGGGATCCTGGGCGCCCCGGTGGGGATCCGGGGAGGTGCCGTGCCAGGCGGAGGTGCCGGCGCCGTCGTCGGGACGCTGCGCCTGCGGCGCCGAGGAGACGAGCACGGGATCCGTGTCCGCCGACGTCACCACCGACTCCTGCGCCGACGGGTCCCAGACCGCAGGCGACGCGCCGCCGTCCATCCAGTCCTCCGGCCAGGCGTCACGGCCGGCGTGCTCGCGGCCGGGCTGGTTGCTGCCGGCGTGGTCGCGGCCGGGCTGGTCACGGCCGGGCTGGTTGCTGCCGGGCTGGTTGCTGCCGGGCTGGTCATGGTGGTCAGTGGATCGGGTCATGGCCGGCTCCGGGCAGGTCGGGGCCGCCGTCACCGGGCGCCGAGCCCCGGTCCGGTCCGGCCGTGGTGGGCGGGGCGTCCGGCGCGTGGCCGGGGACGGTGGTCGACTCCACGCCGATCGGCTCCTGCTCGCCATCTCCGAGGCGCGAACGGCGCTCCTGCGGGGACAGCACCGGGGGCAGATCCTGCTGCGGGCGGTCGTCCGCAGCCAGCCAGACCGGGCGAGGCTCGCGCTTGCGCACGTCCTTGAAGATCTCCGCGACCTCCTCCTGGTTGAGCGTCTCCCGCTCGAGGAGCTCGTAGGCCAGGCGGTCCAGGACGTCTCGATTCTGAGTGAGCACCCAGTGGGCCTCCGCGTGCGCCTGGTCCATCAGCTGACGGACCTCGGCGTCCACGAGGTAGGCGAGCTCCTCCGAGTAGCCGCGGCCGGAGCCTGCGCTGCCGTGGCCGAACGCCTCCGAGTTCTCGCCGCCCAGCTTCACAGCGCCCACCTTGGAGGACATGCCGTACTGGGTGACCATCTTCTGCGCCGTCTCGGTGGCCTTCTGGATGTCGTTCGCGGCGCCGGTGGAGGGATCGTGGAAGACGATCTCCTCGGCCACCCGGCCGCCCATGGCGTAGGCCAGCTGGTCCAGCAGCTCGTTGCGGGTGATGGAGTACTTGTCGTTCTCCGGGACCACCATCGTGTAGCCGAGCGCCCGGCCGCGGGGCAGGATCGTGATCTTCGTGACCGGCGCCGAATGGCGCAGGCCCGCGGCCACCAGGGCGTGGCCGCCCTCGTGGTAGGCGGTGACCTTGCGCTCGTGCTCGTTCATCAGGCGCGTGCGCTTCTGCGGGCCGGCCATCACGCGGTCCACGGCCTCGTCGAAGGCGGTGGCGTCGATGACGTTGTTGTTCGAACGGGCCGTGAGGAGAGCGGCCTCGTTGATGACGTTCGCCAGGTCTGCACCGGTGAAGCCCGGGGTGCGCTTGGCGATGGTGCGCAGGTCCACATCCAGGGCGATCGGCTTGCCCGTGGCGTGCACCTCGAGGATCTTCGCGCGGCCGTCCAGGTCCGGGGCCTCCACCGGGATTTGCCGGTCGAAGCGGCCCGGGCGCAGCAGGGCCGGGTCCAGGACGTCCGGCCGGTTGGTGGCCGCGATCATGATGACGTTGGTGGAGGCGTCGAAGCCGTCCATCTCCACGAGCATCTGGTTCAGGGTCTGCTCGCGCTCGTCATTGCCGCCGCCGATGCCCGCGCCGCGGGAGCGGCCGACCGCATCGATCTCGTCCACGAAGATGATCGCCGGAGCGTTCTGCTTCGCCTGCTCGAACAGGTCACGGACACGCGAGGCGCCCACGCCCACGAACATCTCCACGAAGTCCGAGCCGGAGATGGAGTAGAACGGGACGTTCGCCTCGCCGGCGACGGCCTTGGCGAGCAGGGTCTTGCCGGTGCCGGGAGGGCCGTACAACAGGACGCCCTTCGGGATCTTCGCGCCCACGGCATGAAAGCGCTGCGGCTGGGTCAGGAACTCCTTGATCTCGTGGAGCTCCTCGACGGCCTCGTCCGCGCCGGCGACGTCCTTGAACAGCACGTCCGGGTTGTCCTTGTTGATCAGCTTCGCCCGGGACTTGCCGAACTGCATGACCTTGGAGTTGCCGCCGCCCATGCGGCCCATGAGGAACCAGAACAGGCCCAGGATGATGATGAACGGCAGGACCAGGCCGAGCATGGACAGGAACCAGTTCGAGCGCTCCGGCTCGTCCTGGTAGCCGTCCAGGGAGGACTCGTCGATCGCCGCGACGACGTTCTCGGCGCGCGCCTCCGAGTAGTAGAAGTAGACCTCCTTGCCGAAGTCCTTCCCCTCCTGCTTGTAGTTCTCGCGGAGGGTGAGGTCCACGCGCTGGTCGCCGTCGGAGATGAGGGCCTCGGCAGCCTTGTTCTCCTTCAGGAGCGTCATGCCGACGTTCGTGTCCACCGCCTCGCGCTGCGGCTGCATCACGGAGGGGATCACGAAGCCCAGCACCACCAGAGCGAGCAGGATCCAGAAGAAGGGTCCCTGGAGGAACTTCTTCAGACCCGAAGGCCTGTCCTTCGAGCCGGCGTTCTTGTCCGCCACGTGGCCACGCTCCTGTCCTGAAACACGGCCTGCCGGCCGGGTGCACTGGTCCGGGGGCCTACGTTACCGGCCGGGGCCGACGGGATGCTGGCGGGCGGCGGAGAGTTCGCCGCAGGTGGACAGCGGGCGAGGCGTGGGCGGCGTGGGGACGTGTGGGCGGGAGCAGTCTGGCGGTCGACGGCGGCCAGCTCAGCGGGCGAGGCGTGGGCGAGGGCGTGAGCGCGGGGCAGTCTGGCGTCGTCGTCACCGTCGTGGCGGCGTCACCGCCCTTCGCTGTGTGCCACGGGTCGGAATGCCCCTGCTCAGCAGCGCGAGTTCCGACGCAGGGGATACAGACGGCGCGTAACGCTCCTCTCCGTCAGCCCGGCACCCACGTCATCGTCCCGCCACCGACGTCGGAAGGAGGATCGCTCCCCCGCATGCGGTTATCCACAGATTCCCCGCGGACACCCCACAGCTCCCACGCCTCATCCACGCTGGTGTCGATGAGACACCCCGCCCCGTTCCCCTCCTCCCTGCGCTCCCGCGCCTTCACCCTCAGGGATGCAGAGAAAGCCGGTGTCAGCAAGGAGCGCCTCCGACGCCGGGACGTCCAGCGGATCGGCCGGGGCGTCTACCGCTGGATCGGCCTCGAGGGCGACGGACCCACACCGCCCGGCCCCGCACAGACGGAGAACCCTCCGTCCGGACAGTCCACCACCGGCGTGGACGGTGGCTCACGCCTGTCCGACGAACAGCCCTACACCTGGACCCGTCATCTGGACATGGAGGAGATGAGGCGCCTGGATCACCTCCTCCACCTGCGTGAGAGCGTGGTCCTCTCCCATGTCACCGCCGCCCGGGTCCAGGGACTGTGGCTGCCGGCACGGGTCATGGACGACCCGCGTCTCCATCTCACACGCGACCCGCGCGCCGGCGTCCCCCGCGCCCGGGGGTTCGCAACCCACCGCAGTCGCATCGGTGCCGAGGAACTCGTCGTGAGCCAGCTTCTGGGACGGGAATGGCAGGTCACCGATCCGATTCGGACGTGGCTGGACATGGCCGCGCTGCTGGAGCGCAACGAGCTCATCGCCTTCGGCGACCACCTGGCCCGACGCGCCGTGCGCTTCGACGGAGGCGACGGTGGAGTCTTCTTCCTGTCTCGCCTCACGGCGGCCGTGGAAGGCCGGGCCGGCCGCCGCCACCGGCGGTTGCTCCGCGAGTGCGCCGCGCAGATCCGCATCGGAGCAGACTCCCCGAAGGAGACGGAGCTGCGGCTCGCGCTCGTGGACGCCGGCCTTCCAGACCCGGATCTGCAGATCACCGTCGTCGACCGGGAGTTCCATCCGACGTACCCGGCCAGTGCGGATCTCGGATACCGCAGGCAGCTGATCGCCATCCACTACGACGGCAAACACCACGGCAGAGAGCGGCAGCTGAACAAGGACGTGCTGCGCAACGCCGCCTTCGAGCGCCACGGCTACCGCAACATCGTCGTCACTGCACGGGATGCGGACAACGCCTATGCGCGGGTGATCCGTGAGGTCAGGCGTCTCTGGCCGAGTCCGTGAGCGCAGACGGACGGAGAACGGGTCGGCTCGCACCTGTCCGCCGTGGAGCCATCATGTCGATGACCTGCTGACTGTGTGCCACGGGTCGGAATCGCCGCAGATTCGACCGCTTTTCCGACGCAGCCGATACAGACTCAGAGTAGATGTCCGCGAGACGTGGCGTAGATCTCCGCCGCCCCCGGTCTGCACCCTCGGCCCTACCAGCGCACCAACCGGCACCCCCGCCCGGCACGCACCGCCGCACCAACCAGCACCCCCGGCACCGCGGCTCAGGAGTACACGTGCGGGGCGAGGGTGCCCACGAAGTCCAGGTTGCGGTACTTCTCGGCGTAGTCGAGTCCGTAGCCGACCACGAACTCGTTCGGGATGTCCTTGCCCACGTACTTCACGTCGATCTCGACCTTCATGGCGTCCGGCTTGCGGAGCAGGGTGCAGATCTCCACCGAGTTCGGGTTGCGGGACTCGAGGTTGGTCTTCAGCCAGGACAGCGTGAGGCCGGAGTCGATGATGTCCTCCACGATCAGCACGTCGCGGCCCATCAGATCCGTGTCCAGGTCCTTGACGATCCGCACGACGCCGGAGGACTTGGTGCCGGAGCCGTAGGAGGAGACGGCCATGAAGTCCAGCTCCACGTGGGACTTCAGCGCGCGGGTGAGGTCGGCGACCACCATGACGGCGCCCTTGAGGACCGCCACGATCAGCAGGTCCTTGCCCTTGTAGTCCTCGTCGATGCGGGCGGCGAGGGACTCGATGGTCTCCTGCACCTCCTCCTTGGTCATGAGAACGTGAAGAAGGTCGTCCCGGACGTCGTTGGCATCCATGCTGAGCCGCTCCTGTAGGGGTGTGTGGTGACAGGTGGGAGGCGTCCGGTCGGGGCGGCCCGGGTGGCGGGCAGGCCTGCGGCGGACGCGTTCAGTCGACCGCGGGGTCGGGGTGGAACTCCAGTCTTGCACATGTGCGCGCGCCCGCGCCCGGGCGCTCTCCGCCTCCGGCGGCTTCCCGACGACGGCGCCTCACCCGGGTGCCCCCGCCCAGTTGCACGGGGCCCGCCGAGGTGCCGCCGCGGCGCGCCTGCGTGACGAGGGCGTCCACCGCCAGGAGGCGTTCGCGGGTGGTGGGCTCGGCCCCGGTCAGGGTGGCGGCGCGGGCGTAGATCCGGTGCCGGACGGCGGCGGGGAGGGCGGCCAGGCCATCCAGGTCGAGCGCGAGCGGGCGAGGCGACGAGGTGGCGGCCGTGTCCTCCACGTCCCGCCGCAGTCGGGCCAGCTCCCGGCCGGCCCAGGCGTCGAGGGCGGCGGCGTCCTCGGCCGCGATGGCCGCGGAGCGGACGAGCCCGGCGCGCACTCCGGCGCCGAGGCCACGCTCCTCGTCTTCGAGCAGCGGCAGCAGGTGCTCACGCACCCTCACCCGGCGGATGTCGGGTTCGGCGTTCATGGGATCGGTCCACCAGGTCGCACCCGCCCAGGCGCAGATCGCCTCGGTGTCGGCGCGGGTCAGCCCGAGCAGCGGACGCACCAGCTCCACGCCCCCACCGTCGGCCCCGTCCGTCGTGCCCGCCCCTTCTGCGTCGCCGGCCTGCGTCGCCGGGAGCAGCCTGCGCCGGGCCGGCATCCCGGCGAGGGAACGGGTGCCGGAGCCCCGGGCGAGGGCGAGGAGGACCTGTTCGGCCTGGTCGTCGGCGGTGTGGGCGGTGACCACCAGCCCTGCCCCGGTCCGGCGCGCGGCCTCGGCCAGCGCCGTCATCCGTGCCGCACGGGCGGCGGCCTCGGGGCCGTCGCCGCGGTCCTCGACGCGGACCGTCTCCACGCAGGTCGGTTTCATCCCGAGGCGACGGCACACCTGGGCGGCCGCCGCAGCGACCTCGGCGGATCCCGGCTGCAGCCCGTGGTCCACCACCGCGGCCCCGATCCTGAGTCCAGCGCCCTCCCGCGTGCCGGTCAGGACGGCGGCGAGCACGGCGAGCGCGAGCGAGTCCGCCCCGCCTGAGACGGCCAGGAGGGCCGGCCGCTGACCTTGAAGGACACCCTTCAGCGCGGCGATCCCACGGTGCACGGCGTCCGGCCATCGGGTGCGCGGGGGCCACTGCCCCAGAGCCGGCATCGCGGCGTCCGCTCCCCCGCCGGTCATCGCGTTCATGCCTCGCGGCGCATGCGGGCGACCCACAGGTCCGGCGCGTGGATCTCGGCCTCAGTGGGCAACAGCGCAGGGTCGTCCCAGACCACGTTGAACCCGTCCATGCCGAGTTCGGCGACCGCTGCGTCCACGAACCTCTGCCCGTCCGCGTACTGCCGCATCTTGGCGTCCATGCCGATCAGCCGGCGCACGAACCTCTCCAGCGGGCTGCGCCGGTCGCCGCGGGCGTTGAACCGGCGGCGGATGGTCTTCACGGTCTCCACCACCTCGGCGTCCACCGCGTCCATGACCACGTTGGCGTGCCCCTCGAGCAGGGACATCACGGCGGTCAGGTGGGACAGGCGAGCCCGGTCCTCGTCGTCCTGCAGGGCCCCCAGCAGCCCGCCCGGCCCCTCGGCACCGCCCGGCCCCTCGGCACCGCCCTTCCCGACGGCGGCTCCCGCCCCCGTCTGCAGGGTCACCGCGGCCTCCCCCTCGGCGGAGGCGCCCCCGGCGCCGTGCGCCGGGTCCTCCCCCACGGCGGTGACCGCGGGATCGGCCGAGACGGCCGGACGTCCGGTGGGGCCGTCGTCGTTGCTCTTGCCGGGCAGCGCGGCGGCGAATGCTGCGCGGAGGCGCTCGGGCAGGGAGTCCGACTTGTCGAACAGGGCGGAGGAGAGCTCCGTGAGCTTCTCCTGCAGGTGCGCGGCCAGCCAGCCGGCGGCAGCGAACTGCACGCGGTGGGTCTGCTCGTGCAGGCACACCCAGAGCCGGAAGTCCTCGGGGACCACGTTGATCTCGGCGCGCACAGCGGCCACGTTGGGGGCCACCAGCATGAGGCGTCCGCCGTTGCCGGAGAGGGCGGCGAAGGGGTCATACTGGCCGAGCACCTTGGAGCCGAGGAACGCGAGGATCGCGCCGAGCTCGGCTCCGGTGGCAGCGGTGGCGACCGGGGTGGTGGAGACGGCGTACTCCTGCGGGCGGGTGGCGGCCAGGTGCGCGAAGGTCGGGGCGAGCAGCGCCTTGAAGGACCGTGTGTTCGCCGTGGCCCAGGTCGCGCGGTCCACGATCAGCACCTGAGAGTCCCGCAGGTCGCGGGCGGCCTCGAGGCCTGTGAGCCGGTGGACGTGCTCCACGGAGGCGTCCGCGGCGCGGCGCAGTCCCTCGGCCTCGGCCTTCGCCTGCCGCGCGGAGAGCCGGGGACCCGGTGGAACGAGGGCCCCGGCGGTGCGGGCAGCCACGGCCCAGTCGATGGGATCGCGGCGGACGGCGTCGGCAGAGGGGCCGGGGGCGTCGGAGCCGGCCGGGGCGATGGCGGCGGTGGAATCGGTCATGCGCCCAGTCCACCACACGGTCCCGGGCGGCGGGCGGCTTGAGGGTCGCTGTGCAGGAGGCTTCGCTCAGAGCTGGGCTAGCGCCACCACGGCCCGGTCGGTGGCGGCGCGGGCCTCGCCGACCTGGGAGTCGATGCCGGAGAGGACCACGGAGAAGACGAGCACCCGCCCCCGGGGGGTCACCACGCGTCCGGTGAGGGACACGGACTCGAGCAGGGTGCCGGTCTTGGCCGCGGTGACCTCCTCCGCCGCGGTGCCCACCAGCCGTTCGGAGAGCGTGGAGTCGCTGCCGGGTTTCGGCAGGCCCTCCAGCGCCGCGCTGAGCAGCGGCATCTCCGCGGACGCGGCGAGGACGCCGGTGAGCGCGGACGCGCTGATGCGGTTCTGCCCGCTGAGCCCGCAGGCGTCCTTCAGGTCCATCCCCCCGGTGTCCACGCCGAGGTCCGCCGCCACGTCCGTCATCAGGCCGGCGGCACCGTGGTGGTCCGGGACGCGGCCGACCGCGTAGGCGGCGTTGCGGGCGAGGGCCTCGGCGAGCTGGTTGTCCGAGTGCGCCAGCATGTAGTCCACCTGTTCGCGCACCGGGGCGGAGCGCACCTCGCCCACGGAGTCGGCCTCCTCGACCATCTCACGCGGGACCGTGGTCTGCGGGATGTCCTCACGGACCTGCAGCTGCAGGTCCGCGCCGGACTCAGCGATCTCCTCCTTCAGCATGGACTGGAAGCGCTGTGCGGCGAACTGGGCCGGGTCGGCCACGCGCTCCTCGGCGGTGCCGGCCTGCGGGCGGCCGCCGAAGGTCGCCAGGGGCTGGACCCGGGAGATGTACCCCTCCTCCAGCAGGCCCTCGCTCCAGCCGGGGTTCACGCCGTCGCCGGCGTAGAGGCGCAGGTCCAGGGACAGCTCGACCTCGCCGGTGACGCCCTGCTCCTCGAGGCCCTTCACGGTCTGCTCGGCGAGGGTCGCCAGGCCGGCACGGCCGTCCACGCGGGAGGCGTCCGAGGCGCCGGTGCCGAGCATGACGTCGCCGCCGCCGACCAGCACCAGCTGCTTCGGACCGGAGGGCTTCGGGGACGACGACGGCGGCACGCCCTCGCCGTCCGACTCGCCCTCCGAGGGGCTCGCCGAGGACGGGCTCTGGCTCGGCTCGCCGCTCTTGCTCGGCTCGGCACTCTTGCTCGGCTCGGGCGTGGGGCTCGGGGCCGGGGCGTCGCTCGGCGAAGGGGTCGGCTCCGGTGTCGGTACGGGGCTCTGCGTCGGTGTGGGCGAGGGCGTCCCGGAGGGGGACGGGCTCGGCTGCCACGTGGACGACGGGCTCGGGGTCCAGGACGAGGAACTCGGGGCCCAGCTTGAGCTGGGCTGGGGCTGCCAGGTGGAGCTCGGAGTCGGCTGCGGCGTCCAGGAGGAGGGCTGCGGCTGCGTGGTCGCCGCCGGCGCGGGCTGCGCGGTCGCCGCCGGCGCGGGCTGGGCGGGGGCCGCGGGCTGCCAGGTGCTCGCCGGCTGCGGCTGGGTGTGCACCGCGGAGCGGGCCGGGTCCACCAGCACGGTGCGGGTGCGGAACTGCCGTTCGGAGCCCAGGGTGCGCAGCGCGGTGGCGGCGGTGAGCAGCTTCAGCGCGGAGGCCGGGGCGACCCCTGCGTCCTGGTTCTGCCCGTAGAGCTCTTCCCCGGTGACCGCGTCCCGGACGGACACGTGCGCGGTGCCCGGATGTTCGGCGAGCGGCCCGGCCAGGACGGAGGCGACCTCGTCCTCCGTGGGGATCGGCGCGGTGGCCGCATCCTCCGCGATCTGCCGCACCGCCGCCGGGGCCGGGTCGCCCTCGAGCGGGCCGATGCCCCCGGGATGGGGCTGGACGATCGGCGACGCGGCCAGCAGCGCGGCCGCCGCCGCGGCGAACAGGGAGGTCTTCACCGGCGGCCCTCGGCCAGCTCGGCGGCCCGGCGCAGCACGGAGGCGAGCGGTCCTTCTCCGGCGGCCTCAGCTGCGGAGGTGAGCTCGGCCGGACGGCCGAGGGAGGCCAGGGCGGAGGCGAGGCGGTCGTGCCCGGGTGCGGTGCCGTCGTCGGCGTTCTGAGAGGAGGTGTGCCGCACCTGGGTGGTGAGGACGGGGTCGGACTCGCGCACCTCGGCGAGGACGGCGGCCTTGTCCTCCTCCTGGATGCGCTCCTCGAGCATGACCAGGCGGGCGTAGACGGCGGGGTTGCCGATCTTGATGCGCTGGGCGTTGGCGAGCTGGGAGAGCATCGGTGCGGAGAGGCCGAGCGTGGCGGCGAGCGTGCGCTGGCTGATGCCGTACTCTTTCAGGACCACGCCGAAGCGCTCGCCCAGAGGGGCGCCGTAGAGGGCGCGCTGCTGTTCTGCGTAGTCGTGTGTGGCGGTCATGCGCTCCATGATCCCAAAGGTGTTTGCAGACGCGAAACCTCTGGCCCGTCGCGCCGGACGGCTCAGTCCTGGACCACGGTCCAGCTGTAGGCGCCGTCGGTCCAGGTGCACATCAGGTGCTTCTCGTCCAGGCCGATCACCTCGGTGCCGTGCTCGGCGGGGATGCATCCCTGCCCTTCGCGCACCGAACTGCTCAGGTTCGGTCGCCCCGTGGAGCGCGGGGTCGCCGGCGCGTCGGGGCTCGGCTGTCCCGTGGCCGGTGGGGTGGACTCGTCGCTACCCGACGACGGCTCCTCGCCTTCCGACGACGCCGCGCCCGAGCCGTCGGTCGGCTCGGCGGAGGTCTCGACGTCTGCCGTCGGCTCCGAGCTCGCGACGTCGGAGGACGGTTCGGCGGAGGACGGCGCGTCGGTCGCCGACGCGTCGGTCGCCGGAGCGGTCGAGGACGTCGGCGAGGGCGCCTGGTCCCCGGGGTCGTCCCCTCCTCCGCCGCCGAGGAGCATCACGACCGCGACGACCACGGCGAGCACCCCGGCGCCCACCAGGGTCCAGGCCAGCAGGGGGGAGCGGCCGCGTCCAGCGGCACCCGGGCCGGAGGCACCGGCCCCGACCGCCGCTGCACGGGCATGCGCGCCCTGGGGCGGGGCTGCCTGGGGCGGGGCTGCCTCGGCGGCGATCGGCCGCGGCGCGGGTGCGGCGCTCGCCTCCACACGCCCGGGGGCGGACAGGACGCTCGTCGGCCGCTCCGGGGACAGGTCCACGGTCCGCGTCTCGGTCTCCGGCTCGGCCGGTGCGGGCCCCGGCGCACCGTCCTCCGCTGCCGCACTGCCGAACTCCTCGTCCAGCCCCTCGAGCTGGTCGAACACCTCGAACGGCTCCCCGGAGGCGGTGACGTATCCACCGCCGGGGCCCGCGGCCGCCACCACGGCCAGCCGGGTAGGCGCCTGCGCGGCGGCGCGCACCCTGGCGTCGGGGTCGTCGGCGACCAGTCCGGTCAGCACCTGCCGCAGCCCGGCGTCCTGCACGCCGGCGAGCACCCGTGCGATCTCGCCGACGTCCCGCGGTCGGCAGCCGGGGTCGAGCATGCGCAATGCGGTCACGCCGGCGGCGAAGAGGTCCTGCGCCGGGGCCGGGGCCGCCTCCGTGTAGGCCTCCGGGGGCACGTAGCCGGGCGTGCCGTGCAGGTGCCCGAGGCTGGTGAGGCGGGGGTCGTCGTCGCGCATGGCCAGGCCCATGTCCCCGAGCCGCAGATGGGGCGCGCCGGAGCCGCTGGCGTCGAGCAGCACGTTCGCGGGTTTGACGTCCCGGTGGATCCAGCCGGAGCCGTGCAGCTCGGCCAGCCCGTCCAGCAGCTGCAGCAGCAGCGCGGCGGTCAGCGACTCCCCGAGTGCACCCCAGTCGGAGAGGGCGCCCTCGAGCGACCCGCCGGCCACGAGCGGCATGGCGATGGCCACCTCGTGGTCCTCGGCGGCCCAGCCGTAGGGCGAGGCGAGGTGCGCGTGGTCCACCTGCACACCCTGCTCGCGGACGAAGCGCAGCAGGGAGGCGGAGTCGGCCTGGTCCAGCACCTTGGCGGCACAGCGGCGTCCGATGCGGCGGTCGACCGCCAGCCACACCGTCCCCTGCCCTCCGCGAGCGATCGGGGCGAGCAGCTCGAAACGCCCTGCGATGACCTGACCCATACGTCCCATCATGGCGGATGCCTGCCACTGCGCCGGTACTGTGGTCCCAGACCAACCCCCATTTCCTACCTGAGGAGCGTCATGGAGCACGACGTCACGATCGAGATCCCCGCCGGCTCGCGCGTCAAGTACGAGTTCGACCACGAGACCGGCCGCCTGCGCCTGGACCGCGTGCTGTTCACCTCGATGGAGTACCCGACCCACTACGGCTTCTTCGAGAACACCCTGGGCGAGGACGGCGATCCGCTGGACGCGATGGTGTTCCTGCCGGGCTTCGACCTGCTCCCCGGCGTGGTGGTGGAGGCCCGCCCGGTCGGCGTGTTCAACATGACCGACGACGGCGGCGGCGACGCCAAGATCCTGTGCGTCCCGGCGGACAAGCGCTTCGACCACATCCAGGAGCTCGAGGACATCGACGAGTGGCTGAAGAAGGAGCTGGAGCACTTCTTCACCCGCTACAAGGACCTGGAGCCGGGCAAGTGGGTCAAGGCCGAGGGCTGGGAGGGCCGCGCGGCCGCCGAGGCCGAGCTCGAGGCCTCCATCAAGCGCTTCGAGGCCGCCGGCGAGCACTCCGAGTCGGACGAGCCGCAGGGCCGCGACGTGGACACCGAGGCCGCCGAGCCGGCCACCGAGCAGGAGTGATCCGCGCCTTCTGAGCGCCGCCGGGACCTGTGCTCCCGCCGGTGCTTGACCGACGACGGCCGCTCGCCTTCAACCGAACCGCACCGGAGGGTGCGGGGTCCGGCGGAGGCGGGCGGCCGTCGTCGTGATGTGCGGCGCGTCAGGATGCCGAGCGGGGAAGGCGGCTCTGACCTGGCGTTTCATCTGCAGTCGAGCGGAAGTTCACCGAATCGTCGCCGCAGTGGACGAGAATCCTTCGCGCCTGGCGTTTGCATTTGCGATCACGTCGGGTATGTTTGCAACAGCAAACGCAAGGGAGTGGTCGTCGACGGGGCGGCCGCAGAACACCTGGAGGATCGACATCATGCAGCACCAGGCCAACGCCGCCGCACAGACCGACCGCACACGTACCGGGCGTCGTCCGGTCCTCGCCGCCGCGACCACCGCAGGCCTGCTCGGCCTGGCCTCGCTGACCGCCGCCCCCGCACTGGCCGAGCAGCAGAACGAGCAGGCCCAGGCTCCGGGCACCTCTCAGCAGCCGGTCGTCGTGGTCATGGACTACTCCGAGTCCATGCTGGAGAAGGACGCCGATGAGAACGGCACCGCCCGCATCGACGCAGCCAAGGACGCCACCAAAGACCTGATCGAGAAGACCCCCGAGGACGCCAAGCTCGGCATGGTCGCCTTCGGCCACGCGGACCGGAAGACCTGCACGAAGATCGAGACCCTGCAGAAGGTCGCGAAGGTCGACGCCAAGAAGCTGACGAAGAAGGTCGACGCCCTGGACGCCCAGGGCGGCACCCCGATCGGCCAGTCCCTGCAGCACGCCGCGGACGAACTGAAGGACGTCGAAGGCGAGAAGTCCATCGTCCTGGTCTCCGACGGCGAGCCCACCTGTGACGAGCCCCCGGCCTGCGAGATCGCCCAGCAGCTGGCCGAGGACGGCATCGACCTGACCGTGCACACCATCGGCTTCCGCCTGCAGGGCAACACCAAGGCCCAGGAGACCCTGGAGTGCATCGCCGAGGCCACCGGCGGCACCTACTCCTCCGCCGACGACGCCGAGCAGCTCACCGAGACCCTGACCACCCAGACCACCCGCGCCCTGCAGGGCTACCAGACCGCCGGCACCCCCGTGGAAGGCGGCAGAAGCGCCGAGGACGCGCCCCGCATGAGCGCCGGGCAGTTCACGGACACCATCGCCACCCAGAAGGGCAACGAGGACGACGGTGACGACTCTGCCGGCCGCCGCTACTACCGGATCCCCTACCACGAGGGCTACACCCCGGTGGTCACAGCCACGGTGGTCAAGGACCGCGAGACCCACGAGATGCTGGGCAACAGCGATGTCTGGATCCGGCCCGTGGACCTGTCCGAACGCCCCTACGAGACCTGCAGCTCGCTGAGGGACACGGTGGTCCCGCCGCACGGCAGCGGCATGCACGCGACCGTCCACTGGTTCGAGCATGACTCCTTCAGCAAGGAGCTGAGCGAGGACACCCGGGATAACTGCCTGACCAAGGACGACGAGGTGGTCGTCGAGGTCGTCCACGCCGCCGACACCGCCTCGGACGAGGAGATCCCCCTGGAGCTGATGGTGGCCTACGCCAAGCAGGAGAAGGCCTCCGGCTCCCCGGCACCGAGCCCGAAGTTCAAGGACGTCAAGACCGCCAAGGCAGAGCAGGTCGCCGGCGGCGGCTCCTTCAACGACGCCACACCGATCGAGTCCGGACAGACCATCACCGATACGCTGGTCCCCGGCGAGGCGAAGTACTTCAAGATCGACGCCGCGACCAACCAGACCCTGGCCGCCCGAGTGGACATCACCTCGGACGCAGAGGACAACCTCATGATCTGGGCCCTCGCCTACAACCCGCTGCGTGAGCACATGTCCTTCATGTCCGACCCCGACGCTGGGGGAAGCGGAGTGAACGGCACCGGCGACCTGTCGATCATCGGCCCCGGAGAGGGCTCGTACGCCAACGGCGTGCTGGAGGAGCACATCCACCCGAACCGACGGATCTCCAGCGGCGGGGCCGAGGCCTACTCCGTCCCCGGGGGCCAGTACATCAAGGTCCAGCGGGAGTACGACCCCTCTGCCGCAGACGTCCCCCAGTCCTTCGAGCTGACCGTGGACGTGCGCGGTGAGGCCGAGGAGGAGGCCGGCGAGTTCATCACCACCAGCGCCGAGTACACCGAGGCGTTCGGTGAGGACAGTGACACCGGGCGCGAGGAAGGCGCCGACCGCGAGGACGAGACCGAGCGCGAGGAGGACACCGAGCGGGACGACGCGGACGAGTCGGACGACACCGACCGTGAGGAAGACACCAACCGCGAGGACGCGGACGAGTCGGAAAACACCGACCGTGAGGACGACGCCGAGTCCTCGGACCTCTCGGACGAGGCAGAGGAGAGCGCCGAGTCCTCGGACGAGGCGGAGGAGACCGACGAATCCGAGCCGTCCCCGTCCGAGGCGGGAGGATCCGAGGACGGCGAGGAGCCGTCGTCGGGAACCGATGAGCAGAAGGACAAGGACACCGAGGCGGACGTGCAGGCGGCCGAGTCCCAGGACTCCGGCGGCATCGGTGGGATCCTGCCGTGGGCCATCGGCGGGCTCGGCGTGATCGCCCTGGCCGGCGGAGGCATCATCCTGGCCGGCCGGCGCGGCGCCTGACAGCACCCCCGGCAACGACCGCCCGGCCCCACACCGTCCACTGTGGGGCCGGGCGGTCGTCTGCGTGGGGCAGACGGCCGGGTTCCCCGGCGGGAGTCGAGCCGGCTGGCAGGATGGAGGGCATGTACGTCCTGACCGTGAACCAGCGTGACTCCCGCGAGGTCGGAGACATGGTGGACGAGCTGATCCGCCGGCTCCGCCACGTGGACACCCTGCTGCCGTTCCAGCGCTCCGTGGGGGACGAGCTGATCGGTGTGGTCGCGGACCCGCACACTGCCGTGGACGTGGCGCTGCGGGCGGTGCGGGAGCGGCGCTGGAACGTCGGCGTGGGGGTCGGACCGCTGCTGGCCGCAGACGGCACCCCGGGTCTTCCGGACTCACAGGACCTCGAGGACGTCACCGGCCCGGGCCTGGTGGCCGCCCGCCAGGCGGTGGAGGCCGCCGCCCACGGCCAGCGCATCCCGGTGGCCGTGTCAGCCCGGAACGCGGAGGCCGCGGCCGAGGCCGAGGCCGTGCTGCGGCTGATCGGTCAGCTGGTGTGGACCCGCACGGACGCCGAGTGGCGCGTGCTGGACCTGATGGTCCCCGGTGTGCGCGGTCAGCAGAAGCTCGTGGCCGCCGAGCTGGGCATCACCACCCAGGCCGTCTCCCAGGCCGTGCAGCGCTCCTTCTGGACAGAGGAGCACGCCTGCCGGCCGGCCGCCGCCCGCCTGCTCGCGCTCGCGGACGAGGTCGCCCTGCCGGAGGCGGGCTGAGGTGCCGGGGCGGATGTGGGAGCCGGCGGCCGTCTGACCCCCGAGGGGCGCTCTCGACCGGCCCGGGTCCCGGGCGAACGTGTTCCGAGCGAACGTCTTCCGCGCGGTAACCCGACGGTCTCCCGCACGAAAGTGCGCGGGGACTCGACTGTTTCCCGAACGAAAACGTCCGGGTGGGGTTCAGAGGAGGGAGTCGAGGACGTCGGCCAGGCCGTCGTCGTCCACGTGGCCGGTGACCTCGTCCGCGGCGGCCACGACCTCCTCGGGTGCCTGACCCATGGCCACGCCGCGGCCGGCCCAGCGGAGCATCTCCACGTCATTGCGGCCGTCGCCCACCGCCACGGTGTCCTCCTGGGACACGCCCAGCACGGTGCGCAGCGCTTCCAGCCCGGAGGCCTTGGTGACGCCGGCGGCGGCGATGTCCAGCCAGGCGGTCCAGCCCACCGAGTAGGCCACCCCGGACAGGCCGATGCCCTCCACTGCCCGGCCGAACTCCTCGGCGGAGGAGTCCGTGGAGAACACCACCAGGCGCACGGCCGTCTGATCCAGCAGCCGGTCGAAGGGGACCCCCTCAGAGCGTACGCCGAAGGACATGTCCTGGAACCGCTCGGTGCCGAGGAACGAGCCGTCCGGCAGCTCGATCGCGTACTTGGACGCGGGCAGGCGCTCCCGCAGCCTCCGCAACACAGAGCGCGGATCGAAGGTGCGCAGGTCCGTGACCTCGTAGCCCTCCTCCAGCTCCGGGTCCAGGCGCAGGGTGACGCCGCCGTTGGAGCACACCACGTAGCCACGGTCGATGCCGAGCGTCTCGGCCACCGGGAGGGTGGCGCCGCGGGAGCGGCCGGTCGCGATCACCACGTGGTGGCCAGCGGCCACCACGGCCTTCGCAGACTCCCGCACGCGGTCATGCATCCGCCCGTCATGGTCCACGAGCGTTCCGTCCACATCCAGGCACACCATCTTCGTGATCATGTCCCCCATCCAATCAGGTCCGGCGGACAGCACGCCGCTCGCGGCGGAAGCGCCGGTGGCGCACCGGTGAACTCTGCGGGACACGCCGGCTCGACGCGGGCTCAGACGAGCTCGAACCGCTCCATCCCGCCCAGGTACGGGCGCAGGGCCTCCGGCACGGTCACGGAGCCGTCCTGGTTCTGGTGGTTCTCCAGGATCGCCACGATCCAGCGGGTGGTGGCCAGGGTGCCGTTGAGGGTGGCGACCATGCGGGTGCCGCCCTTGGAGCCGTCATCCTTCACCACACGCTCGCGGGTGTTCAGGCGGCGGGCCTGGAAGGTGGTGCAGTTGGAGGTGGAGGTCAGCTCGCGGTAGGTGCCCTGGGTGGGGACCCAGGCCTCGCAGTCGAACTTGCGGGCGGCGGAGAGGCCGAGGTCGCCGGCGGCGGTGTCGATCACGCGGTAGGGGACCTCGATCTTCGCGAGCATCTGCTCCTCCCACTCGAGGAGCCGCTGATGCTCGGCCTCGGCCTCCTCCACGGTGGTGTAGACGAACATCTCCAGTTTGTTGAACTGGTGGACGCGGATGATGCCGCGGGTGTCCTTGCCCGCGGAGCCGGCCTCGCGGCGGTAGCAGGTGGACCAGCCGGCGTAGCGGATCGGGCCGTCGGAGAGGTCGAGGATCTCGTCCGCGTGGTAGCCGGCCAGGGCCACCTCGGAGGTGCCGACCAGGTACAGGTCGTCGCGCTCGAGACGGTAGATCTCGTCGTCGTGCTGGACGTCGAAGCCGGTGCCCTGCATGGTCTCCGGACGCACGAGGGTCGGCGGGATGACCATGGTGAAGCCGTGCTCGACCGCCAGGTCCAGGCCCATCTGCATCAGGGCCAGCTCCAGCCGCGCCACCACGCCCTTGAGGAAGGAGAACCGGGCGCCGGAGACCTTGGCGCCGCGCTCCATGTCGATGCCGCCGATCAGCTCGCCGATCTCCAGGTGGTCGCGGGGCTCGAAGCCCTCCGCGGCGAAGTCGCGCGGGGTGCCGACCTCCTTGAGCACGGCGAAGTCGTCCTCGCCGCCGGACGGGATGCCCTCCACGATCAGGTTCGGGAAGGAACGCTGCTCCTCCGCCAGAGCGGCCTCGGCCTCGCCGGCGGCGGCCTCGGCGGCCTTCACCTGGGCGGCCAGCTCCTTCACCTCGGCCAGCAGGGCCTGCTTCTGATCGCCCTGCGCCTGCGCGACCTTCTTGCCGAAGGACTTCTGCTCGGCACGCAGCTCCTCGTACCTCGCGATGGAGGCGCGGCGGGAGCTGTCCGCCTCGATCATGCGGTCCACGGCTGCGGCGTCCGCCCCGCGGGCTTCCTGGGAGGAGCGGTACTGGTCCGGGTTCTCGATGAGGTGCTTGACGTCGATCACCCCTCCAGACTAGCGGTGGCCGGGCAGGACGCCCTGCCCACAGCACGGCTTCCTAGAATCGAGATATGAACAGTGAGACCCCCCTGGAGATGGTCCTCGCCGTCATCGCGCTGATCGCCGTGGCGGCGGTCTGCCTGGTGCTCGTGTGGAACCACGTGCGCGTCCGGCGGCTGAGCAAGCAGGTCGAGCGGCTGCGCTCTGAGCGCCAGTTGCTGGTGGACCGGGTGGACCAGCTGAAGACTCAGGTGGACGAGCAGTCCGGGGACGCCGCCGGACGGCACGAGGTCGCCCTCGTGATCAACCCGGTGAAGAACCGCGCGGACGAGGTCCGCAAGCAGGTGCTGGCCGCCGCCCGGGACATGGGCATGGGTGAGGTGCTGGTCCTGGAGACCACTGAGGAGGACCCGGGCACCCAGATGGCCGCGGATGCGAAGGCGGCCGGCGTGAGGGTGGTCATCGCCGCCGGCGGCGACGGCACGGTCCGCACCGTGGCCGAGCAGCTCGTGGGCACGGACGTCCGCCTGGGCATCGTCCCGATGGGCACTGGCAACCTGCTGGCCCGCAACCTGGACCTGCCCATCACGGACTTCGGGGCCTGCATCGCCGCCGCTCTGAACGGCACCACCAAGACGATCGACACCCTGGACGTGCGCCTCGAGGGCGAGGACGGCGAGCGCCACCGCCACACCGCCGTGGTGATCGGCGGCGTGGGCCTGGACGCCGAGGTCATGGGGGACACCCGTGACGACCTGAAGGCCAAGGCCGGCTGGATCGCCTACGGCGAGGCGGGCCTGCGCCACCTGCCTGGCGACCGCCAGGACGCCACCATCGCCATGGACGGAGGCTCCCCGCGCCGCTACAAGGTCCGCTCCGTGCTGGTGGCCAACTGCGGCACCCTGCAGGGCGGTCTGGAGCTGCTGCCGGACGCGCAGCTGGACGACGGCCTGCTGGACGTCATGGTCCTCTCCCCGCGGCACGTGCTGGACTGGGCGCGCATCGCCGCGAACACTCTGGTGGGCCACCGCGTGAAGATCCCCGTGATGGAGACCCTGCAGGGCACCCGCGTGCAGGCCCGCTTCGACAAACCGATCGTCTCCCAGCTGGACGGCGACTCCACCGGAGAAGTCGTCGGCATCGACGCCCGCCTGGTGGCGGACTCCCTCACCGTGATGCTGCCGCGCTGACCCTCCCCAGGACCGCACAGGGCACCGCTTGCCGACGACGGCCCCTCACCTCCCGTGCCCCCGTCACCACCGAGAAGTCGGTGCGGGGGCACGTGCCTGTCCGGGGTGCGCCACACCTTCGCCCTGCGCCCACCGACCTCGGGCGGCCCAGTGCAGTTGCCACGCCCCCCCCTGATGAATACTCTCCTCATATCTTCGACACAGATTCTGGGAGGGGGCGGAATGCGCACAGGCCGCGACACCACGCGGACAGCACGCACCACCGCGTTGCTTCTTCTGCCGCTCGTTCTGGTGGGCCTCACCGGCTGCGCTGATGACTCGGACGACGGGTATGTGGACTTCGCCGCCTATGAGCAGGAGTTCCACGACTACGCCGAGCGCCTGCCGCTTCCCGAGGGTGACTCCTATGGCGAGCTGAGGCCGCCGGAGGAACCGACTGAGTACGGAGTCGACGCTGGCCGCGTTCTGGCGCTGTCCTACTACACGTGCTTCTGGACACGTGAGTACCTCCGCGCCCATGACGACGGGGACGTCCCGCGGCGGGACCGTGCCGAGGGACGACTCGCGGACGGCCTGAAGGACCCGATGATCAAGTACTCCGTCGGCAACCCGGAGCGTGAGGCCCTGGACGAGGCCCGGCTCGGCGATCTCACGAAGTTCCGCCAGGAAGTCGCGGCGAACTGCCCCGAAGGGTCGTGAGGGACACGGCGTGATGAACGGCAAGACTGGCCTCTTTCTCACCGCGCTCGCCTGTGCAGTCGCGGTGTCGGGCTGCACCCCGGCGTCGGATCCGCCCGTTGCCGGTCCCCCCGCACAAGCAGCGCCGCAGACCCTCACCGTCGAGCGCGGCGACCTCTCCTCCGTCCTGGTCGTCCCCGGAACGGTGGTGGACCGCCCGGAGTACGCCCTGGCCGCACCGAAGGCCGGAACCCTCTCCCTGGGCAACACCTCCCCGGACGAGCCGGTGACGGCCGGCGGTTCCCCGGTGGTGCGCGTCGGCGATGTCCCCCTGACCGCACCGCATGACGGCATCGTCGCGGACCTGCCGGCGGCGGAGGGGACCCGGGTCGGCCGCGGTGCGACCGCCGCCGTCGTCCGCCATGGCGGACTCGCCGTCCAGATCCAGGTGCCCGCGGAGCAGGCCTACCGGGTGGCCACGGCCCCCACCTCGGCCAAGACCACCATCGACGGCGGCCCCGGCGGGCTGGAGTGCACTCTGGCCGGAACGGTGTCCGCGCCGGAGGAGGCCGGGCAGGGTCAGGAGGATTCCGCCACGCCGTACTCGGCCCTGTGCCTGCTGCCCCTGGACACCGAGGCCGTTCCCGGGCTCCCCGCCCGCGTCGGGCTGCAGCTGGAGACGCGTGAGGATGTGCTGACCCTGCCGCTCTCCGCCGTCAGCGGCCGCCAGGGCAGCGGCGAGGTGGCCGTGATGGCCGAGGACGGCACCGTGGAACGCCGGCCCGTGGGACTCGGCGTCTCGGACGGCACGCTGATCGAGATCACCGAGGGCCTCGCTGAGGGCGACGAGGTCACCGTGGCCGCGCCCGGGTTCGGATGAGCGTCCCCGTCCTGGAGCTGCGCGGCCTCTCCGCGTCCTTCCCGTCGGGGCAGGGGCGGAGAACTCTGTTCACGGACGTGGATCTGACGGTGGGAGGCGGTGAGACGGCCGCGATCCTGGGCAGGTCCGGCTCCGGCAAGACCACCCTGCTCACGCTGCTGGGCCTCATGCAGCGCCCCGAACACGGCACGATCACGCTGGCCGGCAGGGACGTCTCCTCCCTCTCCGATGCGGACGCCGCCCGCCTGCGGAACCGTCACATCGGCTTCGTCTTCCAGAACTACTCCCTCATTCCCCATCTGAGCGTCCTGGACAACGTCCTGGTGCCGGCCACGTATGCGCCGCGGGACGTGTCCGGCGGCCGGCGCGCCAGGGCCCGGCGCCGGGCAGAAGAGCTGCTGGACGCCGTCGGACTGGGCGGACGCGGCCAGGACCTGCCCCTGCGTCTGTCCGGGGGAGAGCAGCAGCGGGTGGCGATCGCCCGCGCTCTGCTGCTGGAGCCGGCCGTGGTGCTCGCTGACGAGCCCACCGGAGCTCTGGACGAACAGACCGGTGCCCGCGTGCTGGACATGCTCGTGGCCACGGCCCGGCATGAAGGACGCTGCCTGGTGGTGGTGACGCATGACGATGCCGTCGCCGGCGCCATGGACCGTGTGTTCCGCCTCGGCGAGGGGACGCTGCGTGAGGAAGACCGCCCATGATCGGCACACTCTGGGCGGACCTGCGCGCCCAACGCCTCCGCTCCGTCCTGACCGGCCTGAGCATGCTCGTCGGCGTGCTCGTGGTGGTCGGCATCAGCGCAGCCAGCGCGGTGGTGGACGATGTCTTCGTGGCCTCCGCCGAACAGCAGGACGGCATCGCCGGCAGTCACGTGCTCACGCTCCCGCCGGCCACTGCCACGCAGGCTTTGGACGCCGCAGAGCTGACTCACCACCGGCTCGGGGGCGCCCCCGCACGCCTTGAGGTCTCCACCACGAACCCGCTCATGCTCAGCGCCCATGACGCTCCGGACCCGGACCTGCGCTCCGTGGAGACGCTCTGGACGTCCGGGAGTCTCACCGACTTCCACCGCTACCCGGTCCTGGCCGGCTCACCGGACCTGGGCCCCGGCCTGCCGGCCGTGGTGATCCTCAACGCGGCGGCGGCCGAGGTCGGCCTGCAGCCCGGGGACTCCGTGTGGACCCCGCTGGCCGACGGCGGCACCCCCACCCGCCTGACGGTGTCCGGGATCGTCGACGACGGCCACGCCTCCCCGCGGATGTGGGCGCCGCTGGCACTCTGGGAACTCCAGCAGCCGCCTGATCTGGCCTCCACCCAGACGCTGCTGCGCTTCGTGGTGCCGCCGGAGAAGGGCGCCGATGCTGCAGCCGCCGTGACGGCGGCCGCCGCCGCGGCGGGCGTGGATCCCGGTGCGGAACAGCCTGTGCGCGTGGATCGCGTCGGTGAACTGCGGGACTCGCTGTCCTTCATGCAGGCGGTGTTCTCCGCCGTGGCGGCGGCGGCACTGCTGGTCTCCGCCCTGGGCCTGCTGAACATCGGCCTGGCCTCGATCGCCGAGCGCTCCCGCGAACTGGTGGTCCGCCGGGCACTCGGGGCCCAGCGACGCCACCTGTTCGTCCAGGTGATGGGGTCGTCCCTGCTGCTCGCGGTGATCGTGACCGTGGTGGCCGTGGGCCTGGTCATCGGCCTCATGCACCTGGCCGCGCCGCTCTGGCTGCCCGACGGCGGCGCCCACCGCCTTCCGGCGGTCCCCTGGGAGGCCTTCGGACTCGGACTGTCGGCAGCCGCACTCACAGCGGCACTGGGGTCGGCGCTGCCGGCGTGGAAGGCCACCCGTCTTCCCGTGGCTGACGCCCTGCGCCGCTGACGCTCACTGCTGGCCGAGCCCACGCTGCCGGTAGGCGACGACGAGTTTCTTGGCCAACTCCCGACTGCCCACCAGCGGCGCCAACGACTCGGCCATGTCGTCCATACTGGAGAACTCTTGACGCTTGGCGGCAACCACAGACGGGAACTGCCCGAACATCGTGTCCGGGTATGTATCGACCGGCTGCCCCCTCATCCGAGTCTCCATGATGGCGATTTGCATCTGGACGGCCGCTTGCTTCACGCCTGAGATAAAGTGCACGGCACACTCTCTAGCGAATGGCTCCTTGTCGTTGAACTCGACACTCACCACGAGAGACTGAATGAGACCCATTGCCTCGGACAGCTTCTCTTCGAGCCTCTCGACACGCGCCTCCAGACGCGCAACGTCCTCAGTTGTCACAGCAGAACCCATAGGACCCCCTCGACGGCATTGGCGATGACGTTCGCGGTCCCGTCATCCATGATGGCGCTCAAGCGTTTGTATACCTCTGACCGGACCTGATGCGTGGCGACATCGGGGATGTTCGCCACATCGTCGATGGCATCGGCGATCCGGACGCTGTCCCGTCGGATCACGTCGGCGGCCCTCTTATCCAGAAACCCGTCCGCCATGGTGACGAACTTCTGTCCGCCACCTCGCATCGCACCGGCGACACCCCGCAGAGCGACCTTGACCACTTCACTCTTCAGCCCTTGGGTCTCGGCCTGCCCGCCTGTGGCCAGCTGAGCGGTCATATCACCGGCGTTCACCCGCAGGTCACGAGTGGTAGGACGTTCGTGACGCGCCTCCCAGAGCATCGTCTCTGCCGGTGCTCCTTGGCTACTTGCACGATCTGCCGCGACGGCCGTCGATGGCGAAACGACCGAGAAGAGCAACATCACAGATATCGCCATCGCAATGAAGCTTTGCTTGATGCGCACGCCTCTCCCTACCCGTGGAGTGATCTTTGCTTCACCACAGGCTAGGGACTCCACTCCACCAACGAAAGTCCACTCTTCCCCACCTCCATCGGCCGAGGCCAGAAACGTCTGCACCCCCGTGTGAGACGGCCGCCCAGACCCCCGCCCTGCGCCGCTGACGCTCAGCGCTGCAGCAGCCCTGCCACCCACTCCCGACCGGAGCGGTAGGCCGCATCGCTCATGTGGGTCGGCACCTGCACCACGCGCTCGACCGCGCGCGGGTAGGAGCCCAGGAACCGGACACCCGGGAAGATCCGGTGCAGCGCGGCCAGGGCCGCCTGCACCCGCTCCTCGGCCAGGTGCCCCTCCAGGTCGATCGAGAAGAAGTACTGCCCCAGCCCCGAGCCGGTCGGCCGGGACTCGATGCGGGAGAGGTTGATCCCGCGCGTGGAGAACTGCTCCAGGATCTCCAGCAGTGCACCCGGGTGGTCGTCCGGCAGCGGCACGGTCAGCGTGGTCTTGTCCGAGCCGGTCGGCTCCGGCAGCGGGCCCGGGCGGCCCACCAGCACGAACCGGGTCACCGCGCCGGCGGTGTCCTCGATGCGCTCGGCCAACACGGGCAGCCCGGCCTGCTCCGCCACCAGCGGGGCACAGACCGCCGCGTCGAAGGCGGGGGCGGCCGTGCCGTCGTCGTGGGCCTGCGGCAGCAACAGGCGGGCTCCGGCCGCCGTGGAGGAGGCCGGCGTGAACTCGGCGGACGGCAGGTGCGCGTCCGCCCAGCCGCGGACCTGCGCCCAGGCGTGGGTGTGGGTGGTGATGCGGCGGACCTCGTCCAGGCCGATGCCCTCCCGGCCGACCAGCACGAAGCTGATGGGCACGAGGACCTCGGCGAGGATCTGCAGGTCGTCTCCGGAGGCCACGTCGTCCAGGGTGGCGGAGACGCCGCCCTCCACGGAGTTCTCGATCGGCACCATCGCGTAGTCGGCGTCGCCGGCGCGCACGGCGGCCAGCGCGGAGATCACCGACGACGACGGGGTCACGTCCGACTCGGCGACCTCGGGGATCTGCCGCAGCGCCGCCTCGGTGAAGGTGCCCTCGGGTCCGAGGAAGGTGAAGCGGGCGCGCGCCCGACCCGCCTCAGACGAGACGGGCGGCAGAGGCGCGATCACTTGACGGTCGGCTCGGCGTCGCCGTCGGCCTCCATCGGCTTGCCGGCCTCCAGCCAGGCGTCGGAACCGCCGGCCACGTTGAGGGCCGAGTAGCCGCGGCCGACCAGGAACTCGGCGGCGCGGGCGGAGCGGCCGCCGGTGCGGCAGATTACGTAGTAGTCCGTGTCCGGGTCCAGGTCGTCGATGCGCTCGGGCAGCTGGCCGAGCGGGATGTGCTGGGCGCCGGCGGCGCGGCCGAGGGCGAACTCGTCCTCCTCACGGACGTCCAGGATCGCGGCGTCGGCGGGGATCTGGTCAACGGTGACGGTCTCGAACATGCTCATGGGGCCAGGGTAGCCGGGCCCGCCGCCGCGGTGGCCACAGGCGGCGGGCGTCTCGGAGACCGGCCGTCAGGCGGCCGCGCAGCGCCCCGTCCCCTCCCCCACAGAGGTCCTCAGCGGCTTCCCCCGCCGGGCTGCTCGCCGCGGACTGACGGCGGGACCTTCTACGCTGGGTCCCATGGCAACCACACCCGATCGCCTCGCCCGCCTGATGGACCGCTCTGCCGTGCAGCTGCGCGACGACCTCGCCTCCGGAGCCCTCACCGCCGCCGAGACCGTCGAGGCCGCCCTGACCGCCGCGGAGCGCAACGCGGACCTCGGCGCCTTCGCCCTCCTGGACGCCGAGGGCGCCCGGGAGCAGGCCGCCGCCGCGGACGCGGCCCTCCGCAGCGACGAGGACGACCGCCGGCAGCTGATCGGCATGCCGCTGGCCTACAAGGACCTGCTGGACGTGGCCGGACTGCCCACCCGCCACGGCTCCGCACTCACCGCCGCCGCGCCGGTGCCCACCCAGGACGACCCGCTGGTGGCCCGGCTGCGCGCGGCCGGCTCCGTGACCCTGGGCAAGACCACCGTCCCCGAGTTCGGCCTGGACTCCCACTCGGAGAACCCTCTCGGCGGGGCGGCCCGCAATCCCTTCGACCTCACGCGCTCTGCAGGCGGCTCGTCCGGCGGCGCAGCCGCGGCGGTGGCCGCCGGGATCCTGCCGTTCGCCCCGGGCAGCGACGGCGGCGGCTCCATCCGGATCCCGGCCGCCGCCTGCGGCCTCGTCGGGCTCAAGCCCGGCCGCGGCACCGTCCCCTCGGACCGGGCAGAGGACACGGTCACCAACCTGACCTGCGCCGGCCCGCTGGCGCACACCGCCGAGGACGCCGCCCTGCTCTTCGACGTGATGACCTCGGCCGAGGGCCTGGCCGGCCGCACCCTGCCGGACGTGCAGGCGGACGCCGCGTCCCTTGCCGCCGGCGAGCGCCCGCGGCCCCTGCGCCTCGGGCTGACGACGGCCTCCCCGTTCGGGCCCTCCCTGGAGATCCGCCTGGCCAATTCCGCCCTGACCGCCATGACCCGCGCCGCAACCGCCCTGGCCGGGCTCGGCCACAGCGTGGAGGAGTTCACCCCGGAGTACGGCGAGGACTACCACCAGGACTTCCGTGCCGTGTGGACCTCCAACCTGCTCAAGGCCGAGCTCCCGGAGGGCGCCGCGGCCCACCTCGGCCCGCTGGCCGCCGACTTCCTGGCCACCGCGAGCGCACGGCCGCAGGAGGAGACCGAGGCCGCGGTGGACCGGCTGACGGCCTGGGCGCGGCACGTGCGCGGCCAGTTCGCCGCGTACGACGTGGTCCTCACCCCTGTGCTCGCCTTCGCACCCCCGGAGATCGGCCACTTCACCGCCCTGGAACCGGAGGAGAACTACGCGGAGCAGTGCAGGTTCACCCCGTACACGTCCATGGTCAACGTGCTCGGACTGCCGGCGGCCTCCGTGCCCGTGCTGCGGAGCGAGGAGGGACTGAGCTGGTCCGTGCAGGTGATCGGCCGCCCCGGGGCCGAGACCCAGCTGCTCACCCTTGCCGCCCAGCTGGAGGCCGCACGCGCCTGACGCCCGACGGCCCGGGCGCGGCGGACGGCCGCGGCGCGGGGCCGTCGTCGGGAAGGTAGGACGGGGCTCAGTCCACGGGCAGGGCGGCGAGGTAGCCGGCGAACCCGCCGGGCGAGCGCCCGTCCAGGCGCGCGGACGTCGCCACCCGTACCCGGTCCGTCGCCACCACCGGCACGCCGTGCGCCCGCGCGGCCTCGGCCAGGCGGACGTCCTCGTGCTCAGCGCAGTGCGATACACCGCCGAGCGCCTCGTACTGCGCCCAGGTCAGGCCCATGTTGGCCCCGTGCACGTGGCCGTGTCCCTCGCGGTGCTCGTACTCGGCGGCCCAGGCCTGCCGCAGCGCGGGGTCGGCGCCGGCGAGGTCCACGGTGCCCAGCACGAGGGCCCCGCGCGGATCCTCCACGTCCACGCCGGTGCCGAGCACGGCCAGCCCCGTGAGCCAGCCGGGGGGCACGCGGGTGTCCGCGTCCGTGGATGCGACCCACAGCCGCTCGCCCGGCACGTCCGGGAACAGGCTGCGGCCGTGCCGGGCACCCACATCACGGGCACGGCCCACGCTCGGCCGCCCCGGGGTGTCCGCGCCCAGCTCGAGAACATGGAACCGGGGGTCCTCCTGCGCCTTCGCGCGGGCGATCTCCACCGTCCGATCCGTACACCGGTCCGCCACCACGACGACGGCCGCGGACCCCTGCGCGTGCTGCTCCTCCCAGCGGTCCACCGTGGCGGTGAGGGCCTCCAGGCAGTCCGGCAGGTCCGCCTCCTCGTCCTTCGCGGGGACCACCACGACGGCATGGTCAGCCGTGTGGGCGCGGGCCAGCAGGGCCAGGCGGACGTCCGCCTCGAGGTGCTCGGCGACCATCCGCCAGCGGGGGTCCGCAGCGAGACGGGCGTGGACGTCGTCACCGTCCAGGGGCCAGCCCTGCACGGGCTGACGCCAGTGGCAGGCCAGCACCTCGCCATCCAGTGCCATGTCCCGGTCGATGCAGTCGACGAGCTCGTCGAGCTCCTCCGGCTGCAGGAAGTAGCCGATCTCGGAGACCACGGCGAGGTCGAGCGGTGCGGGCTCCTGCGGCCACTGCTCCGGCAGCACCGCCCGACGGACCTCCGCGTGCGGCAGTCCGTCGAGCCGGGCCTGCGCCCGCTCGACGGCCAGTGGGGAGGCTTCCAGCCCCACGACCTCGTCCGCCCGGTCGGCGAGCTCGGCGGTGAGCACACCGATCGAGGCGCCGGCTTCCATGACCCGCCCATACCGGGGGCGCGTCAGCAGGGCAAGGGTGAGCGCCCGCTTGCGCCGCTCATAGGGGCTGGAGAGGTAGCGCCACGGGTCCTCGGCGCCGGCGTAGAGGCGGTCGAACACGGCCTCGGCGCGGTAGGCGTCGTGCTCGTCCGGGCCGGAATAGCGGGCGCAGTCGAATGCGCGGTCGAAGTGCGTGAGCATCTGCGGGGACAGGATCGCCTCGTCGCCAGGGGCGTCCGAGAGCGGTGCCACCTGGGAGGCGTGCGCGGCCAGGGCGTCCCGGCGGGCCCGCCGGTCCTGGTCGCTCAGGGGCAGGCGGCGGTAGCGGCGGGAGGGCAGGGCCTCCGGCGCTCCCCAGTGCCAGAACCACAGCGGGAACTCGCACAGCGGCAGATGCTCCTGCGCGGCGAGCGCCCCGACGGCCCGGCCGACGGCGTCGTGGTCCGCGTGGCCGTCCGTGCGGTCATGGGCCACGAGCAGGACCGGGCCGGGCCGATGCGCCGCGACCAGGTCCGCCACGGCGCCTCGGAGCTCTGCCTCATGGGCTGCCACCTGCGAGTCCGGCAGGTCCAGGCGACGGACGCGGAGCCGGTCCCGGGCGTCCCCGCCCAAGGCGTCGGCGGCGTGCTCGAGCTCCGGACCGCGCAGGGCGCGCAGCCGCTCCGGGATGTGCGTGGGCGAGTCCGGATGGGAGGCCTCGCCGGCGGTGGCCACCACCAGCTCCACCCGTGCACCGGCGCGCAGGGAAGTGCGGATCAATCCCGTGGCGCCGAGGGTCTCGTCGTCCGGATGGGCGACCGCCACCACCACGAGCCAGGTGCGGTCGAGCGGGGGCAGACGCAGCAGTGGCAGGTCGGCGATCCCGGCCTCCTCCCACGCGGACTCGGCGGTGCCGTCGTCCAGATGCGAGAAGCTCACCACCACGCCTCGGCTCCGGTGTGCTCGTCCTCGAGCAGGGCGGCGCCGAGGCGGGCGTCGTCCCGGTCTCCGTGGTGCTGGCGCAGGTAGACCTGAAGGTCCGCCACCATCTGGGCGTGCCCGGCGTCCTGGGTCAGTGGCCCCGGACCGGTGGCCTCGCCCACCGTCTGCAGGACCTCGGTGCAGACCTGCGCCACGGTCCCGCGGACGCGGTCCGCCTCCACCATGCCGCAGGCGTGGTCCAGCTCCCCGGCATCCACGGCGTCCGCGGCGGCGCCCAGCACCACGGCGGCTGCGCGCAGCAGCCGGTCCACCCGGCCGTACGCGGCCTGCCCGATCTGGTCCGGTCCCGTGCCGCGGCCCTCGTCCGCTCGCGCCTGCCGGCGGTGCAGCTGGGCACGCAGGGTGCGTGCCGCATGCACGGCGCCGCCGAACCAGCAGGCCGCCACCCCGATGCCGCCCCAGGCGAAGCCGGGGCGCTGCAGATACCACTCGGGACCCCCGACCTCCACGGCCGGGACGGCATCGAAGGCCACTGGACCGGTGGTCACGGCCCGCAGGCCCAGGGCCGGCCAGGCCGGCTCCCCCACGTCCACACCGGGGTGGCGCAGGTCCACCAGGAACGCCTGCGGACGTCCGTCGTCCTGCCGCCGGGCGGTCACCACGGCGGAGGTGCAGTCCGCCGCCAGCGAGCACCACGGCTTCGTGCCGTCCAGGCGCCAGGTGTCCGAGCCGTCGTCGTGCTTGGTGAGCCGGGTGGCGGTGAGGGTCACGCCGCCGGACTCGGACGCATACACGCCCAGCAGGCCCGACGGGGCCGGCACGTCGGCCTGCGCCAGGATCGAGAGGGCGTCCAGGTGCGGCTCCAACACCCGGGCGGCCGCCAGGCTGCGGGCACCGAGGGTCGCGAGGATCTCCCACTGGGCTCGGGTGCGCCCGGCTCCGGTCAGCGGCAGCTCCGCCGGGTCCGCGTCCTCGAGGATGGCGGCCAACGCGGTCACAGGCTCGTCCGCACCGGCGGCCTCGGCGAGCGCCTCCAGCAGCCGCTCCTCAGCGGCCTCGCGGGCGTCGACGGACGGGGCGGGCGCGGACGGATCACGCTGTGAGCGGACGGATGCGAAACGGACCCGGTGCACGGGCATGGCGAGCCTCCTGGAGACGACGTCGGGGGCCGCAGGTGCACGGCCCGAGACTGCGACTGTAGGGCCCTGGGCTGACCAGAGGGAACGGCCCGCGCGCGGCGGACGGCCGCGGCGAGGGGCCGTCGTCGGGAAACGGGGGCGGGGCACCGGGCGGACGCCCCGGCGTCACCGTCCGGCCACCGGACACGGACCCGACGTTTTCTTGACTGACTCAAGAAAAGGCGGTTGGGTGGTGACCATGAGCACAGCACTGAAGGAGGCCTCGGACGACGCAGCCCTGCTGCGCGCGGCCGGCCTGCGCGTCACGCGCCCCCGCCTCGGTGTGCTCGCCGCACTGCGCGAGCACCCGCACGCGGATGCCGCCGACGTGCTCACCGCCGTCCGCGAGGGCCAGCCCACCGTCTCCCACCAGGCCGTGTACGACTCCCTGCACACCCTGACCGAGGCGCGGCTCGTGCGGTCCCTGCAGCCGGCGGGCTCCACCGCACGCTATGAGCTCGACGCTCATGACAACCACCACCACCTGGTGTGCCGCGGCTGCGGCGCCCTCGTGGACGTCCCCTGCCACACCGGATCCGCGCCGTGCCTGAGCGCGCCCGAGGACCACGGCTTCGCGATCGACGAGGCCGAGGTCTACTACTGGGGCCGCTGCCCCGCCTGTGCGGCCGAGGACACCACCCTCCCCCACTCCACCCTCTGACGAAAGGACGATCATGGCCTCCCAGCATGACGAGACCACCACCCTCGGCCAGGTGAGCGAGGACGCGACCCAGGGCGGCTGCCCGGTCGCCCACGGCGCCTCCCTGCCGCATCCCGCCTCCGGCGACGCGAACCAGCAGTGGTGGAAGAACCGTCTGAACCTGAAGATCCTCGCCAAGGAGCAGCCGGTCATCAACCCGCATGACCCGGACTTCGACTACCCGGCCGCCTTCGAGACCCTCGACCTGGCCGAGGTGAAGAAGGACATCGCCGAGGTGCTCACCACCTCCAAGGACTGGTGGCCTGCCGACTTCGGCAACTACGGCCCGTTCATGATCCGCATGGCCTGGCACGCCGCCGGCACCTACCGCTCCCAGGACGGCCGCGGCGGCGGCGGCACCGGCCAGCAGCGGTTCGCCCCCCTGAACTCCTGGCCGGACAACGTCTCCCTGGACAAGGCCCGCCGCCTGCTGTGGCCGGTCAAGAAGAAGTACGGCCAGAACCTCTCCTGGGCGGACCTGATGATCCTCACCGGCAACGTCGCCCACGAGATCATGGGCATGCCGACCTACGGCTTCTCCGGCGGCCGCATCGACGCCTACGAGCCCGAGGACGACGTGTACTGGGGCCCGGAGACCGAGTGGACCAACGGCGGCGCCGAGCGCTACAGGGGCGACCGCGAGCTGGACAACCCCCTCGCCGCCGTGGAGATGGGCCTGATCTACGTGAACCCGGAGGGCCCGGAGGGCGAGCCGGACCCGGTCAAGTCCGCCCGCGACATCCGCGAGACCTTCAAGCGCATGGGCATGAACGACGAGGAGACCGTCGCCCTCATCGGCGGCGGCCACACCTTCGGCAAGACCCACGGCGCCGGCACCGTCCCGGAGCACGTCGGCCCGGAGCCCGAGGGCGCCCCGATGGAGCAGATGGGCCTGGGCTGGAAGTCCTCCTACAAGTCCGGCAAGGGCATCGACACCATCGGCTCCGGCCTCGAGGTCACCTGGACCTACCACCCGACCCGCTGGGACAACGAGTTCTTCCACATCCTCTACGCCTACGAGTGGGAGCTGTTCCAGTCCCCGGCCGGTGCCAACCAGTGGCGCCCGGTCAACGGCGGCGGCTCGGACATGGTGCCCGAGGCGGACGGCAGCGGCCGCCGCGAGCCGCGCATGCTGACCTCGGACCTCGCCCTGCGCTTCGACCCCGAGTACGACAAGATCGCCCGTCGCTTCAAGGACGACTTCGAGGCCTTCCACGACGCCTACTCCCGCGCCTGGTTCAAGCTGACCCACCGTGACATGGGCCCGATCTCCCGCCACTACGGCCCCGAGGTGCCCACCGAGGAGCTCGTCTGGATGGATCCGATCCCGGCCCCGGCCTCCGTGCCCGGCGACGCGGAGGTCAAGGCGGTCAAGGACGCCGTGGCCGCTGCTGGCCTCTCCGTCCCGGCCGTGGTGAAGACCGTCTGGGCCGCCGCCTCCACCTACCGCGGCTCCGACTTCCGCGGCGGCGCCAACGGCGGCCGCATCCGCCTCGAGCCGCAGCGCTCCTGGGAGGTCAACGAGCCGGCCGTCACCGGCCCGGTCATCGAGGCCCTGGAGAAGATCGCCGCCGAGCAGGGCGTGTCCTTCGCGGACACCCTGGTCCTGGCCGGCAACTGGGCGATCGAGAAGGCCGCCGCCGACGGCGGCGTGCCCGTCCAGGTGCCCTTCACCCCGGGCCGCGGCGACTCCTCGCAGGAGCAGACCGACGTGGAGTCCTTCGGCTACCTCGAGCCGAAGGTGGACGGCTTCCGCAACTACGACCCGCGCTCCAACAAGGAGTTCCCGGCCGAGTTCGCCCTCGTGGAC
Organism: Micrococcus sp. HMSC067E09; assembly: GCF_001812555.1. Classification (NCBI taxonomy): domain Bacteria; kingdom Bacillati; phylum Actinomycetota; class Actinomycetes; order Micrococcales; family Micrococcaceae; genus Micrococcus; species Micrococcus sp. HMSC067E09. The sequence continues at coordinate 8,856 of NZ_KV809409.1, read as the reverse complement.
CGCGCCAACCTGCTCGGACTCTCCGCCCCGGAGATGACCGTGCTGGTGGCCGGCCTGCGCGTGCTCGGCGCCAACTACGGGGACTCGAAGGACGGCGTGTGGACCGAGAACGTGGGCGTGCTGTCCAACGACTTCCTGCAGGCCGTCACGGACATCGACACCCAGTGGGAGAAGGTGTCCGAGGGCCACTACAAGGGCGTCACCGCCGACGGCAAGGAGCTCTTCGGCACCCGCAACGACCTGGTCTTCGGCTCGAACTCCGAGCTGCGCACCGTGTCCGAGGTGTACGCCGCAGACGACGCCAAGGAGAAGTTCGTCAAGGACTTCGTCAAGGCGTGGACCAAGATCATGGACGCCGACCGCTACGACGTGCAGCGGAAGAACCGGAAGTGACCGGCTGATCCGCTGACCCCTCCCTGAAGGGGTTCGGGGGCGGGGTTCGACCGGAGTTCGCTGCGCGTTCCGGTCGGACCCCGCCCTCGTTCTTTCCGCCGGGTCTGGCGGGGACGGTGCCGGCCCCCGTTCGTTCCGCCGGGTCCGGCGGGGACGGTGCCGTCCCCGCTCGTTCCGCCTGGTCTGGCGGGGACGCCGACCCGCTCTCTCCGCCAGGTCCGGCGGATTCCCGACGACGACACCCGCCCCGGTGCGCCACGCACCGGGGGTGCGTGGCCGTCGTCGTGGGTGACGCGCCGACTGCCGGAGGTGACCGGCGATGCCAAGGCGACATGGCGTCCACCGTCCCAAGGCGTCCACTGTCCCGTGGCGTCCCCGATGCCGGAGGTGACCGACCTTCTGTATCCGCAGCGTCGGAACTCCGGCCCCCACGGCGCCGATTCCGACCCGTGGCACACAGACGATCCCGCCCCGCCCCTCATCCCCCCGCACCTCACCCCACCCCGCCCCACACCCCACACTCCCGCACCACCGCGGAACCCCCCGGTCTTCCCGCGATCATGCGGGAGTGGAAGAGTAGGGGCATGAGCGAGACCATGCACACGCCCGCCGTCCCTGCCGCCCAACGCCCCGGCACGCCCGCCCTGCCGGAAGACCTCATCGACGTCGACGCCCTGCTCGCCGCGTACACCGACCGCGTCCCGGACCCGTCGGACCCCGCGCAGAAGGTGGTGTTCGGCACCTCCGGCCACCGCGGCAGCTCGCTCAAGACCAGCTTCAACGACGCGCACATCGCGGCGATCACCCAGGCGATCGTGGAGTACCGCGCCACGCAGGGCATCACCGGCCCCGTGCTGGTCGGCAAGGACACCCACGCGCTGTCCGCCCCGGCCCAGGACACCTGCGTGCAGGTCCTGCTCGCCAACGACGTGCCCGTGATGGTGGACTCCCGCGGCGGCTACACCCCCACCCCGGCGGTGTCCCACGCGATCCTGCACCTGAACGCCGGCCGCGACCTCACCCCCGCCGGCTTCTCCGCGGACGGGGACAACGCCGGCCTGGCGGACGGCATCGTCATCACGCCGTCCCACAACCCGCCGTCGGACGGCGGCCTCAAGTACAACCCGCCGCACGGCGGCCCCGCGGACACGGACGCCACCGGCTGGATCGCCCGCCGCGCCAACGAGCTGCTGACCGCACGCCTGGACGGTGTGCGGCGCCTGGCCCCGGAGGAGGTCGAGGGCCACCCGAGGCTGGACGGCTTCGACTTCCTGGACCGCTACGTCTCGGACCTGCCGAAGGTCCTGGACATGGACGCCATCCGCGAGGCCGGCGTGCGCATCGGCGCGGACCCCATGGGCGGGGCCTCCGTGGACTACTGGGCGGAGATCGGCGCCCGCCACGGCCTGGAGCTGACCGTGGTGAACCCGGAGGTGGACCCGCGGTTCGGCTTCATGACCCTGGACTGGGACGGCAAGATCCGCATGGACTGCTCCTCCCCGAACGCCATGGCCTCCCTGATCGAGCGGATGACCCCGGATGCCGAGGGGAACGCCCCGTTCGACGTGGCCACCGGCAACGACGCCGACGCGGACCGCCACGGCATCGTCACCCCGGACGGCGGGCTGATGAATCCGAACCACTTCCTCGCCGTGGCCATCGACTACCTGTACCGGAAACGGAGCCACTGGCCGCAGGCCGCCGGCGTGGGCAAGACCCTGGTGTCCTCCTCCATGATCGACCGCGTGGCCGAGTCCCTCGACCGCGAACTGGTGGAGGTGCCGGTCGGCTTCAAGTGGTTCGTCCCCGGCCTGCTCACCGGCTCCGGCGTGTTCGGCGGCGAGGAGTCCGCCGGCGCCAGCTTCGTCACCCTGGACGGCGAGCCGTGGACCACGGACAAGGACGGCATGCTGCTGTGCCTGCTGGCGGCGGAGATCATCGCGGTCACCGGCCGCTCCCCCTCCGAGCTGTACCGGGACCTCGAGGCCCTCCACGGTTCCCCGGTCTACGCGCGCATCGACGCCCCGGCCACCGCCGAGCAGAAGGCCCGCCTCAAGGAGCTGTCCCCGGAGGACGTGACGGTCACCGAGCTCGCCGGGGAGACGATCCTCGCCGCGCTCACCAACGCCCCGGGCAACAGCGCGCCCATCGGCGGCCTGAAGGTGGTCACCCAGAACGCCTGGTTCGCCGCCCGTCCCTCCGGCACCGAGGACGTCTACAAGATCTACGCCGAGTCCTTCCTCGGCGCCGACCACCTCGCGCAGGTGCAGGCGGAGGCCCAGAGGATCGTGGACGCGGTCATCGGCTGACCGGCGCCGCCGGTTCCCGACGACGGCCCTCACCCTCCGCGGGGGGCCTTCCCGCGCCACAGCCTCCCTGGGCGCCCTCTCCGCCCTCACCCTTCGCGGGTGGGGGGCCTTCGCGTGGGGACGGGAAGGCGTGGCGCCGTGGCGGACGGGGCGGCCCAGACGTCGTCGCACAGCTCCGGGCCGACGCCCGCGGGCGCCCGCCGAAAGTACAGAGGCGGCGGAGACCTGCGCAGACTACGGTGGTGCCATGACCTTCCACGAGCAGCCCCTCGACGACGCCGACGAGCAGGAGTACGCCGACCTCCACGTCCCCGCGGACACGTCCATGCTGCCGATCATGCCGATCGGCCCGCGGGCGGAGAACCCGACCGCCGCCGTGGAGCGCCTGCGCGCCGCGGCGAGGTCCCGTGCCGCCCATCCGCGCCGCATGCGCGTGCACCAGCTGCGCGCCATGAAGCGCATGCTGGAGGAGAACGAGTCGCGTTTCCTGGACGCCCTCGGCCACGACCTCGGCAAGTCCCCCACCGAGGGCCTGCTGACCGAGCTGATGCCGGTGCGCGCGGAGATCGACCACGCGCTGCTGCACCTGACGGACTGGATGGACAAGCGTCCGGTGAGGACCCCGCTGTCCCTGAAGCCGGCGACCGCCGAGGTGCAGGCGCGGCCGAAGGGCCTGGTGCTGATCATCGGCGCCTGGAACTACCCGGTGCAGCTGACGCTGGCTCCGCTCGTGGCCGCTGTGGCGGCGGGCAACACGGTGATCGTCAGCCCGTCCGAGAAGGCCCCGGCCACCGCCGCCGTGCTGCGCGATCTGCTGCCGAAGTACCTGGACTCCGCGCTGATCTCCGTGGTGGCCGGCGGCAAGGACTGCAACACCGAGCTGCTCACCCACCCGTTCGACCACATCCTCTACACCGGTGGCGAGCGCGTCGGCCGCATCGTCTACGAGGCGGCGGCGAAGACCCTCACCCCGGTCACCCTGGAGCTCGGCGGCAAGTCCCCCGTGGTGGTCACCGAGTCCCGCAACGTCATGGCGATGGCCCGGCGCATCGCGTTCGGCAAGTTCACCAACGCCGGCCAGACCTGCGTGGCCCCGGACTACGTGCTGGCCGTCGGCGACGCCGCCCACGAGCAGCTGGTGAAGGCCCTGCCGGAGGTGATCCGCGAGTTCTACGGCGAGGACCCGCGCACCTCCAACGACTACGGCCGGCTCATCTCCGAGGAGCACGCCGCCCGCCTGCAGGACATGCTGGCCGCGGACCTGCAGGACGGGGCTCAGCTGCTGGTCGGCGGCCGGGTGGACGCCCACCACCGCTACATGGCGCCCACCGTGGTGACCGGTGTCCGCGCCGACCACGCGCTGATGCAGGAGGAGCTCTTCGGGCCCGTCCTGCCGATCCTGAAGGTGGAGACGTTCCAGCAGGCCCTGGACTTCATCACCGCGCGCCCGCATCCGCTGGCCGCCTACCTGTTCACGGACCGTCCGCGCTTCCACCGGGCGTTCGAGGAGCAGGTGCAGGCCGGCGCCGTGTGCACGGACGTGACCCTGCTGCACGCGGGCCTGACCACCCTGCCGTTCGGCGGGATCGGGGCCTCCGGCATCGGCGCGTACCACGGGGAGACCGGCTTCGAGACGTTCTCCCACATGCGCCCGTCCCTGGCGAAGACCGACCAGGTGGACACCTTGAAGGTGGCCTACCCGCCGTACACCTGGTTCAAGCGCAAGGCCCTGCCGAAGATGCTCTGAGCCCAAACCCGCCCCCCTTCACGACGACGGCCGCCCACCGCGGGCGGCCGTCGTCGCGTCGTGTACGGGGCCGGGTCAGCGCTGCGGCCAGATCCCGCGGCGGGTGAAGACCTCGGCGAGCACGTCGGCACGGTCGGTCATGATGCCGTCCACGCCCATCTCCAGCAGCCGCTCCATCTGATCGGGCTCGTCCACGACCCATACGTGCACCGGCAGGCCCGCCGCACGGCAGCGGCGCACGAAGTCGGCGGTGGCCACGGGGACGAGGCCGTGCCGGACGGGCACCTGCACGCAGTCGACGTCGAGGGCGTACCGGCGCAGCCAGCCGGTCAGTCCCAGCGGACCCAGCAGCACGAGCGCCGCGATGGCGGCCGCCCCGCCCGACGTCGCCACCTGCTCCGGCCCGTACGCCCGGTCGGGGTGGCCGAGGTCGGCGAGGGCGCGCCGGAAGAGGCGGCGCCGCGAGTCGTGGAACGACGCGACCAGCACGCGGTCCCAGGCGTCGTGCTCGGCGAGGATGCGGGCCAGGGCCGGGGCTGAGGCGCGGTCCTTGAGGTCCACGTTCAGGCGTGCCTCGGGCAGCGCCGTGAGCAGCTCGGCGAAGCGCAGCAGCGGCTCCCCGCCGACCGTGACGTCCGCCAGCTGCTCCCACGTGTGGTCGCGCAGCCGGCCGCGGCCCGTGCTGACGCGGTCCAGAGTGTCGTCGTGGAACACGACGAGCTCGCCGTCCGCCGTGGTGCGCACGTCCAGCTCGAGGTGCCCGAACCCGGCGTCTACGGCGGCCTCGAAGGCGGCCAGCGTGTTCTCCCGGCGGACGTCCGCGCCGCGGTGCGCAAACCCCACCGGCCAGCCGTTCCGGGCCGGCAGCGAGTCCGTGAGATACGGCGGCGGGGTGCGGCGGGAACGCTCGACGGCGCGCTGCACCGACGCGCGGACCCGCCCGGCGGCGTCACGGGCGGAGGACAGTCCGGAGGTCAGGCGGGAGGTCAGGCTCACGGCACGAGCCTACGACGCGCCCCACCGCCCCGCGGGGCTGCCTCGGTCCACTGCCTCGGTGGACGGCCGACGCCCCATCGCCACGCCCGACCCCGCCCCGCGCGCCCGGTGGGCGGGCCGGCGGAGGCGAGGGGCGTCGTCGGGAAGCGGTGCCGGGGCCCTGCCCCGCCCCGCGCACCCGGCGGTAGGCTCGACGGCGTGACTGAACGCCAGACCTACCTGCTCGTCGACGGCGAGAACATCGACGCCACCCTCGGCACCTCCATCCTCCAGCGGCGCCCCCACCCGGAGGAGCGGCCGCGCTGGAACCGGGTGCGCGAGTTCATCGAGGACGAATGGGAGCAGCCGGTCACGGCGCTGTTCTTCCTCGCGATCGACGGGGAGGTCCCGCTGGCCTTCGTGCAGGCGCTCCTGGCGATGGGGTACCAGCCGGTCATGCTGCGCGGCGCCGGCAAGGTGGTGGACATCGGCATCCAGCGCACCGCCGAGGCCCTCACCGAACGGGACGGGGACGTGGTCCTGGCCAGCCACGACGTCGACTTCCTCCCCCAGATGACCGCCCTCGCCGAGGACGAGGACCGGCGCGTGGCCCTCATGGGCTTCAACGAGTTCATCGCCGGCGGGCTGCGGGAGATCCCGGGCGTGGAGGTCTGGGACATGGAGCACGACGTCCAGGCCTTCGACGCCCCGCTGCCGCGCATGCGCGTGATCGACATCGAGGACTTCGACCCGTTCGAGTTCCTCTGAGCGCCGCGCCGGCGCCGCCCGGGTGAGACATGACACGGTGAATCCTCCCCGTTCAGAGGACGGGGCTATGCTCGGGGGCCGACGTCCCGAGGGAGCCCGCTCGGGACGTGTGGTCCCCACGCCCCCTGCGCAGCGCGCATGCGCGGAGGCCGGGACGGCAACGTTCCCTCTTCCCGAAAGGTCCCGCCGTGGCCCCCACCGAGCCGACGCCGAGCTCCGCCACCGCCGCCTCCTCCGACCCCGGCCGCGGGGCCGAGCAGAACGGCCTGCGCCGCTCCCTGGCCTCCCGCCACCTGACGATGATCGCGATGGGCGGTGCGATCGGCACCGGCCTGTTCGTGGCCTCCGGCAACACGATCGCCACGGCCGGTCCGGGCGGTGCGCTGCTGGCCTACGTGGTCATCGGGTTCATGGTGTTCCTGCTCATGCAGTCCCTCGGCGAGATGGCCACCTACCTGCCGGTCTCCGGCGCGTTCGAGGAGTACGCGACCCGCTTCGTGAGCCCCTCGTTCGGCTTCGCCATCGGCTGGAACTACTGGTACAACTGGGCGATCACCGTGGCCGCCGAGCTCGTGGCCGCCGCACTGGTGATGCGGTACTGGCTGCCGGAGGTGCCCTCCTGGGTGTGGTCCGCGCTCTTCCTGGCCCTGCTCTTCGGGCTGAACGCCCTGTCCACGCGGGCCTACGGCGAGTCCGAGTTCTGGTTCTCCCTGATCAAGGTGCTCACCGTGGTGGTGTTCCTGGTCCTGGGCGTGCTGATGATCCTGGGCATCATCGGCGGCGGCTCCCCGGGCTTCGAGAACTGGACCACCGGCGAGGCCCCGTTCGTGGACGGCGGGGCCGGCATCCTGGCGATCTTCCTGGTGGCCGGCTTCTCCTTCCAGGGCACCGAGCTGGTCGGCGTGGCCGCCGGCGAGGCCGAGAACCCGGAGAAGACCGTGCCGACCGCCATCCGCACCGTGTTCGTGCGCATCCTGCTGTTCTACGTGGGTGCGATCGCGGTCGTCGGCTTCCTCATCCCCTACACCAGCCCCCACCTGCTGGGCTCCGAGGTGGAGGACATCTCCATCTCCCCGTTCACCCTGGTGTTCGAGAACGCCGGTGTGCTGGCCGCCGCCTCCGTGATGAACGCGGTGATCCTCACCGCCATCCTGTCCGCAGGCAACTCCGGGCTCTATGCCTCCACCCGCATGCTCTACGCCCTCGCCGCCTCCGGGAAGGCGCCGGCCGTGCTGGCGAAGGTGAACCGCCGCGGCGTGCCGATGAACGCGCTGATCATGACCACCGTGGTGGGCGCCGGCTGCTTCCTGACCACCCTGATCGGGGACGGCGCCGCCTACGTCTGGCTCGTCTCCGCCTCCGGCCTGGCCGGGTTCATCGTGTGGATGGGCATCGCGTGGAGCCACTACCGCTTCCGCAGGGCGTTCGTGGCGCAGGGCCGTGACCCGAAGGAGCTGCCGTACCGGGCGGCCCTGTTCCCGGTCGGCCCGATCGTCGCCCTGGTGCTGTGCGCCGTGGTGATCCTCGGGCAGAACGTGGAGGCCTTCACCGGCTCCGGCGGCGTGGATCTGCTGGCCGCGGCCACCGCGTACATCGGACTGCCGCTGTTCCTGGGGCTGTGGCTGGTGCACCGCCTGGTCACCGGTACGGCGTCCCGCATGGTCCGCTACGAGGAGGCGGACCTGTCCCGGTCGCTGGACTGAGGCCGGGCGCCGCTCATTCGGGCAGGGTGAGCAGGTGCTCGATCGCCTCGGCCACGCCGTCGTCGTCACAGGTGCCGACCACCGCGTCCGCGGCGGCCACCAGCTCAGGATGGCCGGAGGCCACGGCCAGGCCGAGGCCGGCCCACTGGAGCATCTCCATGTCATTGGGCATGTCCCCGAAGGCGACCACGTCCGCGGCGGCGATCCCCCGCTGTTCCGCATACTCCTCCAGGGTGGCGGCCTTGTGCACCCCGTGCTGCGCCATCTCCACCAGCGGCAGGTCCGGCGCTGAGTGGGTCACGGAGACGATGTCCGCCACGAGGGCGCGGGCCCGGAGGAGCAGCTCGTCCGCGCCGTGCCGGGCGGAACGGGCCATCAGCTTCACCACGGTGGCATCCTCATCCAGCAGCCGCTCAAGCCGGTGGGACGCCCCGGTGGCCGCCCCGGCGACGCCCTCGGCCCGCTTGCCGAAGGCCGGCTCCCACACGAAGCCCTCCAGGGTCTCGGCACCGAAGCTGGCGGACTCGTCCTCGGCCCGCAGCCGCGCCATCGCCTCCACCACGGCGGCCCGCTCCATCCCGTGGGAGAGCAGCACCTCCTCCGTGGCGGGGTCCACCACCACGGCGCCGTTGGAGCAGATCACCGGGCCGACGGTGCCCAGCTGCTCCCGCAGCGGGCCCAGCCAGCGCAGCGGCCGGCCGGTCACGAACACCACGGTGATCCCGGCGTCGTGGGCGGCCTGCAACGCCCCTATGGTCCGCGGGGAGAGCCACCCGGTGCGCGTGTGTGCGTAGCCGATCACCGTGCCGTCCAGGTCCGTGGCCACCATGCGCGGCCGACGGCGCACTCCGGCCAGGGCGGCGGCGGCACGGAGGGCAGACATGCCCCTCAGTCTAGGCGGCGACCGCTTCCCGACGACGGCCCCTCCCCCCCCGTTACCTTCTTCGTGGCTCCTGGATCC
>NZ_KV809408.1:48054-129864 GCF_001812555.1 Micrococcus sp. HMSC067E09 | reverse complement strand
GTCATCAACGTGATGGCCGGGTACATCTAGGATGGACCAATGGTCTCCGACCCGTCGCGCACCAGCACGCCTCGCATCGACACGGACGCGATCCGCGCCGTGGTGGGTGCCACCTTCGCCTCCCGCGGGCTCCAGTACGCGAGCACCAGTCGGGTGGGACGGGTGACGTTCGACCCCGAGGAGGGCCTGCTCACCGCCCAGGTGGCCGGCTCGGTCCCGCGGCCCTACCGGGTGCGCGTGTGGCTGCAGCCGTCCGTGGCCGCGGACCTCCAGCCTGAGGGCACCGACCCGCTGGACATGGAGTGGGAGCCGGTCTCCGGCGAATGCACCTGTCCCGTGGGCGCGGACTGCAAACATGTGGCGGCCGTCTGCTACCGCGCCGTCCGGCTGCGCTCGGACGACGCGCTGGACCGGGCGAAGACGGACCTTGCCTCCATGATCACCACCGCGGACGAGCTCGCCGCCCGCTCGGCCGGCTCGGCGGCAGCCGCCCGGCCCTCCCTGGGCGACGACGGCCCGGCCGGCTCGGGTGCCTCCCGCACCGCCGCCGCGGACTGGCGGCGGATCATGGAGCCGCTGGCCGGACTGCAGACCTCCTCGGTGCGCTCCCCGCAGGCGCCGCTGGCGATCGGCGTGGAGCTGGTGGCCGAGTCCTCCCACTCCATGTACCAGCAATGGGGTCCGGCCGGCGCCGGCGAGGACCGGCTGCGTGCCGGGCGCGGGCTGTTCGTGCTGCTGCGCCCCCTGAGGCGGGGCGCGAAGGGCACCTGGATCAAGGGAGGGCTGACCTGGAAGCGGTTCCAGTACCCGCGGGCCGAGTTCGACCCCGCCCACGAGCGGGCGCTGCGGCTGATCTACCGTCAGCTGATGGCCGAAGAGACGTATCCCACGGACGCGTGGATCATGCTCCACCAGTTCGACTCCACCCGGATCTGGCAGCTGCTCGCCGGCGCCGAGCAGGCCGGCGTGGAGCTCGTGGCGCAGGGTTCGCTGTCCGATGTGGTGCTGGAGGAGCCGGTCCATGTGGGCCTGGACGTCCGTGAGGCCGACGGCGGGGAGCTGGCGGTGTCACCGCGGCTGCTCACCGCCGCGGACCACCAGGTCGAGGCCTCCGACGTCTACCCGGTGGGCGGCATCGGGTTCTACCGGGTCCGCGAGGCCGAGGAGGGCTTCGTGGCGCACCTGGTGCCCGCCGCACAGTCTCTGGCCGAGCCCGTGCAGCACCTGCTCGAGTCCGAGAAGGCGCTCACCGTCCCGCAGTCGGACCGCGCGGACTTCCTCGAACGCGTCTACCCGCGGCTGAAGAACCAGATCGAGGTGGCCTCCACGGACGGCTCCGTGGACCTGCCCGAGTTCGAGCCGCCCACGCTGCGCCTGCAGGCCGACTTCCAGCCGGACCACCAGCTGGACCTGTACTGGTCCTGGCTCTACTTCGACCCGCCGCGCCAGGTGGAGGTGGACGCCAGGGACGCCTTGCGGGACACCGCCCACGAGCGGCAGGTGCTCGCCCGGGCAGCCGAGGTGTGGCCGCGCGCTGGCAGCACCGGACGCCAGGCCCTGGAGGGCGTGGCCGCGGCCCGCTTCTCCGAGACCGTCCTGCCGCAGCTGGCGAAGGTGGAGCACGTCCGCGTGGACGTCACCGGCGAGCGCCCGGACTACCGCGAGCTCACGGCCGTGCCGCGGATCGAGGTCGGCACGAAGGCGACGCAGAACGACTGGTTCGACCTGGGGGTGCAGGTCTCCGTGGACGGCCACGTGCTGCCCTTCGCCGAGCTGTTCACCGCGCTCGTGCACGGCAAGACCGCCCTGATCCTCATGGACGGGTCCTACCTGTCCCTGGACCATCCGGCGTTCGAGAAGCTCAGGGCGCTGCTGTCCGAGGCCGCCACGCTGCAGGAGTGGACCCCGGAGAACCAGCAGGTCTCCAAGCACCAGGTCGCCTTCTGGGAGGACCTCAAGGACCTGGCGGACGAGGTGCAGGAGGACCCGGCCTGGACCGCGGCCATGGGCCGGCTCGCCGCCACCGAGCGGCTCCCGGACCCCGAGGTCCCGGCCGGGCTCCGGGCCGAGCTGCGCCCCTACCAGCGCGAGGGCTTCCGCTGGCTGGCGTTCCTGCACGAGCTCGGGCTCGGCGGCATCCTGGCGGACGACATGGGCCTGGGCAAGACCGTCCAGACCCTCGCCCTGCTCTGCCACGCCAAGGAGCGGCGGATCGTCGCCGGTGAGGCGGCGCAGGAGGCGCCGGCCCAGGCGGAGGCGGGCGCTGCGGATGCCGTGGTGGAGGCGGCCGACGCGGTGGCCGACCCGGCCCGAGCGGCCGGTGAGGAGCCGTTCCTGGTGGTGGCGCCGTCGTCGGTGGTCTCGGTGTGGGCCGCGGAGGCGGCCAAGTTCGCCCCCGGCCTGGACGTGCGCGTGGTGGACCAGACCACCCGCAAGCGCCGCACCCCGCTGGTGGACGAGGTGGCCGGCGCGGACGTGGTGGTCACCAGCTACACGCTGCTGCGCATCGACGCGAAGGAGTACCACGCCCGGACGTGGGCCGGTCTGGTGCTGGACGAGGCTCAGTTCATCAAGAACCGGACCGCCAAGGTGCACCAGGTGGCCCGAGACGTGCAGGCCCCGTTCCGCCTGGCCATCACCGGCACGCCCATGGAGAACTCCCTGGCCGACCTCTGGGCGCTGCTGGAGGTGGCCGTGCCCGGGCTGTTCCCCAGCCACCGGCTGTTCCGCGAGGAGTACATCAACCCCATCGAGACCGGTGAGAACCCGGAGCGGATGGCCCGGCTGCGCCGCCGCCTGCGTCCGTTCATGCTGCGCCGCTCCAAGGAGCTGGTGGCCAAGGACCTGCCGCCGAAGCAGGAGCAGGTGCTCTCCGTGGAGCTGGAGGCGGCGCACCGCAAGCTCTACGACCGCGTGCTGCAGCGCGAGCGCCGCAAGGTCCTGGGCCTGCTGGACGACGTGGACGGCAACCGCTTCACCATCTTCAAGTCCCTGACGCTGCTGCGCATGCTGGCGCTGGCGCCGTCGATCGTGGACGACCAGTACGCCTCCGTGCCCAGCTCCAAGATGGAGCGGTTCCTGGACGACCTGACGGAGGTGCTGGGCGAGGGGCACCGCGTGATCGTGTTCAGCCAGTTCACGACGTTCCTGAGGACCGTGGGCGAGGAGCTGGACCACCTGGGCGTGGACTACGCCTACCTGGACGGCTCCACCCGCCACCGCGCCGAGGTGATCCAGGGCTTCCGCGAGGGCGACGCCCCCGTGTTCCTGATCTCCCTGAAGGCCGGCGGCTTCGGCCTGACGCTGACCGAGGCGGACTACGTGTTCCTCATGGACCCGTGGTGGAACCCGGCGGCCGAGGCGCAGGCCGTGGACCGCGCGCACCGCATCGGGCAGGACCGGACCGTCATGGTCTACCGGATGGTGTCCCAGGGGACGATCGAGGAGAAGGTCCTGGACATGCAGCGCCGCAAGGCCGAGCTGTTCGGGGCGCTCATGGACGAGGCCGACGACTCCGGCGCCGGCGCCTTCACCGACTCCCTGACCGCCGACGACATCCGCGAGCTCCTCGGTGCCGACGACTGAGTGACGGGTACCCGGTGCTGCCGGGCTCACTCCGGTGCCGGGCGGCTGCCCCGGAGGACGGCCTGGGCGCTGGGTGCCGCCGGCCGCCGAGTCAGGCCTCCGGGGCCCCCTCGGCCGGCGTCTCGAACACCACCAGGCACACGGGGGCGCCGTTCGGCGTGGTCGCTCGGTAGGTGACCCTCGAGCCGTCACCGGGGCTGGCGAAGCCGCCCTCGCAGGTCGGGGACTCGAGCTCGGTGTGCTGACTGTCCGTGAGGGTGACCGGGGTGTTCAGGGCGCAGATCACCAGCGTGGAGTAGGTGTAGCCCTCCCGCGTCGCCACGTCGACCTGTGCGACCCCCTTGCCCCAGGCCTCTCAAGCGACCTCGCCCAGGAGGTGCCCGAACCCATCCGGCCCCTGCTGCTCGCGCAGGTAGTCCTCGTAGGCGGTCCCGCCCGCCTGGTAGAGCTCGGCGGGCCACTCCTCCTCGGACGGCGACGACGGCGCCGTCGCCTTCGCCGAGATCGTCGCCTCTGCGGCGCTCTCACCCGACCCCGTCGGGGAGGTGCCGACCAGGGCGGAGGGGGAGGCCGTCGTCGGGGTGGAGGTGGTGGAGCCCCCGGTCTCGGTGCACCCGGTGAGGGCGGCCGTGAGCAGCAGGGGGAGTGCGATGCCGGCCAGGCGGGTGCGGGACATGGGGCCTCCTCGTGGGTGCCGCGCCCAGGTGGCCTGGGCTGAATGTAAACCAGTGCCGGGCGGTGGAGAAGAGCCGTGCCCGAATCGAGATGCGGCTAGCGTGGGTGCATGCGTGAGAGGTAGAGCGAGCGCCGTCGGCGGGGACCCTCGGCGGGCGTCCTGCCCCAGGACTCTCCGACGAACACGCCCAGGGGATGCTCGGTCCCGTCCCAGCTCTCGCGCAGCGACATCGGCGTGGAGGCCTCGAACCGGAGGCAACGGGGTGGTTCTCGCTAGCCTGTCCAGAAGGAGGGGCCCGTCAGTGAACGCGGATTTCGCGCTGGTCAGAGCCGAGATGCCCTTTGCGGCCACTCGGGACGACTGTCTTCTACGTGCTCGCCCGATCACGCGTGGTTCAGCCGGTCAAGCTAGGACGGTTCTGTGTCTGAGATTGCATGTGCATCCGGACAGGTGTATTGTGATTCACAGCTCGCATCCCCCAAGCCCATTCATTCACCGAATATTGGATTTGGTTGAGAGTATGAAGACGTTCAAAAGAGTGACATTAGCTGGCTTGGTCTGTGCAGGCCTCGTTTTCGGCGGCGCACCCGCAGGTGCCCTCGAGGCTAACGGTATTCCTGCGTCCAGTGTCGTGGTGACAGAGCCTCATCGGGCTCACGGGAAAAGCCCTGCAGTCACCTCAGAGGATGTTCGCCTGGCCCAGCAGTACACCTCTGTCGTTGATGGTGAGACGGTATTCGACTTCGAGGGCGCTGTGGACGAGGGAGTGAATGTGAAGTTTGCTCAGGACTACCACTCTTTCATTGCGGATATCCAGAACACATACGCTGACGCGGAATCTCGCACTTATAATCTGGTATATAGCGGAGGTGCGGCGCGGATCGTGACGCATCAAGACTCAAGTGCGTCAAAAAGTGGCGGTGCTAGGACTACGGATGCGCTCTCATGTGTAGTGTCAGCGACCGGCTTCTCTCTCGCCACTGTCTCCCTTGCGGCCGCCGTTGTCGCTTCTGGTGGCCTCTTCGCCCTTGCGCTGGCCGGATACTCTGTCAGCTTCATTGCCACATTCCGTGACTGTTATGACTATGCCTGATACCAGGAAGCATGGATCCGACCAGGGGCGCGGCGGTGTGGGAGCGGCGCGCGACGGTCGACGAGGCTCCGCTGCGCTCATCGTGACTGTGATGCTCGTGTTCGTCCTGGTCGCGGCCGCTACGCTGGTGGATGGTCTGAGTGGAACCGTAGATGTGGTGCTGATCGTCGCGGCGATTCTAGGCCTGTTGTGGGGCACCTGGCTGCTCCTCGCCTCCAGGGGTCGGGAGCGTTCGTAGCGGCGACGCCCCCGGGGACGCCCAGACGGCGCCCCCGGGGCATCCTGTCAGTGCCTCCGGCGCTGCAGGGGAGGCAGAATGTCCTCGCGGCGCAGGGAGCCCCTCGTGGGTGCCGCGCCCAGGCGGCCTGGGCTGAATGTAGACCAGTGCCGGGCGGCGGAGAAGGGCCGTGGCGGAACGGAGATGCCGATACCGTGAGGCCATGCGTGAGATGCAGAGCGATCGCCGTCCGCTGGGCCCGTCGACGCGTGCCCAGGTGCCGCCGTTCATGGTGATGGACATCCTCGGGAGAGTGGCCGAGCTGCGCGCCGAGGGCCGCGACGTGGTGTCCCTTTGCGCCGGCGAGCCCGGGGCCGGCGCCCCGCCGACCGTCAACGAGGCGGCCGCTGCCGTGCATGCCTCCGGGAGAGCGCTGACGTACACTCCGGCCTCCGGGATCCGGCCGCTGCGCGAGGCGATCGCCGGACACTACGCCCGCTGGTACGGGCTGGACGTGGCCCCCGAGCAGGTCGCCGTCACCACGGGCTCTTCCGGGGCCTTCCTGCTCGGCTTCCTCTGCGCCTTCGAGGCCGGCGACCGGGTGGCCCTGGCCCGCCCCGGCTACCCGGCCTACCGGAACATCCTGACCTCGCTGGGCTGCGAGGTGGTCGAGCTCGACGCCGGCCCGGACGTGCGCCACCAGCCGACCGTGGAGCTGCTCGAGGCCGCCGAGGCCGAGGGCGGACCGCTGGCCGGACTCATCCTGGCCTCTCCGGCCAACCCGACCGGGACCATGGTGAGCGCCGAGGAGCTCGAGGCGCTCGCCGTGTGGTGCCAGGAGCATCAGGTGCGCCTGGTCTCGGATGAGATCTACCACGGCATCGTCTACCGGGGCGCCGCTGCGGCAGGGGTGGCCGAGGCCACCGAGACCACGGAGACGGTGGCCGCGTCCACCGACCCCGCGGACAGGGGCGCCTGCGCCTGGACCTTCAGCCGCACCGCCCTGGTGATCAGCTCCTTCTCCAAGTACTGGGGCATGCCCGGCTGGCGGCTGGGCTGGATGCTGGTTCCGGAGGACCTGCGCGCCGCCGTGGAGGGGCTGGCCGGGTCGGCGGCCCTCTGCCCGCCGGCGGCGGCGCAGGAGGCGGCGGTCGCCGCGTTCGGACAAGCAGCCTATGAGTTCTGCGAGGAGCAGGTGCGCGGGTTCGCCGCCACCCGCGAGGTCCTGCTGGAGCGGGTGCCGGAGCTGGGCTGGGCGGACGTGGCCCCGGCGGACGGCGCCTTCTACCTCTGGGCCCGCCTGCCGCAGTGGGCGCTTGAGAGGTACGGGAACGCCCTCGGCTACTGCACCGCTCTGCTCGAGGAGGCCGGCGTGGCCATCACCCCCGGCGACGACTTCGACGCCGTCCACGGACCGGAGTCTGTGCGTCTGTCCTTCGCGGCCGGAAAGGAGGCCGTGGCCGAGGCGCTGGAGCGGATCGTGGCCTGGCAGGAGCGGGTGCGGCCCGGGCCCGGGCCGGGGGGGGCGGCCGTGAGCGGCGCGGACTCCACCCTGGACCGGCTCATCCGGATCCTCGAGGCATTCGACGCCGAGCATCCCAGCCTCACCACGGCCGAGCTCGCGCAGCGGGCGGGACTGCCGACGGCCACGGCCTACCGCTGGGTCGAGCGGCTGAGGGAGTCCGATCTGCTGGAGCAGGACGGCGGCCGCGTCCGGCCCGGCCTGCGCCTGTGGGAGCTGGCGTCCCGGTCCGCGCCGTCCGTCTCCCTGCGTCAGGCGGCCATGCCGTTCCTGGACGACGTCCACGCGGTGCTGCGCCAGCACGTGCAGCTGGCGGTGCTCGACGACGAGGGCGTGCTGGTGCTCGAGCGCCTGTCCGCCCGGGGGGCGGTGGCGAACCAGGCGACGGTGGCGGGCCGTCTGCCGACCTTCACCACCTCACTCGGCCAGGTGTTGCTGGCGTTCTCTGCGCGGCCCCGCGTGGCGGCGTACGTGCGTGCCCACGCCGCGGAACTCGGTGGGCCGGTGCCTCCGACCAAGGGCAGCGCGGCTCCGGCGGTGAACCCCACCGAGGACGAGCTGCGGAGCATCCTGGCCCATGTGCGCAGTCAGGGGCATGCCGCCGTGGTGGGGCGCATCGACGCGGAGGCGCGCGGCATCGCCGTCCCGGTGCGAGACGGCGCCGGGCGGACCGTCGCGGCTCTCGGCGTCGTGGTGCCCAGGCAGATGGCCGCGGATGCGGCCATCGCACCTCTGCTGATGACGGCGGCACGCGGCATCGGCCGCTCCCTGGGCTGAACGGCAGGCGAGGGGCGTGGCGGAGGCGCCCGGTCCGTCGTCGGGAAGGGGCCGGAGAGCCCGACGACGGCTCCTCGCCTCCGCGGGGAAGGTCGGGGGAGTGCTGTGGCGGGGCCTGCACCCCCGCGCTCCCACCGTGTTCCCACCGCGCGTCATTCTCACTGAGTGGGAATGCACCTACCATCGCACTGTGCTCTGGTTCACGCTGGTGCCAGCCTGCGGCCGCATCACCCGGCCCGCCCTGCCCCGTCTCCCAGGAGCCTCCATGACCTCACCGCAGACCACCACCGGCACCCGCGTCGGGATCGTGGGCGCCGGCCCGGCCGGCCTCATGCTCTCCCATCTGCTCGCCCGTGCGGGCGTGGACAACATCGTCCTGGACCGCCGCTCCCACGAGGAGATCGCCCACACCCACCGTGCCGGCATCCTGGAGCAGCCCAGCGTGGACATGCTCACCCAGACCGGGGTGGACGGGCGCATCGGGGAGCTGGGGGACGAGCACGAGGGCATCGACCTGCGTTTCGGCGGCGAGTCCCACCTGCTGCACTTCCCGGAGCTGGTGGGCGCCACCGTCACCCTCTACGCCCAGAACGAGGTGTTCGTGGACCTGGCCGCCGCCCGTGCCCGGGACGGCGGGGACGTGCGCTTCGAGACCGAGGTGACCGAGGTCCTGGACGTGGACTCGGACCGCCCGGGCGTCCGCTTCCGCTCGCTCCCGGACGGCGCCGACCCGGACGAGGTCCACGAGCTGCGCTGCGACCTGCTGATCGGCGCGGACGGCTCCCGCTCCGTGGTCCGCCGCGCCCTGGCCGACGGCGGCTCCCAGGACCTGTCCCACGAGTACCCGTTCGCCTGGTTCGGCATCCTCGCGGAGGCACCGAAGTCCTCCCCGGAGCTGATCTACGCTCGCCACGAGCGCGGCTTCGCCTTGATCTCCCAGCGTTCGGAGACCGTGCAGCGCATGTACTTCCAGTGCGATCCGGGCGAGAAGCCGGAGGACTGGTCCGACGACCGCATCTGGTCCGAGCTGCAGGCCCGCGTGTCCGGCCCGGACGGCTTCGAGCTGAAGACCGGGCCCATCTTCGACCGCACCGTGCTGCCGTTCCGCTCCTTCGTCCGTCAGCCCATGAGCCGCGGCAGCGTCTTCCTGGCCGGCGACGCCGCCCACACAGTCCCGCCGACCGGCGCGAAGGGCCTCAACCTCGCCTTCGCGGACGTCCGCGTCCTGGCCGAGGCCATCCTCGCCTGGGCGGACACCGGCACCCGCGAGAAGCTCGACGGCTACCAGGACACCGCGCTGCGCCGGGTGTGGAAGGCCCAGAACTTCTCCTTCTGGATGACCTCCATGCTCCACACCCGGGCGGATGCCACCGCGTTCGAGAACCGCCGCATCCTCGGCGAGCTCGAGTCCGTCACCGGCTCCCGGTTCGGCATGCAGCACCTGGCCGAGCAGTACACCGGCTGGCCGAACTCCTGACCGCCGTCCGCCGGTTTCCCGGCGCCCGACGACGGCCCCGCCCGCCCGCCGGCCCGCCGGCCGCTGGCCCTCCGCGGCCCGGCCGCCCCAGAACCCGACGACCCCACCGACCCTCCGAGAGGAGCCACCCATGAGCAGCACCGCCCCCGCCCCGGACGAGGAGGCGTTCGAGGACGCGCACGTCCTCGACCCCGCGGCCACGCAGGACTCGCAGGAGCAGATCAGCTCCGAGATCTCCGCGATCCACGCCGAGGCCTCCGGCGAGACCCAGCCGCGGCTGGACTTCCCCCCGTACCGCTCCTCGCTGCTGCGCCACCCCACCAAGTCGATGGTCCATGCGGACCCGGAGACCATCGAGCTGTGGTCCCCTGCGTTCGGCGACCGTGACGTGCATCCGCTCGAGTCGGACCTGACCATCCAGCGCGGCGGTGAGCCGATCGGCGAGCGCATCAAGGTCCGCGGCCGCGTCCTGGACGGGGACGGCCGCCCGGTCCGCGGACAGCTCGTGGAGATCTGGCAGGCCAACGCGGCCGGCCGCTACGTGCACAAGCGGGACCAGCATCCGGCCCCGTTGGACCCGAACTTCACCGGCATCGGGCGCACCCTCACAGACGAGCAGGGCCGCTACGAGTTCACCACCATCAAGCCGGCCCCCTATCCGTGGAAGAACCACCACAACGCGTGGCGTCCGGCGCACATCCACTTCTCCCTGTTCGGCACGGACTTCACGCAGCGGATGATCACCCAGATGTACTTCCCGGGGGACCCGCTGTTCAGCCTGGACCCGATCTACCAGGGCATCACGGACCAGAAGGCCCGCGACCGCCTGGTGGCGACCTACGACCACTCGGTCACCAGCCACGAGTGGAACACCGGCTACTACTGGGACATCGTCCTGTCCGGCAGCAACCGGACGTGGATGGAAGACGAGGAGGGCGAGCACTGATGCGCATCGACGAGAACACCGAACGCGGTGAGGACGGCCGCCTGGTCCCCACCCCGGGCCAGACCATCGGCCCGTTCTTCGGGTACGCCACCCCCTATGAGAACGTGCACCTGCCGTGGTGGGACGGGCAGAACCTGGTCCCGCCGGCACACCCGGACGCCGTCCGCCTGTACGGCACCGTGTACGACGGCGAGGGCACCCCCATCCCGGACGCCATGCTGGAGATCTGGCAGCCGGACGCGCAGGGGAGGATCTCCCGGAAGGACGGCTCCCTGGTGCGGGACGGCTTCACGTTCACCGGCTGGGGACGGTCCGTCACGGACAACGTCGGCCGCTACACCTTCTCCACCGTGGAGCCCGGCGCCACCGACGCAGAACGCGCCCGGTTCATCCACCTGGTGGTGTTCGCCCGCGGGCTGCTGAACAAGCTGCACACCCGCGTGTACATTCCTGAGGACACGGAGGCGCTGGCCGCGGACCCGTTCCTGTCCGGCCTGGATCCGGAGCGCCGGAACACGCTGATCGCGCATCGGGACGAGGACGGCTCGCTGCGCTTCGACGTGTGGATCCAGGGTGCGGGGGAGAACGCGGACAAGGAGACCGTGTTCCTGCAGTTCCCCGGCATCGAGTACCCCGTCCACCACTGACGCCCGGAAGGCCCCGACCGCCGATGACCGACCACCCGTCCTCCTCCTCCTCCTCCGTGCCGCCGCGCCCGGCCGCGGACCACGGCCTGCTCGACCCCGCCCTGCCCGCCTCGGCGGTGACGGCGCAGACCTCGGATGCGGCCGTCGTCGCCGGCCTGCTGGAGGTGGAGGCGGCCTGGACGCAGACGCTCGCGGAGGCGGGGGTGGTCTCGGCGGACGAGGCCCGGGCCGTGCGGGCGGCGGCGGATCGGCTGGCCGGGTCCGTGGACCTGGACGAGCTGGCCCGCGCCGCCACGGCCGGCGGCAACGCCCTGATCCCG
Source organism: Micrococcus sp. HMSC067E09 (assembly GCF_001812555.1). Classification (NCBI taxonomy): domain Bacteria; kingdom Bacillati; phylum Actinomycetota; class Actinomycetes; order Micrococcales; family Micrococcaceae; genus Micrococcus; species Micrococcus sp. HMSC067E09. Next base: position 118,604 of record NZ_KV809408.1, on the reverse strand, counting down.
CTGCTGAAGCGGCTGCGGGCGGAGCTGCCGGCCGGGTTCACGGCGGTGCATGTGGGCGCGACCAGCCAGGACATCGTGGACACCATGCTCATGCGCATGGCCGTCCAGGCCGCCGGGACCGTGGTGGCGGACCTGAGGGCCGCGGCCACGGCGCTGGCGGCGCTGGCCGTGGAGCACCGCTCCACCCCGATGGTCGCCCGCTCCCTGGCCCAGCACTCCCTGCCGATCACCTTCGGGCTGCGCGCGGCGAACTGGCTGGACGGCCTCGCCCGGGCAGCGGACCGCCTGGCCGCCGCCGCGGCCGCCCTGCCGATCCAGTGGGGCGGCGCCGCCGGCACGCTGGCCGCCCTGGACGGCGCGCTCGCCTCCGCCCGCGCGGACGGCCGGCTTCCCGACGACGGCTCCGGCCCCGACGCCTTCGGCCTCACCTCCGCCCTGGCCTCCCGGCTGGGCCTGCAGGATCCGCCCGGCCCGTGGGACACCACCCGCCTGCCGGTCACGCAGGTGGCTGCGGCCCTGGCCGACGCGGTGGCGGCCTGCGGGCGGATCGCCAACGACGTGCTGCTCTCCTCCCGCGTGGAGATCGGTGAGCTGGCCGAACCCACTGCCCCCGGGCGTGGCGGCTCCTCCGCCATGCCGCACAAGCAGAACCCGGTGCTCTCCGTGCTGGTGCACTCCCTTGCGCTGTCCGCGCCCGGGACGCTCGCGCAGGTGTACACCGCCGCCGGGGCGGCGAACGAGGACCGCCCGGACGGCGCCTGGCACGCCGAGTGGCCGGCCCTGCGCCGCCTGCTGCGGGACGCCGGTGCCGCCGCGGCCCTGACCCGTGAGGTGACCGAGGGCCTGCGGGTGCGCCCGGAGCGGATGCGCGCCAACCTGGACCGCACCGGTCCGGTGCTGGTGTCCGAGCGCCTGATGTCCGCGCTGGCCCCGCGGATCGACGAGGACCGCGGTGAGCCCGGGGCGGGCCGTGCGGCGATCCAGGCCGCCGTGGACGCCCATCTGGCCGGCACCGGAGACTTCCGCGCCGCCCTGCGACAGGCCGCCCCCGCCGCCGTGTCCGATGCCGAGCTGGACCGGCTCTGCGACCCCGGCGGCTACGTGGGCCTGGCCGAGCAGCTGGTGGACCGGATCCTCGCCGCCCACGGCCTGGACGGCGCCGCCGAGAAGGCCGACGACTGAGACACGACAGGAAAGAGGCGACACACCCATGAGCCTGCCGACCGTGACCACCACGCTGCTGAAGGAGGCCGAGGCCCCCGCCCGGGTGCTGTGCGTCGGCGCCGGACTCGGCACCGGCGTCCAGGCCCTCTGGGCCGAGTGCGCCGCCCTGATGCCGGCGGACACCCTCGTGATCGGCTGGGACCTGCCCGGCCACGGCGCTTCCCGGCCCCACGACGAGGCGACGACCGTGGCGGACCTGGCGGACGCCGTCGTGAAGGGTCTGGACGAGCTGGCCGACGCCGGACAGATCCCGTCCGACGTCCCCGTCCACTATGCCGGCGTGTCCCTCAGCGGCGCGGTGGCGCTGCAGCTGGCGCTGGAGCATGCGGACCGGCTGGCCTCGTCCGCCGTGATCTGCTCGGCCGCGAAGATCGGCGAGCCCCAGGCCTGGCGCGAGCGCGCCGAGCTGGTGGAGAAGGCCGGAACGCCCACCATGGTGGTCGGCTCCGCGCAGCGGTGGTTCGCCGAGGGGTTCATCGAGCGGCATCCGGAGCGCGCCACCGGGCTGCTGCACACGCTGCAGCACGCCGACCGGCACTCCTACGCGCGGCTGTGCGAGGCGCTGGCGGCGTTCGACGTCAGGGACCGGCTGGGCGAGCTGACGCTGCCGGTGCTGACGATCCACGGCGAGCAGGACGCGGTGACGCCTCCGGCGGCGGGGGAGGAGATCGCCGTCGGCGCCCCTGCGGGTGTGGTGCGCACCCGTGCGCTGGCCGAGGTGGCGCACCAGGCTCCGCTGGAGGCACCGGAGCAGGTGGCCTCCGCCCTGGTCGAGGCGATGGACGCGGCCGAGCAGGCCGCCGGGGCGGACGCCGCGGCGAAGGAGGAGAAGTGAAGGGCGAGCAGCCGATCGGACATGACATGGACCGGACTTCCCAGGAGGTCTACGACGCCGGCATGGCCGTGCGCCGTCAGGTCCTCGGGGACGCGCACGTGGACCGCGCCGAGGCGAAGAAGGACGCCACCACCGAGGATTTCCAGAACCTCATCACCCGCTACGCCTGGGGCACCGTGTGGACCCGTCCTGGGCTGGACCGGAGGATGCGCTCGGCCGTGACGATCACCGCGATGGTCGCCGGCGGCTACTGGGACGAGTGCGCCATGCACCTGCGCGCCGCCCTGCGCAACGGTCTGACGCGGGAGGAGATCCAGGAGATCCTCCTGCAGTGCTCGATCTACTGCTCGGTGCCGGCGGCGAACATCGCGTTCACGCTGGCGCAGAAGGTCTTCGCGGAGGTGGACGCGGACCTGGAGGCCGGCAGGCCGCTCTGAGGCGGGCCGGCTCGCCGTCCGGGCGCGGGGTGGGGTGTGCCGGCCTCCCGCGGCGAGCCAGAGGCTTCGGCTGCGTGAACGCGCCGTGAACCGTGCGATTCTTCTGGCTCGGCTCGCCGTCCGGGCGCGGGGTGCGCGTGGCGTGGTGATCGCGAGAGCATGGAGCTGCACCGGGATCGACCCCGTGCCTGCACCACCTGCAGCCCCGCCCTCGAAGGAGCACCCATGGCATCGCGCGAGCGCATCGGACTGATCGGAGCCGGCCCGTCCGGCATGGCCCTGCTGCGGGCGTTCTCACTGGCTGAGAAGGCCGGCGCACAGGTCCCCGAGGTGGTCGCGTTCGAGCGCCAGGACGACTGGGGCGGCCAGTGGAACCTGGACTGGCGCACCGGCGCGGACAAGTACGGCGAGCCGGTGCACTCCTCCATGTACCGGGACCTGTGGATCAACGGGCCGAAGGAGTGCATGGAGTACCCGGACTACCCCTTCGACCGGCACTTCGGCCGTGCTGTGCCGTCCTACCTGCCGCGCGAGGTGATGTCCGAGTACATCCGCGCCCGGATGCAGGACGTGGACGTCCGCGGGCAGATCCGTTTCTCCACCGCCGTCCGCTGGGTCCAGAAGCACGACGACGGCCGCTTCCGTCTGACTGCACAGGACCTTGTCAGCGGGGAGAGCGTGGTCGAGGAGTTCGACCGGATCGTGGTGGCCTCGGGCCACTTCCACACGCCGCAGGTGCCGTCGTGGCCGGGCATCGAGTCCTTCCGCGGGCAGGTGCAGCACGCCGGTGACTACCGGTCGGCCGAGGGCTATGTGGGCAAGCGGGTGCTCGTGATCGGGTCCAGCTACTCGGGCCAGGACCTGGCGCTGCAGCTGCACCGTGCCGGCGCGAAGCACGTGACCACCGCCTACCGGAAGCAGCCGCAGGACATCGCCTGGCCGCAGGGGATGGACGAGCAGCCGGAGGTGCAGCGCTTCGACGGGAACACGGTGACCTTCGCCGGCGGCGCGCAGGCCGAGTACGACATGGTGCTGCTGTGCACGGGCTACCTGCACCACTACCCGTTCCTGCCGCAGGAGCTGGCGCTGGGCGGGCCGAACCTGCTGTGCCCGATCGGGCTGTGGAAGGGCGTCGTCTGGCATGACGACCCGGACGTGCTCTACGTCGGCGCCTCGCAGCAGCTGTTCACCCTGACCCTGCTGGAGGCGCAGGCCTACTTCGCCCGGGACGTGCTGCTGGGGCGTGTCCGGGTGCCCGACGTCGAGGAACGGAAGGCGGACATGGACGCCTGGTTCGAGCGGATGACGCAGATCGACGGCCCGCCGGCCGCGCTGGCCTACCAGGGCGCCTACATCCAGGACCTGTCCGCCCACACCGACTGCCCGGAGGTGGACGTGGAGGCCGTGGCCGAGACGTTCCTGCAGATGCGGGATGCCCGCATCGAGGACGTGCGGACCTTCCGCGACCGTCAGCACCGCTCGACGGTGACCGGCACGATGGCCGTGCCGCACCACACCCCGTGGATGCAGGAGTTCGACGACTCCGCGGAGAACTTCCTGCGCTGACCCTGAACGCTGACCCTGAGCACTTTCGTTCGTGAAAACGTCGAGTTCCGGAACGCTTTCGTTCGGGAAAACGTCGCATCAGCGTGCACTTTTGTTCGGGAGAACGTCGATTCCGTGGCGGCCGGACCGGGTGCTCCGGGAACACTCCCTGCATCTGAGCGTGGCCGGCCGGCGGAGTGGTGGACATTGAATCGGCCTCTGCGAATGATTTTGCTATGGTCTAGGGGACCCCACCTCTCGGCCCTTTTCTGGCGCGCCCGGAGGCGGCGTCGAGCGTCTCTGAGTCCTCATGGGGGACTCCGCTCCGCATCGGGGTCCGATGGAACCGCGCGGCCCCGGCCGTGCAGAGAGGTGTGCATGAACAACACGCAGCGGATCGCAGTCATCGGCGCGGGCCCGTCCGGGATCGCCGCCCTCCGTGCCTTCGAATCGGCGGAGCAGGCCGGTGCGGAGGTCCCGGACATCGTCGCCTTCGAGAAGCAGTCGGACTGGGGCGGCCAGTGGAACTTCACCTGGCGTACGGGCATGGACACGACCGGGGAGCCGGTGCACTCCTCCATGTACCGCAACCTGTGGTCCAACGGGCCCAAGGAGGTCCTCGAGTTCGCCGAGTACACCTTCGACGAGCACTTCGGCCGTCCGATCTCCTCCTACCCTCCCCGGGAGGTCCTGTGGGACTACATCGACGGGCGCATGCGCGGGTCCGAGGCCAAGTCCAAGGTGCGCTTCAACACGGTGGTCCGCTGGGTCCAGCACCGCCCGGAGACCGACGACTTCGTGGTCTCGTCGGAGGACCTGCTGACGGGTCAGACCCGTTCCGAGCGGTTCTCCCACGTGGTGGTGGCCACCGGCCACTTCTCCTTCCCCAACGTGCCCGCCTTCGAGGGCATCGAGACCTTCCCCGGCCAGGTCATGCACGCCCACGACTTCCGGGGTGCGGAGGCGCTCGCCGGCAAGCGTGTGCTGCTCGTCGGGTCCTCCTACTCCGCCGAGGACATCGGTTCGCAGATCTACAAGATGGGGGCAGAGCAGGTCACCATCTCCTATCGCTCCGCGAAGCTGGGCTACGACTGGCCCGAAGGCATCGAGGAGGTGCCGCTGTTGAACCGGGTGGACGGCAGCACCGTGCACTTCGCCGACGGGCAGTGCCGCGACGTGGACATGATCATCCTCTGCACCGGCTACCACCACCACTACCCGTTCATGCCGGGCGAGCTCTCGCTCTCCGGCCCGAACACCGTGTACCCGGAGGGCCTCTACCGGGGCGTGGTGTGGCACGAGAACCCGAAGGTCCACTATCTGGGGGCGCAGGACCAGTGGCTGACGTACAACATGTTCGATGCCCAGGCCTGGTACTCCCGCGACCTCATCCTCGGCCGCGCCGAGCTGCCGTCCGCTGACGAGCGCGCGGCACACATGGCGGACTGGACGGCCCGCTTCGAGGCGATCCCGGGTGAGATCGAGGAGGCCCGCTTCCAGTGCGACTACGTGGAGGACCTCATCGAGCAGACGGACTACCCGATGTTCGACCTGGACGCGGTCTTCGAGATCCTCGCGAGCTGGAAGAAGGCGAAGAAGGCCGGGATCATGACCTACCGCGACCACTCCTACCGCTCCGTCATGACCGGCACCATGGCCGCGCAGCATCACACGCCGTGGCTGGAGGAGCTGGACGACTCCCTGTTCCGCTACCTCATGGACCCGGAGGTCGTGGCCGCTGAGCGCGCCGACGCCGGCCAGGGTTCTGGTCTCATGCGCTGACGCCGGCCCCGCCCCGCGGCCGCAGCCTCGGCGGGTCGGGGCCGGGCCCGCCCCAGCGGCCCCCGCCCCGCCCCGCGGCCGCCCCAGCGGCCCCGCCCCGCGGCCGCAGCCTCAGTGCGCCAGGGCCAGGGCCGCCTCGGCCTCCCGCGCCGCCTCCTGCAACACGGGGACGGCGCGGGAGACGGCCCCCTCCAACTCGTCTGCGGAGAACTCCGCCCCCAGTTGCCCCGGCGCCGTGGACAGTGCCGTGTTCAGGGCGACCGTCACGCGGCCGCCGCCGTCTCGCACCGGAACGGCCACGGAGGCCAGGTTCCGGTCCAGCTCGCCGGCCACCACCGCGTACCCCTGCTCCCGCACCCGGCCGACCTCGGCCAGCAGCTGCTCCACGCCGGTCCGCGTCAGCTCGGTGGTAGGGGTCCGCGGGGAACCCTCGAGCACCCGTCGTACGGCGGCGTCCTCGAGGCCGGCCAACAGCACCCGCCCCATGGAGGTGTTGAAGGCCGGCAGTCTCGTGCCCACGTCCAGGTTCACGCGGAGGATCCGCTCGGTGTGCACCCGTGCGATGTACATCAGGTGGGCTCCGTCCAGGATCCCGGCCGAGCAGGACTGCTGCAGCCGCTGTGAGGCCCGCGTCAGCACGGGGCGCAGCACCTCGGACCTGCTCCGGCCGGTCCAGTAGCCGCGTCCCAGCTCCAGCACCTTCGGCGTCAGCTCGAACGTGCGTCCCACCTGCACGGCGTAGCCCAGGTGCACCAGCGTCAGCAGCATCCGCCGCGCCGAGGCCCGTGAGATCCCCGTCGCCTCGGCGGCGTCCGTGAGCGTCAGCGCCGGACGCTCAGGCGTGAATGCGCGCAGCACGCCCAGACCCGTCGCCAGGGCCTGGACGAACTCGTTCCGGTGCGGGTGCCCCGAGGCCTCGCGGGCCGGGTCGGTCGTCGTCTCCATGGCGTCACCGTAGCCGATCTGTGCGCACTGCAAACTCATGTTTGCGATTCACGGGGCGAGGCATACGGTGTGATCTGCGCGACATCCGCCCGGGGCGTCGCTCAGACCCTGTGAAGGAGGCGGAGATGCCGTCAACATCAGTGACCTCGCCCCAGGACGAGGCGCGTTCGACACCCCTCGCAGAAGGTGCCGACGGCGGTGGCCGTCTGATCCTCCGCGGCCGGGGCTGGGTGGCCCCGCTCTGCTGGATCGCCGTGCTGCTGGACGGCTTCGACGCCGTGGTGCTCGGCGCCGCCATGCCGAAGCTCACGGACGACCCGACGATGAACGTCACCAACGCCAACGGCACCTGGCTGCTGACCTCCTCGCTGATCGGCATGACCATCGGCGCGCTCGCCATGGGCTGGCTGACCGACCGGCTCGGCCGCCGCCGCCTGCTGATGGCCGCCGTGCTGACCTTCTCCGTGCTGACCTTCGTCACCGGCTTCGCCACCGAGGCCTGGCAGATCGGCGTCCTGCGCTTCGTCGCCGGCCTCGGCCTCGGCGGGTGCCTGCCCACGGCCATCTCGATGGTCACCGAGTTCGCCCGCCGGGGGCGCAGCGCCAACGCCACCACCATGGTGATGACCGGCTACCACGTGGGCGCCGTGATCACCTCGCTGCTGGCGCTCTGGGCTGCGGCCCAGACCACGGACGGCTGGCGCATCCTCTTCTGGCTCGGCGGCGCCCCGGCACTGGTGCTGCTGCCGCTGATGCTGCGCTACCTGCCGGAGTCCCCGGCCTACCTGAACGCCGTCGGACGCCCGGAGGACGCCCGCGTGCTGGCCGCGCACTACGGCCTGGACGCCCATGAGGCGGAGGCCCAGCAGCGCCCGTACGGGGACGCGCACCCGGAGCAGGCTTCGGGCCAGGAGCGCTCCGGTGCGGCCCTGCTGCTGACCGGCGTGTACCGCCGCAACACCGTGCTGGTGTGGATCGCGTCCTTCATGGGGCTGATGCTCGTGTACGGCCTGAACTCCTGGCTGCCGCAGATCATGCGGGCAGCGGACTACGACCTCGGCAACGCCCTCGGCTTCCTGCTCGTGCTCAACGCCGGCGCGGTGGCGGGCCTGGTCGTCTCCGGCCGGGTGGGCGACCGCATCACGCCGCGCAATGCCGCGATCATCTGGTTCCTCGGCTCGGCGCTGCTGCTGTGCGCCCTGGTGGTGAAGCTGCCGCTGGTGGGCATCTACGCGGTGGTCTTCGTGACCGGCATGTTCGTGTTCTCCGCCCAGAACCTGGTCTACGCGTTCTGCGCCTCGAACTATCCGCCGCAGGTCCGCGGCACCGCGTTGGGCATGTCTGCCGGCGTGGGCCGGGTCGGCGCGATCTCCGGCCCGCTGATGGGCGGTGCGCTGCTGACTGCCGGGATCGCCTATCCGTGGGGCTTCTTCGCGTTCGCGGCCGCGGGTCTGCTCGGCGGCATCGCGGCCGCCGGCTTCACCACCGTGCGCCGCGCCTGACGGTCGTCTCGTGACGGACACGGAAGGGCCTTCGGCCCCCGTTGTTCGCCCTGCAAACGTCTGTTTGCCTTCCGCCCGCATCCGCCTACCGTGAGAGGGAACGACGACGGCCGAGCCCGTCGTCGGGACACCTCACCTGCACCGCCGGCCGCCGCCGGCGAGAGACGAAGGAATCTCCATGACCCGCTTCGTGGACACGGCCGCCCGGGCCGTCTCCGAGATCACCGACGGCGCGACCGTGCTGATCGGCGGCTTCGGCAACGCCGGCCAGCCGATGGAGCTGATCGACGCCCTGATGGACTCCGGCGCCACGGACCTCACCGTGGTCAACAACAACGCCGGCCAGGCCGACGCGGGCCTCGCGCTGCTGATCAAGGAGCGACGCGTGGCCAAGATCATCTGCTCGTTCCCTCGCCAGTCCGACTCGTGGCACTTCGACGAGGCCTACCGGGCCGGCGAGATCGAGCTGGAGCTCGTCCCGCAGGGCAACCTCGCCGAGCGCCTCCGCGCCGCCGGTGCGGGGATCGGCGGGTTCTTCACACCCACCGGGTACGGCACCGCGCTGGCCGAGGGCAAGGAGGTCCGCGAGATCGACGGGAAGCACTACGTGCTCGAGTCGCCCATCCACGGGGACGTCGCCCTGATCAAGGCCTACGCCGCGGACCCGTGGGGCAACCTCGTCTACCGCAAGACCGCCCGCAACTTCGGCCCCGTCATGGCGGCCGCCGCGCGGCACACGATCGTGCAGGTCGACGAGGTCCTCGAGACCCCGCTCGACCCCGAGGTCGTGGTCACCCCCGGCATCTACACGGACGTCGTCGTGACGGTGCCCACGGTCTCCGGTGAGATGCAGCGGCGGGCGAGCGCCGTCGTCGGGAAGAACTGAGAGGACGAGGAAGCAATGGGCGAGTTCATCCAGACCGACACCCCGCTGGACCAGCAGCAGCTGGCGAAGACCATCGCGGACGACATCGCGCCGGGCTCCTACGTGAACCTCGGCATCGGGCAGCCGACCACCGTCTCCGACTACCTGGAGGAGGACAAGCACGTCACCCTCCACACGGAGAACGGCATGCTCGGCTTCGGCCCGCAGGCCCACGGCGAGGACGTGGACCCGGACCTCATCAACGCCGGCAAGATCCCCGTCACCGAGCTGCCCGGTGCCGCCTACTTCCACCACGCCGACTCCTTCGCCATGATGCGCGGCGGCCACCTGGACGTCTGCGTGCTCGGCGCCTACCAGGTGTCCGCGACCGGTGACCTCGCGAACTGGTCCACCGGCAAGCCCGGGGCGATCCCGGCCGTCGGCGGGGCCATGGACCTGGCGATCGGCGCGAAGGACACCTACGTGATGATGGACCTGTTCACCAAGAAGGGGCAGGCCAAGCTGCTGCCCGAGTGCACCTTCCCGCTCACCGGCGTCGGCTGCGTCTCCCGCATCTACGCGGACCGCGGCGTGTTCCTGCTGGACGAGACCGGCGTGGTGAAGGTGCGGCAGCTGCACGGCATCACCTGGGAGGAGCTCGAGCAGGCCCACCCGGGCGTGCGGTTCGAGCGGGTCTGAGGGGGCTGGCGCGGCGCTGCCCCTGCTCCGAACCAGGCCGCCCCTGCCCCGAACCAGGCCGCCCCTGCTCCGAGCCAGAAGAAACGGCCCCTTCCCGGACCTGGGAAGGGGCCGTTTCTTCTGGCTCGGCGTCAGCCCCGGCGCCCTGTCAGCCCCGGTGCCCCGTCAGCCCCGGCGCCCTGTCAGCCCCGGCCGAGCACCTCGTCCGCGCCGAGCACCCCGTCCAGCAGCTCCGGGTCGATCGGCTGGCCGACGCGGATCACGGACAGGTGGCCGCTGGACTCCATCACCACGCACGCGACCTGGTCCATGGAGCTCACCCCGGCCCGCCGGAGGGCGGAGAGCAGCTCGGAGCGGTTGACGTGTGCCCTGCGGCGGGCGGGCTCGAGCACGCGGCCGTGCGCCACGATCACCCGCGCCCGTCCAGCGATGGCCCGCCGCCCACGGGCGGTGGCGGCGAGCGCCCCGAAGACCACCTCCAGCAGCACCAGCGTCAGCAGACCGATCAGTCCGGTGGCGAGCGTCGGCGGGTGGCCGAGGATCACGCGCCCGGCCACGGCGCCGAACATGATCACCACGATCGTGTCGAATGCGGACAGGCCGGTGAGCAGACGCGCGCCGAACACGCGCAGCAGGAGCAGGAACGCCAGGTAGACGATCACGGCGGTCGCCACCACGATCGGGATCCGCCACGGCTCGATCCCCAGCGACTCGGTCAGTGCGGGACCCCATCCCTGCGGCGGTGTCATCGGTGCTCCTCGGCTCGGTTCGGGGCGGGCCGGCGGCCCGCGGTGGGTGGGGGAGGGCTTCACGACGACGGCCGCTCACCCCGGCTCGTCCACGCTACTGCGCCGGTGGTCGGGTGCTGCGTGGTGGTCGCCCGCGAGGCCGTGCGGCTCCCCAGACGCCTCCAGGCGCTTTCGTTCGGGAAAACGTCGAGTCCGGAGGTGCTTTCGTGCGGGAGAACGTCGGGTTCCGGTGCGTCGTCGTGTAGGAAACGGTCTGGTCAGAGCCTATATTGCGAACGCTACGCAATAGCGTTTACAGTTGAGAGCCATGACCAAGTCTTCGCACCTTCACACCCTGTCCTCCGCGGTGGTCGCCCCCACGCACCGCCTGAAGTCCTTCTCCGCATTCGCCGCCACCATGGCCGCGGCCGCCCTCGCGCTGTCCGCCTGCGCCGGCGGTGACGACGCCTCTGACGCCGACGCGACCGCCTCGGCCTCCCAGTCTGCGTCGCAGGGCGCCGAGGCCTCGGGCTCGAAGGGCGCCGAGGAGTCGAAGGACGGCGAGGGGGCGGGCGACGACGTCGCCGCCGCATCCTCTGTGGACGAGGCGGACTGGGTGGACCCGACCGCGGCCAAGGAGGTTGCGACCGTGAAGCCGCGCATCCTCCTGTCCGACGACGAGGGCCTGACCCTCCTGGACGCCGAGACCGGCGACGTGCTCAAGGAGCAGGCACTGGCCGGCTTCAAGCGCCTGTCCAATGCCGGCAACGGCAAGGACATCATGGTGATCACGGAGAAGGGCTGGGAGGTCTTCTCCACCGGCATCAAGAAGCAGGCGCACGGGGATCACTTCCACAACTACGAGTCCGAGCCCGGCATGACCGGCGTCGTGTTCCCCGGCGACCATGCCGGCCACGTTGTGACGCACAACGGCAAGACCAACCTCTTCGCCGACGGCACCGGCTCCATCAACACCTTCATCTCGGACGACTTGGACAAGGCCACCCCGGACCTGACCCCGGTCACCGAGGACATGACGACGGATGCGGCACACCACGGCGTGGCCCTGGAGCTGGCCGACGGCAGCGTCCTGACCACGGAGGGCAACGAGGACGAGCGCCACACCGTGAAGGTCGTGGACCGCGAGGGCAAGGAGATCGCCAAGACCGAGGACTGCCCGGGCGTCCACGGCGAGGCTGCCGCCCAGCAGCAGGACGGCAAGGACGTGGTGGTGCTCGGCTGTGAGAACGGCCCGATCGTCTACCGCGACGGCGAGTTCCACAAGATCGACCCGGGCCTGGAGTTCCAGCGCTCCGGCAACCTGGCCGGATCTGACGACTCCTCGATCGTGCTGGGCGACTACAAGGTGGAGAAGGAGCCGAAGGAAGCCGTCGAGCGGACCACCAAGGTCGCGCTCATCGACTCGGTCAACGACTCCATGAAGGTCGTGGACCTGGGGTCCTCCTACTGGTTCCGATCCCTGGCCCGCGGCCCGGAGGGCGAGGGCGTCGTCCTGACCTACGACGGCAAGCTCAACGTGATCGACGAGGAGTCCGGCGAGGTCGTCAAGAAGATCGACGCCATCGGCGAGTGGGAGGAGAAGGACGATTGGCAGGAGCCGGGCCCGATCCTCAAGACCGCCGGTGACTTCGCCTACGTGACCGACGCGGAGAACAACAAGCTCGTGGTGATCGACCTGGTGAAGGGCGAGAAGGTCGACGAGTTCGCGCTCGACGGCCCGGTGACCGAGATGGCCGTCGTGACCGGTGCCCCCGAGGCCCCGGCCTCCTCCGAGGGCGACGATCACGGCCACGACCACGACCACGGCGAGGATGGCCACGACCACGAGGGCCACGACCACGGTGAGGATGACCACGACCACGAGGGTTATGACCACGGCGAGGACGGCCACGAGCACGGTGACCATGACGGCCATGACCACGGCGATGACGAAGGGCATGACCACGGTCACTCGGACCACGATCACGACCATGACCACGACTCCGAGGAGGACCACGGTCACGATCACTGATCGAGTCTGAACACGTTCCGGCGGCGGTGCGCACGCTGCTCCGCCGCCGGTGACCAGACTCCCTCTGGCGGGCCGTTGTGGGGATGGGCTGCCCGGGGGATTCCAGGCGGATGTCGTGGGGACGTCCGCTGGAGCCGCAGAGAGCGCCGGGGCCGTGTCGTGGGGACGCGGCCCCGGCGTGACTGTGTCTGCGCCCGCGCCTGCGCCGCCGAGGAGCATCCCCGGATCTCCATGTGGCTCGCGCTCCCTCGCCCCGTCTCCCCGATGCCTCTGTGCCGATCCGACGCAGCCTTCGTTCTGATCCGGAGCACGTCTGGCATGCTCCCGATCGGATCGAGCGTTCCGGAGCCTCCGCCATTGAGCCCTCGTTCCGATTCGGAGCACCTCTCGCAGGCTCCGAATCGGAACGAAGCGCACCGACGGCAAGCACAGCGCAGGGCAGGGCCGGGCGGTACAGCGCAGGGCGGCGCTCCGCCGGGTGGCGACCCACCACCGGCCGCTCTTAGCCGTCACCCACCACCGGCCGCGCTCAGCCGTCACCCACCACCGGACGCTCTCAGCCGCCGCCTGCCACCGGACCCTCCCAGCGCACCTCGCCGTCCACCACCTGGTCGGTCGGCCGCATCCCGCAGCGTCGCGCCACGGCGTTCGACGCGGCGTGGTCCGGGTGGATGTGCGCGATCACCCCTCGCACGCCCAGGCCGGCGAGGCGTGCCAGGAGGAGGCGAGCAGCCGTCGTCGCGAAGCCACGGCCCTGCCAGGGGGCGCCGACCACCCAGGCGACCTCCGCGGGCCCGCCGTCCTGGGGGACCGTGGCCTGGACATAGCCGACCGCCTCGCCGGTGGAGCCGAGGACGATGAGGGCGTTGATCCAGCGTTCCGAGCGGTCCGGGGACCAGCCGCGCACCTGGAAGCCGTACTGTTCGGTGAGGGCCTCCGCCGTGGGCGGTTCGCCGCCGGTGAAGGTGTAGAGCCCTGGGTCGGCGAGGACGCGGGCCATCTCGTCGGCGTGGTCCACGCGGAGGGGCCGGAGGCAGATCTGGGAGGTCATGGGGTGCTCCTATGCCCAGTGTGGGTTGAGGCGCTGATGGAGGACATGGTCCTGCCACGTGCTCGCGATCATGAGGAATTCGGGTGCCAGGCCGATCTCCTCGAATCCGGTCTTGGCGAGAACACGGCGCGACGCGATGTTGTGCACCAGCGTCTCGGCCTGGACGCGATGCAGGCCGATGTTGCCGAACGCGAACTGCACGCCTGGTTCGACGGCAACGGAGGCCACGCCGCAGCCCGTCCTCTTCTCAGCCACCCAGAACCCGAGCGAACAGAACTGTCCGGCACCTCGAACCACGCTGGCGAGGGTGGGCTGACCGATCGGTGTTCCGTGATCGACGATCAGGAAGGCGTACGACCTGTCCTCGGCTCGATCGGACTCGGCCTGCTCAAGGCGCGCTCGCTGTCCGGCTTCGGTGAACCATTCGACAGGACGGACCGGCTCCCACGGCGCAAGGTGGCCTCGTTCGTCAGCAAGCAGCGTGCTGAGTGCGACTGCATCACTCGGTGAGGTCGGGCGAAGGCCAATGGACATGGATTGAGCCTACGGCGTGGGGGCATGACGAAGCTCAGGGGCGGTCAGGCGCTCCCCAGGGGAACGCGGCGGGCCCCTCATGGGCTCGCGCATCCACAGAAGCCGTGTCATGGCTCGGCAACGGTGTCGGGAGGTCGTCCGGGGTGACCGTGAACGCTGCAACCACCCGTGCGGGCCGCAGGCTGGTCCATTGGCATTCCGTCACCGTCGAACCCACGGCGGGATCATGTTCGGGAGGCTGTCGTTCGAACCCGGCGGCATCGAGGACATAGACCGTGCCAGGGGAGACCGGGACGGAGCCGTCTGGTCGACGTCCATATGAATAGAAGAGGCGCCGTTGAGCCGTGGTTCCTGCCTCGGCTCCTGGATAGAAGCACGCGTTCAGGAACTGTGGGCAGTCTTTCGAGCGCACTGCATAGCTGATGGCCCATGTGGGGTCTTCCGTGGCGAAGACGGCCGTCTGCTTCGAATAGGCATCAGGGCTGCGGTCGAGGGGGGCGCGGGGATCGATCACCGTCAGCCCGGGAGTGCGTGACCCGTGCAGGAGGTGACGTCCGTCGGCAACAGAGGCTGCGACGGCTCGCCAGGTGGAGGACCCGCGTTGCGGGGCGGGCCAGTGCCAGGTCTTGCGAACCATCAGGACGTCTCAGGCGACCGCCGGCGTCATGACCTCGATGCGGTTGCCGAAGCCGTCCCGGCAGCGGAAGCGGACCATGCCCTCGAAGGTGTCGCGTTCCGTCCAGGACGGTTCGAAGCCGCGGAACCAGCAGCCGCCTCGACCGGCCAGCGACGGCGGCTTCTGGACCTCGGTGAGGCCGAGGGCGTCGGCGTAGAACCGACGGGCCTCGTCCTCCTGACCTGCAGGCATGGAGATCTGGACGTGGTGGATGCGCATGCGACCAGCCTATGTGGGCATTGACCTGACGAAGCGGCCAGGCCTAGCCTGAATGAGGCAAACGAAAGAAACGAAAACAGGGGGTCTTCATGGTTGCCGTGGAGTCCGGCGGGGACACGTTCTTCGGCTCGAGGGACTCGGCCGACGAGTTGTTCCGCATGCTGACGGCCCAGCAGGCGGGGTTCCACGTGGTCGGTGCGGTCGGCTCTGATCGTGTGGAGCTCGATCCCGAGCTGCGTCGGGTGCTGATGCGGGTGACGGATGCGTTCCGGCGCGGCGAGGCGGTGACGATCGTCCCGAGGAGTTCGACGGTGTCGACACAGCAGGCTGCGGACCTCCTGGGGGTCAGCCGGCCGACGGTGGTGAAGCTGATCGACGACGGTCACCTCACCTGCGAGCGCCCGGGCACACATCGACGCGTCAGCCTGGAGGACGTGCTCGCCTACAGGGACGCGCGTACCCAGCAACGTCGGGAGGCGCTGGGCACTCTCGGGTCGGCCGAAGGAGAACCGGATGAGCCTGCCGAGCTGGTGGCCGACCGCCTGAGGAGGGCGAAGGCAGAGGCGGGACGGCGCCGCCGGGCGGCGTCATCGTCGTGACTGTTCGCAGGGCTCTCCTCGACACGTGTGTCCTGTGGCCGAGCCTCCAGCGCGACTTCCTGCTGTCGCTCGCTGTGGAAGGAGCCTTCGAACCGCTTCTCAGCGAGGGTGTTCTCTGCGAACTCGAGGTCCACGAGGAGCTCAAGCTCCGGGAACGCCACGTGTGCGACGAGGTGGAAGCGCAACAACGAGCGGCGTTTCTCGTCGCACAGATGCGTGCGGCATTCGCCGACTGCATCGTCACGGGGTGGGAGAGGCTCGAAGGCTCCTTCCGGCTCCCGGACTTCGACGACGAGCACGTGCTCGCCGCGGCGGTGGTCGGCAGGGCGGAGTGGATCGTCACGGAGAATCTCCGAGACTTCCCACTCGGCCGAGTGCCCAGTGGGATACGGGTCGGGACCGCCCGCGAGTTCCTTCTTGAGGTCGTCGAGGACAGGCCGGATCTCGGAGCCGAGGCGGTGCGGCAGATCTCGAGTCGCTCGGGCCGTCTGCATGCGGCGCAGCCCGTGGAGCAGATCCTGGATTCCCTCGATCGTCTCTACGGGCTCGAGGACGTGACCGCTCTCATCCGACTGCGGTCTTCTCAGGCCTGGGGCTGACTGCGGGCGACGCCTCGTCCTCGGCCTGTCCGTCCTCCGTCGGAATCTCCTCGGCCGGCGCCTGCTTCTTCGCCGCCCACTCGGCCTTCTGCCGCTGGGACTTGCGGTGGTTCCGGACCGCGATGACGCCGATCACCAGACCGATCAGGACCGGCTTCCACACCTGGTCGTACTCGAGGATGGTCACGAGCCAGCCGGGCAGCGGCGGGAAGTCGATGTTCCACTCAGGAAGGTGCGGCACCGGCAGGTGGATCTGAGGGAACACCGGCACGGGCAGGTGGATCTGGGGCATGCGGAACTCGGGCAGATCCAGCTCGATGTCCGGCAGCAGCTGGGCCAGCAGCGGTAACACCACGAGGAAGACGATCGCCAGGCCGGCCTTCCCGAGTCCGCCCATCAGCGGGTACAGGATCCGTTTCACGCTGCTGGCCTCCATGGCGGCCTGCCGCTTCGCGCCGCGCGAGCCGGCGGGCGGGTCGAACTCGACCACGGAGGAGTCCTCGCGCAGCTGCACGGAGAGGATGTCGCCCAGCATGCTCGACTGGATCTTCAGTCTCCGAGCGTTCGATCCGACGTCGGAGCCGTACGTGGACCATCCGTCCTCGTCCTTGCGCGGATTCTTCAGTCGAATCTCGTCCACGCCGGTGCGCGGGTAGCGGCCGGTGACCGCGCCGTCGATCCGCACCTGCAGCCGCAGCGGCGGGTTCTTCATCCGCGCCCGCACGCGCCGGGCGTAGGAGGCGTCCAGGGGTGCGCGCTCGCCGTGGATCTTCCGTGTCCCGCTTCCCGACGACGGCTCGCTCGCCTCGTCGTGGCGGCCCGCCTCGAGCGTGCCCTCGCCGTGGGGGGCTGCGTTCTGTCTGGGTGCGTCCTGGCCGGACGCGTCCGGCTGGGAGTCCTGGGACCGGGCGTCCTGCCCGGCGGACATCGGGCGCGGCCAGTCCGGGTCCTCGGCGAGGAACTCGGCGTCGAAGCCCTGGCGCAGCTCGAGGAGTCCGTGCTCGGGGTGGTCGAGGGTCCAGACCTCCACGGTTCAGCCCTTGGTCCGGCGGCGGCCGCCGAGGGCGGTGCCGACGCGGGTCAGGGCGAGGACGCCGAGCGCGTAGATCCAGGTGCCGTCGTTCGTGTAGATACGCAGGCCGATGAAGCAGAGGATCGTCGTGAGGATCGGGAACGCCCAGGTCGTGCGGAAGGCGAGGCCGTCGGCCAGGCCGAGCAGCAGGGCGGCGAAGGGCAGCAGGGTCAGCAGGGCCGTGGTGGCGGTCGCGGCGGGCAGGGCGGTGCCGAGGAGGAAGGGAACGATCAGGTAGGCGACGGCTGCCGCGGCGTAGGCCCATGACTGCAGGCCGGTGCGCTCCGGCTCGGAGGCCTTCTTCGCCGGGGCGGGCTCAGGCTTGGTCTCTGCCGGATCGGCCTCGGCCGCATCAGCCTTCGCGGTGGCGTCGATGGTCTCCATGGACACTGAGTCTAGAAATCCCTGGAGCCGCGCAGCACCGCCATTCGTCGCGCGTCGTCACCGGCAGACCTGCGACTTTCGACGCCCCTCGCCAGACGTGCCGCCCCTCCGCGGAACCGGCCGGACTCGTCCTCGCCGCTCGCAGGGGACATCGCGCCGCGATTCCTCATCACTCGAACGGAAAGTCATCACTCCTCTGGTAATGAGAATCCGCGTGAGTGATGACTTTTCGCGTTTCCCTCCGCGCGCCGGGCACGGCACCGCGCCGTCGAACCAGAAGGATCGGTCACTTCGCGGTCGCCGGAAGCAGCCGAAGTCTCTGGTTCGGCGTGGGGGCGTGGGGTACGTCGGTGCATGGGGGCGGGGCTCAGACGCGCACGGCCTCCACGACCATCAACGCATCGCGCGACTCGTCGAACTCCTGCCGCTGCCAGCCGCCGGAGATCCGCTCCACCGTCAGCCCGGCGACCTCCAGGTCGGCCCGCACCTGCGCGGCGGACCGGAACTGCAGGTGCTCCTCGCCCTCGTGCACCGCCCCGGTGTCCAGGTCCTCCTGCCGCCACCGGTGCACCACCACACCCTGGCGATCCGGGGCAGAGGTGACCTCTGATTCGATCAGGCGAGCGGCCGTCGTCGTGGTCTCGGTGGGCTCGGCGTTCCAGCCCTCCCACGCGCGGAGGGCCGGGTTGCGGGTCTCGAAGGCGAGGCGGCCGCCGGGGGCGAGGCCGGCGGCGATGCGGCGGAGGGCGCGGTGCCAGTCGTCGCCGATGAGGTGCATGGCCACGTTGCCGCTCATGATCGCCAGGTCCGCGGAGGCCGGCTCGATCAGCTCGGCGGTGCCGCGCAGCCATCGGACCGCGTCAGCGCCGGGACGTGCCCGGGCGACCGCGAGCATCGCCTCGGCCGGATCGATCCCGACGACGGCCCGTCCACTCCCTGCGAGCGTCACCGTGAGGAGCCCCGTGCCGCAGCCGAGGTCCACGATCCGCCTGGCTCCGGTCTCCTCGGCGAGACGGCGGAAGAAGTCGTGGTCGGGCCCGTCCGGGTTCTGGGCGTCGTAGCCGGCGGCGACGGCCGGGTCGTCATAGGTGCGGCGGTTGGTGTCGCCGGGGGAGTGGGGCATGGGTGCAGGATAGCGGGCGCGACTTGCCCTGGTGCGGTGCGGCCGAGAGCATGGCGGCATGAGCGGCGAGACGAGCAGGACGAAGGCAGCGAACGTGGGTGCGGGTGCGGGTGCGGACGTGGCGGCGGAGGCGCCTGCTGAGACATCCGCGGACGCTGCGGCCGGCGGCCTTCCGGACCTGCCCGACGCCGAGAGGTTCCTCCTCGAGTTGGAGGACGTGCGGCTCGGCGGCTACGCCTGGTGGTGCGAGGGGGAGGCGCCGGCGGTCCTGCTGCTCCACGGGTGGGGCGAGGACGCCTCCGTGATGGCGCCGGTGGCCCGGCAGGTGCGGGAGCACGGCCTGCACGCGGTGAGCCTGTCTTTGCGCGGCTGGCCCGGCTCCACCGGCAGGGACGACTACGGCATCAGCGCGCCGAAGGACGTCGGCCGGGTCCTGGACTGGGTGCGCGGCCGTGCGGGGGTGTCCGGCGTGGTGCTGCTCGGCTTCTCGATGGGAGGCGTCATGGGTGCGCTGGCCTCCGCCGCGCAGGAGCCGGGGAGCCTGCTCGGCTTCGTCTCCGTGAGCGCGCCCTGCGACCTGCGGGACTTCTACCGGGGCACCGCGTACGGCGGGGTGCGCCGCTACTTCGACGCCACCCTGCAGGAGCACCAGTGGGTCGGCTGCTCACCCATCACGCATGCGGAGCGGCTGGGGCATCCGATGCTGATCGCCCTCGGGACGGAGGACACCATGACGCCGCCGGGCCACGGCCGGCGGATGGCTGAGGCCGTGGCGGACGCCGAGCTCATGGAGTTCGATGGCATGAGTCACGTCCCGGACGAGTCGCAGTGGGAGCAGATCCTGGACCGGATGGTGGAGCGGCTCGGCTAGGCCGGACTCGGGGCCCGCACCACCCCGTCGAGCCAGAAGGATCGGCTGCTTCACGCCCGCCGGAACCGGCCGAAGTCTCTGGGTCGGCGAGAGCCACCCGCCCCGCACACCTGATGTACACTCCCTGAACGGTGTTCACTGAACGCCGTGCATCACTCGAGTCTTCCCCAGGAGATGCCCATGGCCTCGACCGTCACGTCCCCGGCTTCCACCGACGCTCCGCGCGCCCAGCGCCCCGCGTCCCGTTCCGCCGGCCCCCAGCTGGCGCGCATCGCGGTCATGACGGCGCTGATCGCGGTGCTCGGCGTCATGCCGGGCATCCCGGTGCCGGGCATCGCCGTCCCCATCACCCTGCAGACCCTCGGCGTCATGCTCGCCGGCCTGGTCCTCGGCCCGTGGGCCGGTGCGGCGTCGGTGCTGCTGCTGCACGCCCTCGTCGCGATGGGCCTGCCGCTGCTCGCCGGCGGCAAGGGCGGCCTCGGCGTCTTCGCCGGCCCGACGGTCGGCTACCTGATCGGCTGGGTCTTCGGCGCCTTCGTGGTCGGCCTGGTGTTCCGCGCGCTCCGCGGCCGCACCGACCGCACCGGCCGCCTCGCCCTCGCCGCGGCGGTCGCATGCGTGCTCGGCGGCATCGTGGTGATCTACGCGTTCGGCATCCCCGGCGTCTCCCTGATCACCGGTGTCCCGTTGGACGCCGCCGCCCTCGGCAACGTCGCCTTCCTCCCCGGCGACGCCCTCAAGGCCGCCCTCGCCACCCTCCTCGTCGTGGGCCTCGCGAAGGCCTACCCACGCGCACTGCGTTGAGTACGCTCACCTCCGTGACCCCTCACCCCCTCCTTCCCGACGACGGCGCCCCACCCTCCGGAGGTGACCGCGCCGTCGTCGTGGACCACCTGACGGTGACGGCCCCCGGGGCCGGGCAGGACGCGGTCCTGCTGGAGGACGTGACGGTGACGCTGTCCGCGGCGCGCACGGCGGTGATCGGGGAGAACGGATCCGGCAAGTCGACGCTGGCGCGGGCGATCGCCGCGCTGGTGCCGGCCGCGTCCGGGACGGTGACGGTGCACGGGGTGGACGCCGAGCAGGACGTGAAGGCGCTGCGGCGGATCCTGGGGATGGTGTTCGCCAACCCGGCCGCGCAGTCGATCATGCCGACCGTCCGGGAGGACGTGGAGCTGACCGTCAAGGCGCTGCGGGACGATGCCGGGCGGAAGCTCGCCAAGGACGAGGTCGCCGGGCGGGTCGAGGCAGCGCTGGCCGAGCACCGGCTCACCGAGCTGGCGGACCGGCCGTGCCTGTCCCTGTCCTCCGGGCAGGCGCAGCGGCTTGCGATGTGCTCGGTGATGGTTGGGCAACCGCAGGTGGTGATCGCGGACGAGCCGACCTCGCTGCTGGACGGACGGCACCGGAGGATCGTGGCCGACAGGCTCCTCGGCGGGGCCGGGCGCGGCCGGTTCCAGCTGCTGCTGGTGACGCACGATCTGGAGCTGGCCCGCGACTGCGACGAGGCCGTCTGGATCCATGACGGGCGCCTTCGTGCCCACGGGCCCGCCGCACAGGTGGTGGGGGAGTACGAGCGGTTCCTTGATCAGGAGTTCGCGGGGGAGGCCGCGGGGCAGCCGCGATGATCTCCCTCTACGTTCCCGGCGACTCGTGGCTGCACCGCTGCCCGGCCGGGCTGAAGCTGCTCGCGCTGGCGGTGCTGTCCTTGGCGCTGATGCTCACGCCGCTGCAGGTGTTGGCCATCCCCGTCCTGGTGCTGCTCGCGGCGGTGGCGGTGGGGTTCCTCGTCGCGTTCGGTCCCGGCCGCGGTGTACGGCTGCAGGGCACGGACCTGCGTGGGATGTGGCTGTTCTATGCGGTGCTGCTGGCGTTTCAGGTGTGGCTGATGCCGTGGGGCGAGGCGCTGGTGGCGGTCGGGCGCGTGATGGGGATCGTGCTGTGCGCGCAGCTGCTGACCCGCACCACGCCGGTGACCGCCATGGTGGCCGTGGCCGAGGGGCTGCTGGGTCCGGTGCTGCGGATCCCCCGTGTCGGTCCGTGGCTGGCGGCGCGTGGGGTGCGGCCGGAGCGGGTCGGGCTGGCCATGGGACTGGTGCTCAGTGCTGTGGGGCACCTGACGCAGCTGGCCACGCAGGTGCGGCAGGCGCAGGCCTCCCGCGGGGTGACGATGGCGCCGTGGGCGTGGATCCTGCCGCTGCTGGTGCTCTCGCTCAGGCACGCCGACGACGTGGGCGACGCCCTCGCCGCCCGCGGGGTGGAGTGACGCGAGGTGGCCGGGGCCGGGGCGTCTGGCTGAGCCGGGGGCGGGGCCTCTGGCTGAGTGGGGGTGTCTGGCTGAGTCGGGGGCGGGGCGGCCGCCGGAGCCTCGCCGTTTTTCATCACTCGATACGAAAGTCATCATGCGAGGGGTGATGAGAATCGGATCGAGTGGTGAAGATCCGCGAGTGGTGAAGATCCGGAGGGATGGAGGTATCGGACGCCCCTGGACCTCGTCCCCGCCGTCTGGAAATGTCCGTAGTGCTTCACATCACCGCAGGCACACACTGGAGGCAGGAATCCCATGACGGAGAGCAAGACTCAGGCAACCTTCGCGGAACGGCCGGTCGACCGGCAGTACATCGCAGGCCATTGGCGTGACGGATCCGCCGGGGGACGCGCCCCGGACGTGAATCCCTTCGATGACGAGCTGGTCGCGGAGTTCGCGCTCGCCACCGTCGAGGACCTGGACGAGGCGTACCGAGCGGCCGCCGATGCACAGAAGGAATGGGCTGGCACCTCGCCTGCCGAACGCGCAGCCGTGATGCGCCGTGCCGCACAGATCCTGGAGGATCGCCGAGACGAGATCGTCGACTGGCTCGTGAAGGAGTCCGGGTCGACCGTGATCAAGGCGAACATCGAGGTCAGCCTCGCCGTCGGCATCACCGAGGAGGCCGCGTCCTTCCCCACCCGCGTGCACGGCACCATCCATCCGTCCAACACGCCGAACCGGGAGATGCGGGTGTACCGCAATCCGGTCGGAGTGGTCGGTGTGATCTCGCCGTGGAACTTCCCGCTGCACCTGTCACAGCGGTCGGTGGCGCCGGCCCTGGCCCTGGGCAACGCCGTGGTGATCAAGCCGGCCTCGGACACTCCGGTCACCGGCGGCACGATCATCGCCAGGATCTTCGAGGAAGCGGGGCTGCCCGCGGGCGTCCTCTCAGTAGTCGTGGGTGCCGGTTCGGAGATCGGCGACGCGTTCGTCACACACCCCGTCCCGCGCCTGATCTCCTTCACCGGCTCCACCCCGGTGGGCAAGCAAGTCGGTGCGAACGCCGTCCAGGGCGACCACATCAAGAAGGTCGCCCTGGAGCTGGGCGGCAACGCCCCGCTGGTGGTGCTGGACGATGCGGACCTGGACGCCGCCGTGGAACAGGCCGTCACCGGCGGCTACCTGCATTCGGGACAGATCTGCATGTCCGTGCAGCGCGTGATCGTGGAGGAGAAGGTCTACGACGACTTCCTCGGCCGCTACGAGGAGGCCGTGAAGTCGGTTCCCTTCGGGGATCCCCGTGACCCGGAGGTGCTGGTCGGTCCGGTGGTGAACGACCAGCAGCTGGAGACTCTGCAGAAGAAGATCGCGTCGGCCCGGGCAGACGGTGCGCGTGCGGTGGTCTCGGGTGAGATCGAGGGGCGCGTGGTGCCGCCGCACCTGTGGGTCGACGTCACCCCAGAGATGGAGATCGCCCGCGAGGAGATCTTCGGGCCCATGACGGTGGTGATGAAGGCACGCGATGAGGCGCATGCCCTGGATCTGGCGAACAACCACGAGTTCGGTCTGTCCTCGTCCGTGTTCACCCAGGACCTGGACCGCGGCCTGAAGTTCGCAGGTGGCCTGGAAGCAGGCATGAGCTTCATCAACGAGATGACGGTCCAGGACGAGGCCCATGTGGCCTTCGGCGGGGCCCGCAACTCCGGCCTGGGCCGCTTCAACGGCGAATGGGCGATCGAGGAGTTCACCACCGCCCATACCGTGGGCATCACGCGTCTGGTCTGAGTGCGCTCACCACTGGCTCCTGAGTGCGCTCACCACTGGCTTCCGAGACGGTATGCGCGTGACGTGTGTGGGGCCCGTGGAGAAGGCGAGGGTGTGAGCAGAGGTGGGTGCCGTCGTCGGGACATGGGAGGAGCTGGTGCGGGAACGTCTGGAGCTGGACCAGCTGGGCGTGGACCACAACGCCCTGCTCCGGCAGCGCGTACCTGGTGGACGGGGTGGTGCGGATCAGCGACTGGAGTGCAGTCGGGCACCCGTGCGCCGAGGTGTCCATGGCGTGAGGGCTCATGGCTGACGCGCCTTCTCCGAGGGCCGGACCCGGCTAGGCTGGACGCTCATGAGCACTTCGCCCAGCCCCGCCGACCTCACCGCCGCCTTCGGGCTGACCGAGGTGTCCGCCGACTCGCTCTCGCCGTGGTCGCCGGTGCACCGCGCCGTGTCCCCGGACGGTCGCGCTGTGGTGGTGAAGAAGACCGCCGGGCGCGCCGACGCCATGGCCGCCTGGACCCGCGCCCTCGCCGAGACGGGCGTGCGTGTGGTGACGCCGGTGCGGCTCGAGCGGTCGAATCCGCAGCAGATCGGCGAGGAGTGGTACGTCGTCTACCCGTTCGTGGCAGGCCGTCCCTATGACGCGGCCGCCGATTCCGCCGCGCTGGGCGACCTCCTCGGCCGCATCCATGCCGCCGAGCTCCCGGCCGACGTGCTCGGCGCCCTGCGCGACTACGAGTTCCCCGAGACCGGCCGCGACGACGTGGACGGCGACCTCGAGACCCTGTCCGAGAAGCTGCCGGAGATGATGGGTGCCGAGGAGGGAGCCCGCGCCGTGGCCGCCGTCCGTGCGCTCGCCGACCGCTGGTGGGACACGGCGTTGCCCACCCTCAAGGCCGCCGATGCCGCCGGCGAGCTGCCCCGCACCGGCGTGAGCTCTGACTACAAGGCGGCCAACGTGGTGATCGCCGAGGACGGCCCCACGCTCGTGGACCCGGACAACGGCGGCAACGAGCCGCGCCTGTTCGACCTGGCCATGGCCGCCGTGCTGCTGCACAACGAGTCCGCCTCCGCACCCGGCCGCCTCCAGGATGCGGGGGAGTGGGACGCCTTCGCCCGCGCCTACCTCGCCCACGTGGACCTGACCGAGAGGGAGCGCGAGCTCTGGCCGCACGCCGTGGACCACATGCTGTGGGAGGAGGGCACCTGGGCCCTCGAGGACAACGACGCCGACGCCTGGGCCGACCCCCGCCAGGGCGGCTACCTGCGCGCGCTCACCGTCGCGACCCCGGAGGACTTCCCGCTGCCGCGGTGACCTCCTTGCTGCGGCCAGCCGGGTCTGGGGGCTGAGGTGGCCCCGGTCCTCGGCGTTGCGTGTATCAAAGGTGAGCCGAACCGGGGTGAATCGGGGCGATCCGACCCAGGTTTGATACACGCAAGGGCTGCGCCGGGGCCGTAGGGCGCCGTGGCGGCCCTGATTCGCCTGATTCTCGGGCAAGGGGGTTGCATTCGGATCTAGGTACAAGTTGTACTTAGATACATGACCCCGCTTCCCGACGACGGCCCCGCGCCTCACGCAGACCACCGCCCCTGGCCTTCGGGCTGGGTCCGGGCGGCCTTGGAGCCCGCCATCCTGGGCGCGCTCCTGGGCGGGCCGCTGCACGGGTACGGCATCGGGCAGGTGCTCGCCGCCCGGGGCTTCGGCACGCTGCGAGGCGGCTCGCTGTACCCGGTGCTCGCCCGTCTCGAGGACGCCGGCCACGTCACCACCCACTGGGTCGAGGGGCAGAGCGGCCCCGGCCGCAAGGACTACGAGCTCACCGACGCCGGCCGCGCCGAGTACGCCGAGGCCGTCGCCTCGTTCCAGGCCCTGGCCGCCGCGCTCGCCGGCCTCGGCGACCAGGCCGCCACGGCGGACGCCGTCGCAGGGTCGGCCGGCGCAGGCGCTGCCGCCTCCGGCACCACCGCTCACACCACCGGCACCACCGAGGAGGGGACATCATGAGCACGCAGACAGATCGCATGAACCACCAGGACAGTCCTGCCCGTCGCGGCCGCATCGCCCGCCGTTCCGCCTCCGGGGCCCCCGTCTCCCGCGCACTCCGCGACCTCGTGGACTCCTTCGCTGACGTCCGTGGCCGCGAGGAGGACGCCGACTGGGCCCGCCGGGCCGACGGGAACCTCGCCGTCGCACAGGTCACCCCTGCGCACCGTCACCGGCTGCTGGCCCGCGCCCACTCGGTCGCCGTCGAGGCGCAGGAGTCCCTGGACGAACTCTTCGGCCTGCCGGAGGACTGGGCCGCGGAGGTCCAGGAGGAGGCCGCCGCCGAGGGCACCTCGCTCACGGACTCCTCGGCCACCTCGGCAGCGGACGTCTTCTCGGTCGGCTTCGTGCTGGCCTCCGTCGCCTCCGTCCTTGCCCTCGTCCTGACCCTCATCGCGGACGGACTCACCACCGACCTCTCGCTGGGCCTGTTGCTGCTGCCGGCGGTGATCGGCCTCGGCGGCGTGGGCGTCTTCTGGGCCTGGGACAGGCTGCAGCGCCGGCTGGCCTCGGTGGTCGCGTTCGGCGTGGTCCTGGTCCTGGCCGGAGCCCTCATCGCGCTGACGGCTCTGGTGATGCTGGCTCTCGGCGAGATCCTCTTCGCCGGCATCAGCAGCTTCCTCTGGCTCGCACCCGCCGCGGTCTACGCCGGCCTGGCCTGGCTTGCCGCCCGGGCCCTCCCGGACGCTGCAGCGGACCAGGGTGCCACCCCGCAGACGGACGACGAATGGGCTGCCCGCCTCGCCTATCTCCTGCGCTCCCGCGCGGACGTGCCGGAGCACCGCGTCACGGAGGCGGTCGCGGAGGCCCGCGCCCACACCGCGGAGTCCGGCACCACCCTCGCTGAGGAGTTCGGCTCCCCGGCCTCCTACGCCGCCCGCATCCCGCGCGATCGCGTGCACCACGCCCGCAACCGGGCTGCCGTCCTCACCGTCGCCATGGCTCTGGTGGTGGGCATGCTGTTCGGCGTCCTGGTCCCGTCTGGGGACGTCTCCTGGGTGCACTGGCTGGTGGTGGCCGGCGCATCCGTCTCTACCGGCTTCGCCTGGGCCGGCGCCCGCTCCGCCGCCCGCGACGCCCGGCAGGCTCGCGCAGCCGGAGCGTCCGCCCACACCACCACCGGCACCGCAGACACCACCGAAGGAGACACCCGATGAGCACCGCCGATGCCCGCATGGAGGATCTCCTCGCCCGCTTCACCAAGGCCCGCGGACTCGAGTCGGACAGGCGCTGGGCCGAAGAGGCGTTCGCACGCTTCGTGCTGGACGACGTCCGGGAGAACGTGATGGTGCGGGAACTCGAGGAGGCGGTGGCCGTCGTCGAGGTCTCGGGCACGCGCCCGGAGAAGCTGTTCGGCCCGGCCGCGGACTGGGCCCGCTCTCGCCGGGACGAGCTGGCCGAGGACGGTGAGGCGGTGCTGGCCGTGGAGTCGCCGCTGACGTGGCGGGCGGTACCGGGCAACGCGCTGCTCATCAGTGCGCTGTTCTCGGTCCCGTTCGCGGTGGTCATGGCGTTCGACGGCCTCACCCTCGACTACTCCTGGCCCCACCTGCTGATGCCGCTGGTGCTGGGAACGCTGATGGCGGTGGTGATCACGGTGTGGTCGCGCACGATCCTGCGCCGTTCCTTCGCCGCGACCGTGGCGATGACCGGTGTGGTCACGCTGCTCCTGGCGACCGGTGCGGCGCTGCTGTTCACGGGGTTGCAGGACGTTGTGGTGTTCACCGGGTCTGTGGCGTGGCTGCTGGCCGTGGTGGGCGCCTACCTGCTGCTGGGGCTGCTCGGGTTCCGGCTGCTGCCGCGGGACGAGAGCACGGGGGACGCCTCGGCCCAGGAGATTCCCGACGACGGCACCTGGGCCCTCGTGCTCGGCGGCACCCTGCGTGGCCGGTTGGGCTACTCGGACGAGCGTGCCCGGCAGATCGTCCAGGAGGCCCGTTCGCACGCGGAGGCCTCCGGCCGGACGCTGGCTGAGGAGTTCGGCACCCCCGCGGAGTATGCGTCCCGCTTGCCGGCGGACACCCGGCGCAAGCAGCGGCTCTACGCGGTGCTGCTGACCGCCGTGGCCGCGTACTGGGTGGGGATGCTCGTGTTCGAGTGGCTCTCCCCGGAGGAGACGGTGCAGTGGTGGCGTGTGGCCGGAGCCGTGCTGTTCCCCGTGCTGGCCGGTGTGCAGTGGCGCGGCGCCGTCCGGAAGCATGCTGACGGCTGAACGGAAATCTGGTGCGGATGCCGGCGCGGGCGCGGCGTGGGGCCGTCGTCGAACCTGCCGATGCGCAGTCGCCTCTGTGCGCAGGCATAGGCGGATACAGGGCCGCCCGCTAGGCTCACGCCCATGGAATCGTCACAGCGACGCACGCGCCGTGCCCGACGCGGCGGCACCCGACGGCGCCCCGGCTTCTTCCGGAGGCTGGTCGGGATCATCGCCGTGCTGCTGGGTCTGGCGGTCGCTGTCGGCGCGGTCTGGGTCCTGAAGGACATCGGCGACCCGCTGCGCGAGGCCGCGCTCGCCGAGGACTACACGCAGATCTTCGCCTGGCTCGGCGGCGGCCTGATGGCCTTCGTGGTCTCGCTGCTGCTGATCTGGGGCGGCATCCGCGTGCAGCGCCCGTAAGGGGAGAGGCGTGCGGAGCCGGGGCGTCCGCTGGGCCGGGCGCCGGCTGGGCCAGGCACGTGCTGAGCCGGGCACGCCCGCAGAAGGCCTGTGGACAACTCTGCGGGCCGGCTGGTGACCTGGTTCACTGGTCAGTGACCGGGTGACGGGCCCGGTCCGTCTGACCGGGAGGGGAACCAGATGCAGCAGTCCAACGCTGTCGCGCGCCTTGAAGCCGAGCGTGAAGCCGACCGCGAAGCGGCTCGCCAAGAGGAGAAGCCGGACGCGCCAGACGGGTACGACTGGGTCACGCCGGAATCGTGGGAGGAACGCAGGTCTGCGGCGAGCGGCTGCAGAGTGTTCGGCTGGATTCTCATGGTCGGCACCGTGGTCGTCGACGGCATCGCACTCTTCGCCAACCTTCTGACGGGCTTCATGTTCGCGGCGGACACCGGCGACTGGTCACCGATGGTCAGTCGCATTGCTCCGATCCTGGTCATCGGGTCGGCGCTGTTCTTCCTCGGGGTGCACATGACGGTCTATGCCCGTCGCTGCCGATGGCAGATGGCGTTCGCCGCCGAGACGGGGCTGATCCCCATGGTGAAGGCGCGCTGGGACTTCGTGGTGTCACTCGGCGTCTTCGGCGCGACCCTGGGGGCGCTCCCGTTCGAGCAGACCGTGAAGTGGGCACTCCGTGTCGTCCAGGATCCGGAGAGGACTCTCTCACCGCTCGGCCTGGTGGTGGGCATCGGCGTCCCGGTCCTCTACATGGGTGCCATGGTGCTGCTCATCCGCTGGGGGACTCGACGGCAGCGACGCTGTCCTCCGCTCGGCGACCGCGATCTCGCCGCCGTCGCCCCGCCTCCGTGGCTGGTGGCCGGGGCTGCGGGGCTGGAGGTCGCCGCCATGGTCGGCGTGATGGACGCCGTGCGCGAGTGAACGCGGGCGCGGTGGTCGGCCTGAGCCCGCCTCCCATTTCGCCAGCGAAAACGCCTGGGCGTGGATGGGGCGGAGTGTGGCTCATCGACGGGTCTGGTCGGCGGGGTGGGGGACTGAAGAGATGGACAGCCCATGAGTTCAGAACTAGTGTTGAATGACTTGCCGTCCGTCGTCCCGCGCCGTGCGTTGCCGCACGCCCCGGAAGGAGAAGGGCCCACGCTCATGGTGTCGACTTTGCCTGTCCCTCAGCACTTCCACTCGTCCGACCTGAGCCGAAATTCCACCGCAGTGTTCGACGCCGCAACCCAGCATCCGGTGCGCGTCAGCCGGCGCAACGCCGAGGACTTCGTGCTCATGACGGAGGCCCATGCGGAGGCCCAGCGCGAGCTGCTCGCGCTTGCCGCGCAGCTCATCGCGATCTCGACGGAGACCGACGGGACGCTCTCCGATCGGATGGCCAACCACTACCCCTGGATGTTCGCCCTCTCACCCGCGGAACGTGACGAGTGCGCCCGGTCTGTGCTCAACGCCGCCCGTGCCTCCTTCTCCACGCAGCGGCCCCATCTGGCGATGGCTGAACTCCACTCCTGGCGCGAGACGGCCGAGGCGATCGCAGCCGGCCTGGGCGAGGTCGAGACCGAGTGGCTCGAGGACGACATCCCCGTGGACCTGCCCTGATCCATGGCGAAGAACCCCCGGTTGCCCCGGCCGACGCGCAGTGACGAGTACGAGATCGTCTTCGCCAGCAACGCCGCCGCGAAAGGCTGGAGGGATTTGGTCGCCGCGCGCCGGAACCTCATGGTCGACGCTTGGGACTTCCTGACGAGGACACCGCACGCGGTGACGCCGAAGAACTACCCCCTGAAGGGGACTCTGGGGACGGTGGCGCTGGTCGCGTTCCTGACGTTCCTGGTGTGGACGAAGGGGCCGTCCGAGGCGGCGACCGTCTACTCGCTGATCACGGCCGGCCTGCTGGCGGTGCTGGTCGGCGGGTTCGCGCTGGGCCTGGTCGTCTCGTGGGGCCGCAGGGCGGTGCCGCCGCCGATGTCCGGTGAGTGGATGACCGCATGGCAGGGCCGCCGGGCCACGGAGCCGCCGCGGCGGGGCGTGAAGCTGGCGGCGTTCGTGTTCGGCATGGCGTGGGTGCTGTTCGCCGCGGGCTTCCGGGCGGTCGCGTTCCTGCGCGACCTGCTCCCCGGCGGGGGAGGCCTGCCCCAGGGCGCCGCCGAGGGGCTCGGCTTCAGCGTGGTGTGCCTGCTGCTCGCGGCCGGGCTGGCCGCCCTGGGCACGTGGTTGGTGCTGCGGCACCGGGACCGGCGGCCGCGGTGCTGACTTTGCGCTTGGGCCGTGCCGAGTGCTTCCCGACGACGGCACTCGCCTTCGTCTGAGACGTCCACCGCCGCGGGGCTGGCTTTCCACAGTGGCGCTGTCGTGTCCGCCGCCCTGAATAGTCTCATGAACCATGAGTGGGAACACCCGGAGCTTTCCTTCCAAGGGCGCGGTCCGTCGTGCAGGATCGACCATCCGCGCCTTTCAGCGAGGAGAAGCGGGGCTGCACGAAATGGACAGCGCGCTGACGGTCATCGAGGAGCACCGGGCCCGGCATGCCCTCCCGTTGGTCAAGGTGAACAACGGCCTCCGCAGGTTCTGCCGCAGTCTGGAGATCGACGGTGAGGTCACGCAGCGCCTGAAGAAGGTCCCGACCATCACGGACAAGCTGATCCGTGAATCAGGCTTGGACCTGTCCCGGATGCAGGACATCGGCGGCTGTCGTGTGGTGGTCAGTGACGTCCAGCAGCTCAGGCTCTTGGAAGCACGCATCCGGAAAACGTGGAGAGATCGCATCAAACGATCCAGCGACTATGTGTCCGAGCCACGGGAGTCCGGTTACCGGGCCGTCCATGTGGTCGTGGAATGGGACAGCTGTCTCGTGGAGATTCAGCTCCGCACTCCGCCGATGCACGCGTGGGCGCAGCTGGTCGAGCGGCTGTCCGGCATGACCAGGACCAATCACAAACAGGATGGGACGAGCATTCTGCAGAGGTACCTGGCGGTTGTCTCGCGGATAGACGCGTTTGCCGAGGGGCTGGCCCCAGAACCGTCTCAGGAGGACCTTGACAGCCTGGTCTACCTTGGAGAGGAGGCCATGCGTGTACTTCGCAAGGCTGGGCTCTGAAGGGAGGCGAACGGTGGAACCAGTGATCAACCACTACCTGCTCGTGTTCGACCACGCCCGTGACGAGCTGATCGATGTCGTTGAGTTCGGAACGGATGTGGAGTCCGCGACGGCGGCATACAGCGCCCGCGAACGGCAACATCGAGAGGACGGGCACATCGACATCGTGCTTGTCGGCTCGGACTCTCTCGAGACCGTGAAGATCACGCACTCCACGTACTTCGCCGGAGCCTCCAAGGTCGATCTGCGCAGCCTTCTTCGCCTGGACGAGCTCACCGCCCACCGAAGCTGAGCCGCCCGCTCACTCCCCGGTCTGCCCGTCGATCTGCTCGCGCAGCAGGTCCGCGTGCCCGTTGTGGCGGGCGTACTCCTTGATCATGTGGGTGAGGATCCACCGCAGGGATACGTCCTGGGCGCCGCCCCAGGCCGGGTGCGTGCGGGCGAGCGCTGCGGCCTCATCGTCTCCGAGCAGGTCTGTCACGATCGCCTGGGACTTCGCCACCGACTCCTCCCACAGTGCCCGCAGCTCGTCGGCGCCGTCCTGGTCCGCGGAGTGCCAGTCCCAGTCCGGGTCCGCGTCCCAGTCAACGTCCACCCACGGCTGCGTCGTCGGCCTTCCCAGCGCCGTGACCTCGAACCAGAAGAACTCCACGAAGGCCAGATGCTTGAGCATCCCGCCGAGGGACATGGTCGAGGCGTGCCCGTCCACCGTGCGGCGCAGCTGCTCGTCCGTGAGCCCCTGCGTCCGCCACCGGAACGTGGCCCGCTGGAACTCCAGGAACCCGAGGAGCGTGCCGGCCTCGCCAGCAGCGACGGCGGGTTCGGGCCGGCCGTGCTCGTCGAAGCCCAGAAACGCACCGTGCGGGACGGCGGGGACCAGGGGAGCGGGCTGGTCTGAGGAGCCCTGCCCCTCATTCCCGACGACGGCACTCGCCTCCGCATCGGAGGGCGCCTGGTTCTGGGGTGTGGTCATGGGGTGAGGGTAGATCAGTGAGCGGCGACGGGGGAGAGCTAGCTCACTATCGAGTCGGTTGTGGATGCAAGAATCGAATGCATGAGCGGATCGGCCTCGTCCTCGCAGAACCGTCAGAACGACCTCGTACCGGGTGTGTATGAACGACTCGAAACCAGGCAGGTTGCCAAGAACGTGGCGGAGGCAACGATGCTGTCTCCCACGTTCTCCACGGTGCCGGACGAAGCACTTCCTCAGCACCTGACCACGCACCTCACGGGCCTGATCCAGCACGCGTTCGAAGGCGCCTCGGCCAGGACACGTGAACAGCAATTGTCTCTGGCGGCACGGGTCGTTGACGCTCTCGGGGCGGACTATGAACTGGACAATCTCGTCGATGACGGCAAGATCCGTGTGCTGCACGAGCTGCGCCGGGCTCAAGAACCCATGGCGCCCCCGGCCGAACGACCTCAGACTCCGTTCTCTGATGTCGCTTTGCTGACGAATGGTCAGGCAGAACCCAGCATCGGTTCGGAGGTGAGGTATGAGTTGGCTTCCGCGGATCGTGTTGACCTGCTGTGCGCGTTCGTGAAGTGGCACGGACTGAATCGCCCCGGGTCTGGTGGAGGCTCTGATTCAACGGAAGGATGCAGAGCATGCCAGCACCACGGAAGTACCCCGACGAGCTCCGCGAACGCGCCACGCGGATGACCATCGAAGCCCGCCAAGACCCCGCCACGAGGTCTGGAGCGTTCCGCCGAGTCGGTGAGCAGCTCGGGATCAATCCCGAGACGCTGCGGAACTGGGTGCGCCAAGCCGAGATCGACGGTGGCCACCGCCCCGGGATCACGACCAGCGAGGCCTCTCGTGTGGCCGAGCTGGAGAAGGAGAACCGTGAGCTGCGGCGGGCCAACGCGATCCTGCGCTCGGCATCGGCTTTCTTCGCGGCGGATGCTCGAGACGCCCACAGCGCTGATCGTGGACTACATCGACGACCACAAGGACGAGTTCGGTGTCGAGCCGATCTGCGCCACACTCTCCGCAGCGGGCACGCAGATCGCACCGAGCACGTACTACGCCGCGAAGACACGTCCTGTCTCGGCCCGCCGTCTGCGCGATGAGCAGCTGCTCGCTGAGATCCGCCGGGTGCACGAGGCCAACTACGGGGTCTACGGGGCCCGGAAGGTCCACGCGCAACTGCGCCGCGAGGGCATCCAAGTTGCCCGATGCACGGTCGAGCGGCTCATGCGTGCCGCAGGGCTGCGCGGTATCAGCCGCGCGAAGGGTCCTCGCACGACAGTCCCGGGCCGGGGACCGGATTCTCGCGAGGATTTGGTGCAGCGCGACTTCACCGCGGCGGCCCCGAATCAGCTGTGGGTTGCTGACATCACCTACTGCCGCACCTTTGCCGGGTGGGTGTATGCCGCGTTCATCATCGACGTGTTCTCCCGCCGGGTGCTGGGCTGGCAGCTGTCGAAGTCGCTGCGCACGGACCTGGCGTTGGACGCGTTGGAGATGGCGTTCTGGACGCGTCAGCGTGCCGGCCAGGACGTGGCCGGGCTACGGCACCACAGTGATAGAGGAGCCCAGTACGTCGCGGTGCGCTACACCCAGCGGCTGGCCGAGGCCGGTGCAGTCGCCTCGGTCGGCTCGACGGGGGATTCTTACGATAATGCCCTCGCCGAGGCGTTCAACTCCCTGTTCAAGGCGGAGCTGATCCGGAACAGGGGCCCGTTCAAGTCCATCGAGGACTTAGAGATCGCGGTCGCGGAGTACATCGACTGGTTCAACCATCGTCGTGTGCACGGCGAGATCGGGCTGGTCCCTCCGGTCGAGTTCGAGGACGTCTACCATCATGAGAACCCCGTGCCGGCGCCTGCCGGGGCGGCACTTGCGAGCCTCTAACAAACCCGGGGCGATTCATACCGCCGGTGGCATCCTGAGCCCGGAACGAAACCCAGGGCACTTCACGGGGACGATGGTGGAAGCAGCGGTCAGCGATGGCTATCGCGTGCTGTGCATCGAGAAGGATGCGTTGTACGTTCCACTGGTTCAGTCACGGTTGGACCGTTAGCCGAGCCGTGGTCGGGGAGCTTCTGGCGACGAACGATCTTTGCCGTCTCGATGCCGTACTTTTGAATGGCGCCACGCCGTAGTTGTGAGTTCGGGGATATTCTGAGCTCATGTCCGTCTCTGAGTTGTCCGCGAGTACCCAGAACTATTTGAAGGCTGTGTGGGGTCTGACGGAGTGGTCGTCGGTGCCGGTGACTCCGACACTGATCGCGGAGCGAACAGGGTTGAAGCTCTCTTCGGTCTCGGATGCTGTCCGTAAGCTGTCGACGCAGGGTCTTGTCGAGCATGCTCCTTACGGTTCGGTGGAGCTGACGGAGACGGGACGCTCCTACGCGCTGGCGATGGTCCGTCGGCACCGACTGATCGAGTCATTCCTCGTCAGCGTCTTGGGCTACTCGTGGGATCAGGTGCATGACGAGGCTGAGCACCTCGAGCATGCGGTGTCAGATTTCATGATCGACCGGATCGACGAGTTCTTGAAGTTCCCCACCCGGGACCCTCACGGCGACCCGATCCCATCTGCTGACGGGACAGTGCACATCCCGGACGCGACGCAGCTGACCGGAGTCGGGGCGGGGCACCGAGTGGTCGTCGAGCGCATTTCGGACTCGGACCCAGCGCTCCTGCAGTTCTTCGAAGAGCATGGTTTCGTCATCGGATCAACACTGGAGATCGACGAAGGGGCGCCGTTCTCGGACGCATTGGACGCGCGAGTTGCGGGATCGGACGCCTCGGTAGCACTGGGCCGTTCGGCGACAGATGCACTCTACGTGTCTGTCGCGGCCAGTTGACGCTGTCACCGCGCAGCTTCGTTGTGGAGTGACGCATGGAGAACGGCTGCTCCGGCAGGGAGTAACGTGCCGTGCCATTGCGCTGTGCGGGCTTCGATAATGTCGACTTCCGCTGTGCTTGCCCGAATGTGTAGGCGTGTGCCGGGGCGAAGGCGTCGCTCGTCGAGGAACGCCAGTGTTTCGACTGGTGCATCGGCGACGCGTGTGATCCTCACGGGAACCCATCGACGGCGTGCGAGTTCCCACAGAGGGGTATCTTGATGGGATTCGATGCGACCGTCTGCGGTGGGGATGGGGTGCCCGTAGGGGTCGTGGGTGGGCTGGTCGAGGGCAGCTTCGATTCGCTGGAGGAAGCGGGGTGAGCTGCTGGCTTCCAATGCGTCGGCGTTCGTGGCGAGTTCACTCCAGGGCAGACTGAGGACATCGTGGAGGAAGCACCGAAGCATCCGGTTCACCCGCACTGCTCGCATCGTTTCGAGGTGTCCCGCTGGAGTAAGGAAGATGCTCTTGTACCGTTCGTGGTCGGCGAGACCGTCATCGACGAGTCGCTTTACCTGTTCGGACACGCTCCCCGGCACGAACCTCAGCACACGGGAAAGACCTGTGACTGTGACCGGAGCGTCACTGGTCTCGGTCAGGGACCAGATCGCACGGAGATACCGTGCTCTGGTCCCTGACCGGTCGCTCTTGCCGCGCGTGCGGGATGCCTTCTACTGCGCGGAAGCGAGTGCGCGTCTGCGGCGTGTGCTCACGATCCGGGTCCCGATGAGCCCGTGCCGGGGGCTGAAGAGGTAGACAAGCGCGAACACGGCTCCCTGCGCGAGGACGACCATGCCGCCGGAAGCGGTGTCGAGGTAGTAGCTCAAGTACAGGCCGATGACAGCGCAGGCTGCGGAGATGGCGGGAGCGATAAGGAGCATGCGCCCGAACCTGTCCGTGAGCAGGTATGCGGTCGCTCCCGGGATGATGAGCATCGCCACGACCAGGATGACGCCCACGGCCTGCAGGGCGACGACGGCGGTGAGGGCGAGGAGGCCGAGGAGAGCCGCGCCGAGGATCTTCGGGTTCAGACCGATTGCGTGGGCGTGGGTGGGGTCGAAGGCGTAGAGGGTGAAGTCGCGGCGCTTGGTGACGAGGATCGTGAAGGTGATCGCGCCGAGGATGATCACCTGAATGAGGTCGGCCCAGGACACGCCGAGCAGGTTGCCGAAGATGATGTGGTTCAGGTCGGTTTGCGACGGCGTGACGGAGATCAGCACGAGCCCCAGAGCGAACAGTGTCGTGAACACGATTCCGATTGCGGCATCTTCTTTCACTCTGCTGGTGTCTCTCACCGCACCGATGAGGGCGACAGCGAGGAATCCGAAGACGACCGCTCCGAGGGCGAACGGCGCCCCGACGATGTAGGCGAGGACCACTCCGGGGAGGACGGCATGGGAGACGGCGTCGCCCATGAGTGACCAGCCGATCAGGACAAGCCAGCACGAGAGCACCGCGCACACGATCGAGGCGATCAGGGTGGTCGCGAGGGCGCGGACCATGAAGTCGTAGCTGAGGGGTTCGAGGAAGAACTCGATCAGGTTCATCAGTTGTCGCCTCGGTTCAGGACGTCCAGGCCGAAGGCCAGGGCGAGGTTGTCGGGTTGGAGTACCTCGTCGGGGTCGCCGTGCATGAGCACGCGCCGCATCAGAAGCACGGCTTCGTCGGCCAGGTCGGGCAATGCGTGGAGATCGTGGGTGGAGACGAGGATCGTGGCCCCGCCGTCGGCGAGCTCTCGTAAGAGCCGGGTGATCGTGGCCTCGGAGCGTTTGTCAACGCCCGCGAATGGCTCGTCCAACAACAGGATCGTCGCGCCCTGAGCGATGCCCCGAGCGACGAACGCGCGCTTCTTCTGCCCCCCGGAGAGCTGCCCGATCTGCCGGTCGGCGTATTCGGTCAGTTCGACCCGTTCGAGCGCGTGGTCGACGGCGTCATGGTCGACTTTTCTCGCGTGGCGGGTGAATCTCATGTGCCCGTAGCGTCCAGTCATGACTACGTCGCGCACCGACAGGGGGAACGCCCAGTCGACGTCTTCGCTCTGGGGCACGTAGCCAACGGTCCTGGCCTTGCGTGCTTTCGTCGGGTTCTCACCGTTCACGCGTACGGTTCCGGAGTCGGGGCGCAGCAGCCCCATGATGGTCTTGAACAGGGTGGACTTCCCGGATCCGTTCATGCCCACAAGCCCGCATACACGTCCGGATTGGATGTCGAGGGTGGCGTGGTCGAGGGCGAGGACCTCACCGTAGTGCACGGTGACGTCGCGCACGGAGATCGCTGTCTCCATCAGTTACCTCCCGTCAGGGCATCGATGATGGTGGTCGCATCGTGACGGATCAGCTCCAGGTAGGTGGGGACCGGGCCGTCCGCCTCGGAGAGGGAATCGACATACAGCACACCGCCAAAGGCGGCATCGGTCGCTTCGACGACCTGCTGCATCGGGGCATCGGACACGGTGGACTCGCAGAACACCGCGGGTACATCGTTGTCGCGCACGAACTCGATGGCAGAGGTGATCTGCTGAGGCGTGGCCTGCTGCTCGGCGTTGACCGCCCAGATGTACTTCTCCGTCAGTCCGGCATCCCGTGCGAGGTAGGAGAACGCGCCTTCGCAGGTCACCAACGCCCGCTGGTTCTCGGGCAGGACCGACAGCTCGTCGACCAGCTCATCCTGCACCGTCTGCAACTCGGCCTTGTACGCCTCGCCGTTGGCCTCGTATTCGCTCGCGTTGTCGGGGTCGAGGTCGCTGAACGCCTCGACCATGTTGTCGACGTAGATCTGCACGTTCACCGGACTCATCCACGCGTGCGGGTTCGGCATCCCCGCGTAGGCATCCTCGCTGATGTCGATCGTCTCGACCCCCTCGCTGACCACGACGTGGGGCACATCCAACCCGTCGACGAACTGCGCGAACCACGCCTCCAGATTCATCCCGTTGTCGAGAATCAGATCCGCCTCCGACGCTCTGCGGATGTCTCCGGGGGTGGGCTCGTAGCCGTGGATCTCCGCCCCTACCTTCGTGATCGACTCCACCCGCAGGTTGTCACCGGCGACGTTCTCTGCGATGTCCGCGAGAACGGTGAACGTCGTCAGCACCACGGGACGCTCGTCGTCCGCTCCTGCATCGTTCTCGCCGGATGTCGCGCAGCCAGCAAGAGAGAGCGCGAGCACGGACGCTGTCAGAAGCGGCAGGGCACGGCGGGGAAGGAAGCGGGAGTTACGTGGCATGGATATTTCCTTAGTTAAGCGGGTGGCGTTCATGTGAGTGGTGGAAGCGGAGGGCGAGGTGTTGGGGGCGGGCCAGCGCGATGGGATGCGTTGATGAAGTGGTCGAGCTTGTCGGACGCTTCTCCGCGCAGGTACACGCCGAGCATGCGCAGGAGGTTCAGCGTCACCGCTTCGGGGTCGGAAGACGTTCGCAGCAGGCGACCGGCAGCGTCATGGTCGGCTTTTCGCACGGACTGAAACAAGGTGATGGCCTCCAGCCATGCACCCTCACTGCGCTGATCGGTGTGCGTTCGTCTCATAGCCCACAGCATAGTGTTCGGCATGCCGTAGTTTCAAATGGTGGCGTGTCGTACATCTGTACACTACATTGATGTTATTACTAAATACGTTGCTCCAAGCACTGGTGAGGCACAACATGTAGTGGTTGCTGGCGGGGTGCGTCGCACCCGAAGAGCGAGGAGGATCGCCATGCCAGCCCTACCCGAGTCCCGGGGGACTGCTGCACGAATAGGTGACATCTGATCTGGCTTGCCCGAGCGGTGGGCCTGGAAGGATGTTGCTGTGCCTAAGCCCTACCCGAGCGAGTTCCGTGAAGATGTTGTGCGCGTCGCGAGGAGCCGCGAGCCCGGCGTGACCATCGAGCAGATCGCGAAAGACTTCGGAGTCCACCCGATGACGTTGCAGAAGTGGCTGCGCCGCGTCGACATCGACGAGGGCGCGAAGCCCGGCCAGACCCGGACCGAGGCTGCCGAGATCCGTGAGCTGCGGAAGCGGAACCGGCTCCTTGAGCAGGAGAACGAGGTGCTCCGCCGCGCGGCGGCGTATCTGTCGCAGGCGAACCTGCCGGGAAAAGGTTCTACCCGCTCGTGACGGAGCTCGCCACCGCAGGGATCCCTGTGACGGTGACGTGTCGGGTGCTCAAGCTCTCCCGCCAGCCCTACTACCGGTGGCTGGCTGACCCCGTCACCACGAGCGAGGTGGTGGAGGCGTATCGCGCGAACGCGTTGTTCGACGCGCATCGTGATGACCCGGAGTTCGGGCACCGGCTCCTCGCCGACGAGGCCCGCGATGCCGGTGAGGCGATGTCGGATCGCACCGCGTGGCGGATCGC
This sequence comes from Micrococcus sp. HMSC067E09, assembly GCF_001812555.1. Classification (NCBI taxonomy): domain Bacteria; kingdom Bacillati; phylum Actinomycetota; class Actinomycetes; order Micrococcales; family Micrococcaceae; genus Micrococcus; species Micrococcus sp. HMSC067E09. Next base: position 78,918 of record NZ_KV809408.1, on the reverse strand, counting down.
GTCCAGCAACGGCTGGTTCAGCGCGTTCGGGAAACCCAAGCGCGGCAAGCACCGCCGGCCCGGCCCTCCGGTTCACGATGACCTGTGCGCGGTCGTCGATGAGCACGGCCGGACCCGGCACGTCTTCGCCGCCGATGCGCCGAACGAACTGTGGTTGACGGACATCACCGAGCACAAGACCGCCGAGGGCAAGCTGTACCTCTACGCGATCAAGGACGCGTACTCCGGTCGCATCGTCGGATACTCCATCGACTCGCGGATGAAGTCCCGCTTGGCCGTCCAGGCGCTCGAGAACGCCGTCGCGATGCGCCGTGATGTCGCCGGCTGTGTGGTCCACAGCGACAGGGGCAGTCAATTTCGCAGTCGGAAGTTCCGGCGCGCGCTCACCCGTCATCGCATGGTCGGAAGCATGGGCAGAGTCGGCTCGAGCGGAGACAACGCCGCCATGGAAAGCTTCTTCGCGTTGCTGCAGAAGAACGTCCTCGACCGCCGCTCCTGGACCACCCGTGATCAGTTGCGCATCGCCATCGTCACCTGGATCGAACGGACCTACCACCGCCGCCGACGCCAGGCCCGCCTGGGCCGTTTGATCCCCATCGAGTTCGAGACCATCATGAACACGGCCGTCGCACTGGCGGCGTGACTACAACCTGTCACCTATTCGTGCAGCAGTCCCAGGTGACACAGTTGCTCGAGTGCTCGCTCGATGCGTCACGCACAGTGCCTGAGACTCTCCAGCTGCCGCGCGAAACGGCCCTCATGAGTCATGCGCATTACAAGCGAGAGGAGATTCTTGCTGGGCTCGACATTGCGACATGGGAGAAAAAGCAGAGCGGACACCGTGAGGGCGTGGCATGGTCGCATGTCTACTCGACCGACGCGTTCTTGGTGACGCTCAAGAAGGACGCCACGAGGTTCTCTCCGACCACCATGTACCGTGACTACGCGGTGAGTCCCTCCCAGTTCCACTGGGAGAGCCAGAGTGGGCTCGGTGCGAAGACGCAGACTGGACAGCGGTATCTGGCTAAGGAGAAGGGGGCAACGAACACGCTGATGTTCGTGCGGAACACCTCTTCTGACGAGATCGGCGACGGCGCGGCATTCCTGAACCTGGGAACCCTGCAGTTCGCGCAGTGGTCCGGAACCGAGCGCCCTATGCAGATCACGTGGGACTTGGATCGCCATATGCCGGCCGAGACGTTCCTCCAGGCAAGCGCGGCTCGATGATCAACAGATAACAACGTTGGGGGCATCAACGCGACGGAGGGGCCGACGAGCGAACGAGCAGTTGGGTTGAGAGAACGGCTGGAGCCCGAGCGGGAAGAGCATCAGCGGCAGTGGCACCCACGACGACCAACAACGGCTCGCCGGCACCCCATCCCGTCCACCCCGCTCCGTAGACTGATTCCCGGATGTGACGCCCGCGACAGGTCCTGGGAGGTGGGGGATGGGAAGCTGCGCCGCACGGTGGACGGCCCTCGCCGCCGTCCTCCATTCCGTCCGCCCCGACGTGGACCTGGATGTCCTGCGAGGACTCGTCATCCTCCCGGTCATCCTGTTCATCGGCCTGGCCGGCCTCGGCCTGCAGACCGTCCTCCGGGCCCGGCGCACCCGCGGCGCCGCCCAGGGCCGGGGCACCTTCGGCAACACGTCGAAGGGACGACGACGGCGCACCGACGCACCGGACTGGACGCCCCCGCACGGCGCGAAGCACGCCGCACCGCCGGCCACCCACACAGGGAAAGAGGAGAGCCCACGGGGAGCGGCCGTCGTCGGGAAGACGGCGGACGCGAGCTGGTACCGCAGCCACACCGACGACCCCAGCCTCGGCCTGCGCCACCGCCTCTGGCTGCTCGGACTCGCCCTCACCGCCGACGGCGCCCATGACCTGCCCTCCGGGCGGAAGGCCGTCACCGCCATGGTCCAGCACACCCACGCGGTGGAGGCCCGCACCGGCGGCGTCGGTGAAGGCCTCCGGCCCGGCCGAGCAGCCCGAGAGGCCGCACGGGTGGAGGACCTGCAGGCCCGTGCCGACCAGACCGCGCAGCTGATCGGGGACCTCGTCAACGAGGGCCACAGGGCACACCCGCCCGTGCACTTCGACCCCGAGGTGGCGGATGCCGGCTGGCAGTACGCCGGCGTGCAGGAGACGGGCACCCCCGCCCGGCACTGGGTCCGCCGCGCCGCAAGGAGGTCGCCATGACCCGCGACCACCGCCGCCGTCAGCTTGACCGCGACCTCGCCTCCGCCGTCTCGGGGAGGACCGACGCCGAGAAGACCGACGCTGCCGAACGCCGGCGCACGCTCATGGAGGACGACGGCCTGCTCCGCCACTGGGCCGACCTCTTCGTCTTCACCGCCCGCCGCGCCTGGACCGGCGCGCTGATCTGCGCCCTACTGCTCGGCGCGCTCGCGGTTCTCGGCTGGAAGGCCGTCAGCGCCGAACCCGAACACACCGCCACCATCACCGTCCAGGGCGAGGACACCACCACCGGCATTCGCCAACAGACCGTGGACGAGGTCACCGGCGGCGAACCCATCCCGTCCTGGCGGCAGCTGGACGTGCTCGTGCTTCCCGAGTACCTGGACGACGGGCAGCAGGACGCGGCCCTCGGCGACTACGACATCATCATGTCCACCAAGCCCGATGACCTCCCCGCCCACCTCGGCTACGCCAAGGACGAGGCCGGGTTCCTCATGACGGAGCAGGTCGAGGACGCCCTCGACCATGATCGACGGACCCCTGACGTCTTCGCCGCCCAGCTCGAGGGCCGCTACCTCTCCGATCTGGCCCGCGGCATGGGTCCCACCGCCGTGGTCAACGTGGTCCGGGACCTCGCCGACCACGGCTACACCGGCCCGCCACGGAATCTGCTCACCTGGTTCGCCTGGGGCATCGTGCCGTTGATCGGCCTGCTCGTCTGCGGGGCCGCGGCCCTGCGCTTCGGTGCCCGCGAACGCAGCGTGAAACGCGGCCTTCAGCGCGCCCAGGCCGCCCTGGCGCGCACCATGCTGCAGGAGCAGGCCCTCAGCCTGGCCGAGGCCAGCGTGGCCGACCGCAGCCGACGCGCGCGAGTGCGTGCAGGACGCCGACGGCTGCACGCGTACCTCGACCGAGCCGCCCGGCAGGAGCGGACCCTGCAACGCCGCGTGGACCGGCTGGGCGAACGCCTGCCGATCCCACGGATGTCTGCGGACACCATCGCCCAGGACAACCGGGACCACGTCCACACCCGCTCTTGGCGGCAGCTCGCCGTGGAGGTGGAGGAGCTGATCGCCGAGACCGAGCGGCTCAACGTGCAGACCGAGGCGGTCATTGTTTCCTCGGGGGTGCTCGCCGGCACCGCCGGCACGCAGCGCGCCCTCGACCGGATCCTCGGCCCCACCGCCACGGCCCTGCTTCGACTCAAGGCCCGGCTGCGGGACGCCCCCGCCGAGACCGTGGCCGGCAAGACCCTCGCTGCCCTGGACGACGCCCACGCGGACCTGCTCGCCCTCGCCCAGGATGAGGACCTCGCCGCCGGCACCGGGCGCTGGAGCGCCGCCGGCACCCGACGTTGGAGCGCCGCCGAGGACCGCCTCACCGCCGTGCTCCGTGATGTCGCCGGCCAGCTGCGCCGCTACCCGGTGCCCCCGAGGGCCCGCGACGAGGAGCCGCCCGAGCCGGAGGAGGCCGCGGCACGCCGCGAGCTCCGCGCCGGCCTCGGCTTGCGCTCGGACGCCGGCCTGCGCGACGCCCTCGCCGACGCCGACCACGCTGCCCGCACCCTCCTGGGACCCCGCTTCGCCACCCTCGACGCCCGACCCGACCCCGACGACGAGGCGCGACGGCAGCGGGCGGTGCGTGCCGTCGTCGGGAAGGAGGCGGCGCCACCACGCCGACTGCTGGCCGGCACCACGGCCGTCTCCGCCGCCGGCCTCGGCGTCCGCGGGTGGACCGTCGCGCTGCTCCTGGCCTGGCTGTTCGCCTCCGTTGTGGCCGACGACGTCTACGAGCGGTACGGAAGGACGGACCTCGGCCTGCAGGTGCAGCAGCAGGCGCTGCGGGACGTACGGATCGACGGGCCGGGCGACGGCGTGGAGCCCGAACGGGTCAAGGAGATCCTGGGCGAAGACTTCCCCGGCGAGATGGAGGTCGTTGTGGCTGTGCGGAAGGCCGAGGAGTACCTTGAGCCACAGCCCGTGGGGCCCGGCGAGGATCTGGACGGCGAGGTCGATCCGGCAGCCGCCCAGGAGGGCGTGCGGCGCATCATGGGCGAGATCGACGGCATCGGCTCAGGCGCCGGCGGCGAGCTGCGGCCCGGCGTGATGGTGGTGCCGGTCTACGTATGGGAGGACGGCACCCAGCAGGTCGGCTCCGCGCTGACCACCCTCGAAGGGCCACGGTCCGTGCAGGGTACGGCGAACCTGACGCGGATGCGCACCGTCGAGGAGCCCGACGAGATCAGCAGACTGGTGGCGGACGAGGCGCGTAAGGCCGGTGACGAGCTCGCCGACATCCCAGTGCGTGCCACGGAGAGCTTCGACGTCGGCGGGGAAGTGCTGACGAAGCGTCTGCTGACCTGCGGCATCCTCGCCGGTGCGGCCGCGCTGCTGATGGTGCTCGACGCGCTGACCGGGCGGGCTGCCGGGCTGCGATGGCTCGGAGGGATGGGCCGTGCTGGGCGCAGACTGCGCCGCGTCATGCGGCGGGTGGAGAAGCTCATGCTCGGCCTGGACCGGTCCCGGATCGACGCGGTGGCCGTGCTGGGTGCCGGACCTGCGGGGTCCGTGGAGGAAGCGGGGCAGCGGCTCTATGAGCGTGAACTCGTGGCCGCCTGGCGCGAAGGCCAGATGCTCGCCGAGACCTCCGTGCCGGAGCGGGCCCGTGGCGGATTCACCGCGCGAGTGGCTCGGCTCGAGCGGACCGTGGCCGTCCTCGAGGCGCGAGGCGAGGGCGTGGCCGGGCGTGCCGGGGGCGCGGTAGGGCGCGGCGAGGGCGTGGCCGGGCGGCGCGAGGACGTGGCTGGGCGGGCCGAGGAGGTGCTGGAGCGGTCCCTGCGGCACGCCGCGGTGTGAGCGGCCGCGGGCGAGGCGAGGTGGAGGTGAGGCGGAGGTGAGCGGCCGTCGTCGGGAAGCGTGCGCTTCGGCGGGCGGGGCTGGGCGCAATTGTCTGTGTGCTACGGGTCGGAAAGATGGCGCCGGCGGCGGTCATTCCGACGCTGTGGATACAGAGGGACCGTCAGTTCCGTCATGGGCCGGGATTTTGTGGACCTCGCATGGACCCGGCCGCTCTCCGCACCCGAACGGCCGCCGTCCGCACCCGACCGGGACTGAAAACGGCAGCTCCTCTCCCAACGCTGCGGCACTGGGACGCTGACTGCTGGACCCGGTGCCGGTGCCTGCTTAGCGTGTGGGCCATGGACGCCATGACGCACCCTCTGCCCCCGTTGAAGGACCTCGTGGACCGCTGGGCCATCCATGCCGCACAGATCCAGGCCTCGTTCCCCGGTCGCCCCATGATCGAGGGCAACCAGTTGAGGTCGGACGACGGTGGCGGCAGCTGGGCCACCCTCGACGTGGTGGACGCCGACCACGCGGTCCTCCGCGCCTGGGACCGCGACGACTTCCGGGCGTCCGAGGTGCCGATCGGTCCGGAGCTGGCCCAGCAGTACCCGGCCTGGTCGCACCCGTACCTGCCGAACGACGGGGACCGCGTGCCGACCCACCTGCTCGCCGTGTGGAAGGACGGGACGTGGCGTTCGGCCGGGCATGAGGGGATGTCAGAGGACTCCCTCGACCACGTGCTGCCCATGCGGTCCGTCAGCGCGATGACCACGTCCCTTGCTGACCTCGTGGAGTCCTACGAGGGGGACAGCGACGAGGACATCGACGACGAGGCCCTGCCGCCGGAGGAGGACGAGGTCGCCGCGGTCTGTGCGCTCGGCGCGGGCATCGACGCGGGCACCCTGGCGACGCTGCTGCGCCACCCCGGCCTGGACGCCGAAGCCGGCGCCGCTGAGGCACGAAAGTTCACTGACGTGCTCGGCTGATCCGGGGAGAAACGGGACCGGCCCGCATCCAGCGCCAACACACCAAGGGGGCGACGTGCTCGGCTGATCCGGGCGGGACCGTCTGTGTGCTGCGGGTCGGAAAGACGGCGCTGGAAGCGGGCATTCCGACGCTGCGGATACAGCTTCGGATACAGAAGGCGCGTCAGCGCCGTCACGGGCCCGGGGTAGCCACCCCTCGCCGCTCACCGCTTCCGGTACAGGCCCTTCTTCTGGAACACCGGCTCCGAGGTGACCAGCATGCCCAGGGAACGGAAGATGCCCTCGTCCACGCTGCCGAGGATCGTGGTGGTGTGGACGTCGCAGCCGTTCAGCTCGCCCAGCCGGTCCAGCGCACGGCGGGCCCGCTCGTCCGTGGCGGCGGAGACGGACAGGGCGATGAGCACCTCGTCCGTGTGCAGGCGCGGGTTCGAGGACCCCAGGTGCCGGACCTTCACCTCGGTGATCGGTTCGATGGCCGCGGGGGACAGGAGCGTGGCCTCGTCCTCGATGCCTGCCAGGTGCTTCAGCGCGTTCAGCACCATGGCCGCCGAGCATCCGAGCAGCGGCGAGGTCTTGCCGGTGATGAGCGTGCCGTCAGCCAGCTGCAGGGCCGAGCCGGGCTCGCCCGTGCGTGCCTGGACGGCCAGGGCGGCGTCCACCACGGGACGGTCCGCGGAGGACAGGCCCAGGCGGGACATCACCAGGGCGATGCGCTCGGAGACCTCGTCGTCGTCCCCGGCGATCGCCTCGGCCACCACCGCCTTGTAGTAACGGCGGATGACCTCCTGCTCGGATGCGGCACGGCAGGCGGCGCCGTCCACGATCGCGTGGCCAGCCATGTTCACGCCCATGTCCGTGGGGGACTTGTACGGGCTGGCGCCGGTGAGCTTCTCCAGCAGGGCGGCCAGCAGCGGGAACACCTCGACGTCCCGGTTGTAGGAGGTGACCTGCTCGCCGTAGGCGGCCAGGTGGAACGGGTCCAGCAGGTTGATGTCGTCCAGGTCCGCGGTGGCGGCCTCATAGGCCACGTTCACCGGGTGCTCCAGCGGCAGGTTCCAGATGGGGAACGTCTCGAACTTCGCGTAGCCGGACCGGATGCCGCGGGCATGGTCGTGGAACACCTGGGACAGGCACGTGGCCAGCTTGCCCGAGCCGGGCCCCGGGGCCGTCACGACGACGAGGTCACGCGAGGTCTCCGAGTACTCGTTCCGGCCGAAGCCGTCCTCGGACACGATCCGGCGGGTGTCCTGCGGGTAGCCCGGGATGATGCGGTGGCGGGCCACCTTCATGCCCAGGCGCTCGAGGCGCTCCAGGAACGCGATGGCCCGGTGGTTCGACTCCTCCAGCTGGGTGACCACCACGTGCTCCACCAGGAAGCCGCGCTCACGGAAGACGTCCACGAGGCGGAGCACGTCATCCTCATAGGTGATGCCCAGATCCGCGCGGACCTTGTTCCGCTCCAGGTCCTTCGCGTTGAAGCAGACCAGGATCTCCGTCTCGTCCTTGAGCTTCTCGAGCATCGCGATCTTGTTGTCCGGGGTGAAGCCGGGCAACACGCGGGAGGCGTGCAGGTCGTCGAAGAGCTTGCCGCCCATCTCCAGGTACAGCTTTCCGCCGATCTGATCGCGGCGGGCCTGGATGTGCTTCGACTGCAGCTCGATGTACTTCTCGCGGTCGAAACCGAGCCGCCGGTACGCCGGCGGCTCGGGCGGGGTCTGCGGAACGTTCGCCGGAGTGTCGGCCGGGGCAACCCCGGCAGGGTGCGGGGCGGAGACGACGTGGTCAGACGAGCCGGTCATGGGACATCAGGCTAGCCGACGGCTCAGCGGTTCTCGCCGTCCGCGTCGCGCTTGACCCAGTCGTCCTCGGGGGCGTCATAGGAGCGGGTCCAGCCGGTGCGCGGATCGGTGACGTCCATGATGCCCGTGGCGGCGTCCAGGCGGGCGACCCGGCCGGATGCGCGGTCGAGCACCGTGATGCTCTCCGTCTGCGGGTCGTAGTCCTCCACGTGCACGCGGGAGGCGTAGTCGTCCGAGGTGACCGAGAGCTCCACGTCCGAGCCCCAGCCGTCCCAGCCGTCCTCGCCCACCAGATGCGAGTCCGCGTGGACCTCCTGCCGGGGCGCGTCGTGCGCGGTCGGACGGGCCCCCTGGCGGGGGTCCCGGCCGGCCGGCGGGACGATCGGGATGTCCCGGGTGTAGACGTCCTCCACGGCGTCGTAGTGGAAGCCGTCGGGGGCCGGAGCGGCAGCGGCCTCACGCTCGGCGACCTCCTGCGCCTGCGCCTGCGGCATCGGCCCGTAGACGCGGCGGCCGATGCGCATGCGGTGGCGGGCCGCCTGCTGCGCCTGCACGGCGGCGGCCCGCAGCCGGTCGATGGAGTCCCGGTCCATGGAGATGTCCGCACCGGGCAGCCTCCACTGGTAGCGGTAGCCGAGCATGCGGATGGTGAAGATCAGTGCCGCGATGAGAAAGCCGGTCACCGCGTTCAAGGCGCCCTGCAGGCCCACGGTGACGGCCACGATCGCGCCCACGACCGTCGGCATCGCATAGATGCCGCGCGGGTCGAACAGCGAGGGGACCTCATTGGCCACGATGTCCCGGAGCATGCCGCCGCCGAGCGCCGTGACGGTCGCGATGACCACGCAGGCCACCGGATTCGCACCGGTCTCCAGGGCGACCATGGCGCCGGTGACCGTGAACAGGGCGAGGCCGCCGGCGTCGAACAGGGTGATGGTCAGGTTCAGCCGATGCGGGGCGATCGCCTTCACATAGACCAGCAGGGACACCAGCACCGGCGGAGCCAGGTAGATCGGATTGTCCAGGGAGGCCGGCAGGCCGCGGTCCAAGAGGATGTCCCGTGTGAAGCCGCCGCCCAGGCCGGCCAGCAGGGACAGCGCGAGCGAGCCCACCAGGTCGAACTGCTTGCGCGAGGCCAGCAGCGCCCCCGAGGTGGCGAAGAAGAAGATCCCGATCAGGTCCAGGGTCGTGAGCAGCCACGGGGCATCGGTGAGGGCGTCGAAGAACTGCTGCACGTCCACGGGCTGCTCCTTCCGTCGGGTTCGGGGTCCACCGGCCATTGTGTCCGGTCCGTGTCCGGTCCGTGTTCGGTCCGGCACTCACCGGCCATTGTCCCGTGAAGCGCGCGCAGGGCGCAGCGCGGGCGAGGTGCAGGTGAAGCGCAGGGCAGGTCTAAGTGAGGCTCGGGCGTTCGGGGAGGAGCCGTCGTCGGGACGCGGGGATCAGGTGCGGGGCTTGGCGACCGACATGGAGGTGGGGATGCGGTCGCGCTTGAAGGTGATGTCCGTGTAGCCGTGGGGCTGCGGGTTGCCGTTCTCGTCCAGCGAGACGAACACGATCTTGTCGATGGTCAGGATGACCTCGCCGGTGATGGTGTTGCGGACCTTCGCGCGCATGGTCAGTGAGGTGCGGCCGAACTTCACCGCGCGTAGGCCCATCTCGATCATGTCTCCCTGCCGGGCCGAGGACACGAAGTTGATCTCCGAGATCAACTTGGTCACCGAACGCGGATTCCCCATCTGGATGATCGCGTAGATCGCCGACTCCTCGTCGATCCAGCGCAGCAGCGACCCGCCGAACAGCGTGCCGTTCGCGTTGAGGTCCTCCGGCTTCACCCATTTGCGGGTGCGGAAGATCATGTCCTCGTCCGTGGTGGTGGAGGCTGCCGTGGCGGAAGCGGCGGCGTCGGAGGCGGAAGCGGCGGCGTCGTTCTCGGCGTTCATGGGACCAGAGTAGCTCTGCGGGTCGACCGACCGGACGGTACTCCGGCCTGTGGGCTGAGGCCTCCCGCGGCGGGGTCCGATGCGCGAGCCGGCAAGGGTGGTGCGGCGGAGGTGGAGCGGTGGCCGCGGAGCTGGCGCTTGGCGGGATCGACGGTTTGTCACCGGATCGCAGAGAATCTCTGCGGTTCCGTGACAAACCATCGATTATCAGCCACCGGCCACTCAGCCCCCGGCCACTCAGCCCCCGGCCATTCAGCCGACCCGGCCACACGAGCCGCAGGCTCAGCCGCGCGCCGGGCCGTGCTCCTTCGCCAGGTCCGCGGCGATGCCCACGTAGGTCGCCGGGCTCAGCTCGAGCAGGCGCTGCTCGGCGCCCTCGGGCAGGCCGAGGCCCTTCACGAACTCGCGCATGCGCGCCCCGTCCACACGGTGCCCGCGGGTGAGCTCCTTGAGGCGCTCATAAGGGTTGTCCAGACCGTCGGCACCGCCCAGTGCCTCGGCGCGCATCACGGTCTGGACGGCCTCGCCGAGCACCTCCCAGTTGGTGTCCAGGTCCTCGGCGAGCACCGGCTCGGCGACCTTCAGCTGGCCCATGCCCTTGGTGACGTTGGACAGGGCCAGCACCGAGTGACCCAACGCCACACCGATGTTGCGCTGCGAGGTGGAGTCGGTGAGGTCGCGCTGCCAGCGGGACTCCACGAGCGTGGCACCCAGCGAGTCCAGCAGCGCGCAGGAGAGCTCGAGGTTGGCCTCGGCGTTCTCGAAGCGGATGGGGTTCACCTTGTGGGGCATGGTGGAGGAGCCGGTGGCCCCGGCGACCGGGACCTGCGCGAAGTAGCCGATGGAGATGTAGGACCACACGTCCACGCAGAAGCCGTGGAGGATCCGGTTGAAGCGGGCGATGTCCGCGTACAGCTCGGCCTGCCAGTCATGGGACTCGATCTGGGTGGTCAGCGGGTTCCAGGTCAGGCCCAGGTGCTCCACGAAGGTCCGGGCGACCTCCTGCCAGTCCGCTTCCGGGGCGGCGGCCAGGTGTGCGGCGTAGGTGCCGGTGGCGCCGTTGATCTTGCCCAGGTACTCCTGGGCGGCCACACGCTTCACCTGGCGGCCGAGGCGGTGGACGAACACCGCCATCTCCTTGCCCAGGGTGGTGGGGGTGGCCGGCTGGCCGTGGGTGCGGGACAGCATGGAGATGTCCGCGGCGGTGGCGGCCATGGCCGAGATCGCCTCGACGGCGGTGCGGGCGGACGGCAGCCAGACCTGCTCCACCGCGTCGCGCACGCCGACGGCGTAGGCGAGGTTGTTGATGTCCTCGGAGGTGCAGGCGAAGTGCACCAGCGCGGTCTTGTCGCCCAGGCCGAGGGCCTCCAGGCGGCGGCCGATGAAGTACTCCACGGCCTTCACGTCATGCACGGTGACCTTCTCGATCTCCGCGAGCTCGGTGACCTCCTCCGGGCCGAAGTCCGTGACGATGGCGCGCAGGCCGGCCTTCTGTTCCTCGGCGAGCGGGGCCAGGCCCGGCAGCACGGACTTCTCGCACAGGTGGATGAACCACTCCACCTCCACGTGGATGCGGTTGCGGTTCAGGGCTGCCTCGGAGAGGTGCTCGACGAGGGGCTCCACCGCGGCGCGGTAGCGGCCGTCGAGCGCACCGAGGGCGATGCCGGAGGGGCCCAGCGGGCGGCGGTCAGCGGACAGGGAGGCGGAGGGCTGGGTGCTCATGGGGTCATTCTTCCATCCCACGTCACACGACCACGATCAGTGACCGATGCCACGTCAGGGCTTGACGTGACTCACTCCGCTGGAGTTACCTAATGATCGTTCAGTAATTGCGAACGCGCCCTGCGCGCGCCGTCGTGCGGCCCCACATCCCTGACCGCAAGCGAGGAGCATCGTGACCGATCTGCCTGCCCACCCCATCCTCGAGGGTGACGCCGCCAGCGCCTGGATGGGCCTGACGGTGGAGACCGCCGAGAAGGATCATGCCGTGGTCCGCATGACCGTCCGCGACGAGATGGTCAACGGCTTCGGCATCACCCACGGCGGCATGATCTTCGCCTTCGCGGACTCCTGCTTCGCCCTGACCTGCAACGACCCTGACGCGGACGGCTCCACCATCACCGTCGCCTCCGGCGTGGACGTGAACTTCCTGGCCCCCACGACGGCCGGGCAGAGCCTCATCGCCGAAGGGAGGCTGGTCTCCCGCGCCGGCCGCTCCGGCGTCTACGACATCACGGTGACCACGGAGGACGGCGCGGTCGTCGCCGTCTTCCGCGGCCGCTCCCGCACCATCCCGAACCCCGCCGCCCGCTGAGGAGAGACCCATGATCGAGGCATCCATCCCCAACCCGTACACCCCGGCGCCGGTCCCGGCGAACCCGGCCGAGCGCGGCCGGCGTGACCCGGAGGAGACGATGAGCCGGGACCAGATCGAGGCGATCCAGTTCGAGCGCCTCCGCTGGACCCTGCACCACGCCTACGAGAACGTGAAGGCCTACAAGGAGCACTTCGACGCCCACGGTGTGCACCCGTCTGACTTCAAGGAGCTGGCCGACCTCGCCAAGTTCCCCTACACGGACAAGGAGTTCCTGCGGAAGAGCTACCCGTTCAAGGCGTTCGCCGCGAAGGGTCCGGAGCTGCGCCGCATCCACGCCTCCTCCGGCACCACCGGCCAGCCCACCGTGGTCGGCTACACGGACAACGACATCGCCACCTGGGCGAGCCTGGTGGCCCGAGTGCTCCGCAACGCCGGCGTGAAGCCGGGCGACCGCGTGCACAACGCCTACGGCTACGGCCTGTTCACCGGCGGCCTGGGCGCCCACTACGGTGTCGAGCGCTGCGGCGCCGCCGTGATCCCGATGTCCGGTGGCCAGACCGAGAAGCAGGTGCAGCTGATCAAGGACTTCGAGCCGTCCGCGATCCTCTCCACCCCCACCTACCTGCTGACCATCGCCGACGGCTTCCGCAAGATGGGCCTGGACCCGCGTGAGACCTCCCTGAAGACCGCGGTGCTCGGCGCCGAGCCGTGGACCGAGGAGATGCGCCGCGAGATCGAGCAGACCTTCGGCCTCGACGCGCTGGACATCTACGGCCTGTCCGAGGTCATGGGCCCCGGCGTGGCCGGCGAGTCCGCCGAGTCCAAGGACGGCTCCCACATCTACGAGGACCACTTCCGTCCGGAGATCATCGACCCGTTCACGGACGAGGTCCTGGAGACCGGTCACCCCGGCGAGCTCGTGTTCACCTCCCTGACCAAGGAGGCGCTGCCGATCATCCGGTACCGCACCCACGACCTCACCCGCCTGCTGCCGGGCACCGCCCTGCCGGGTCACCGCCGCATGGGCCGCATCACCGGCCGCTCGGACGACATGATCATCCTGCGCGGCGTGAACCTGTTCCCCTCCCAGATCGAGGAGCTGGCCCTCCAGATCCCGGCCCTCTCCCCGCACTTCACCCTCGAGATCACGCGACCGAACCGCATGGACGAGATGGCCGTGAACATCGAGCGCCGTCCGGAGTTCTCCAGGCAGGACGCGGAGAGCGGTGCCCGCGTGCTGCAGAAGGAGATCAAGACGAAGATCGGCTCGTCCTGCACCATCAACGTGGTCGAGCCGGACACCCTCGTCCGCTCCTCCGGCAAGCTGCGCCGCGTGTACGACCGCCGCAACGACTGACGCCTGCCCGGCCGACCCCCGGTGCCGCCGTCTGCGACGGTCCGCCCACCGGCCGACTTCCGCCTAGAGTGGGTCTTCCAGCCCCACAGGAGGACACCGTGAGCCCGCAGACCGCCGCATCCCACGACGACGGCACCCGCCTCGGCGAGCCTCTCACCGGGGTGCGCCCGGTCGTCTCCCGGCCCATGCCGGGCGAGCCCGGCGGCGGGCCTCGGGCGGCCTCGGCAGGGTCGGGCGGGCCTGCGCGCCGCGGCCGTCCCGGCTATGACCGGCAGACCCTGATGGCCGTGTGTGTGGACGTGTTCATCCGCCACGGCTATGACGCAACGTCCATGGGCATGCTGGCCAAGCACCTGGGCATCTCGAAGTCCGCGATCTACCACCACGTGGACTCGAAGGAGGCCATCCTCGAGCAGGCCCTCGATGACGCACTCGGTGCTCTCGAGGCGGCGTTCGATGCCGTCGAGGCCGGTGGGGGCTCGGCCGGTGAGCGGGTGGAGGCCGCCGTCCGCGGCACCCTGCAGGCTCTGGCGGACCACATGCCGCAGGTGACGCTCCTGCTGCGGCTGCGCGGCAACTCGGACGTGGAGCTGCGCGCCATGGAGCGCCGCCGCACCATCACCCGGCGCCTGGGCGCCCTGCTGGAGGCCGGCCAGGCAGAGGGGACCGTCCGGGACGACGTCACCCCGCGCAACCTCGCCCGCCTCACCCTGGGCATGATCAACTCGATCGTCGACTGGTTCCGCCCGGACGGCCCACACACCGTTCAGGACATGGTCCACTCCGTCACCGGCGTGGTCCTCAGGGGAGTGCGCGGCTGACGCACCACCCGGCGACCGTCCGAGGCGAGGCGGCTCAGTCCCGAGGCGGGGCGGCTCAGTCCCGCAGCGGCTCTCCGATGACGTCGGCGAGGGCGTCCACGGCCTCCGCGTGCCGCTCGAGGACAGCGGACGGATCCTCGTCCGGTGCGGTGCTGTCCGTGATGGAGATGACGCGGTTGCCGTCGACTGCGACGGTGCCCACGTAGACCCCCTGGCCGTCGCCGCGGTCCGTGGCGAAGGTGTAGCGGGTGCCCTCGCCCCACTCGTGCTCCTCGTGGCCCGAACCGGCGGTGGCGACCACCGCGGTGGCGACCACCGGCTCGCCAACGCACTCCTGGTTGTCGGCGACCGTGAGCATGGCCTCCACGTAGTCTGCGGCGCCGGCGGTTCCCTCGAACGTGTCCACCTCCACCAGGTACGGGGCGCTCACGGTGTCCCCGTCTCCGCCGGCGGCGGGTGACTCTCCGGAGAAGCGGGTGGTCTGTGCCGTGGCGGCGGCGTAGACCTCGGCCCGGGCCACGACGTCCTCTCGGCACTGCTCGGAGACCATGGGGTTCGCGTTCGGGTTCTGGAGAATCTCGAGGGACTGTTCGCTGTCCCGCTGATGGTCGGCGACGGTGCCTCCCTTCACGGAGGCCACGGGGCGGCCCATGGTCTTCTCCAGGGCCCTCGTCATGGCGCGGGTCTTGTCTCCGTCCGGTGGCAGGAGGTGGTCCGGCACAGCCGAGGCCGAGATCTCGGCGTCGCCCGGGCCGTTCTCGTCACCGGAGCCCTCCGAGCCTCCCGTACCGTCGCCGCCGGAGGCCGCGCCCTCTGACGGCGAGGCCGCCGGGTCGGTGTCCGAAGGGTTCGCCGAGGCACTGGCGTCCTGGTCCGCCTGCTGGCAGGCGGTGAGCGTCAGGGCGGCGGCCAGCATCAGGGCAGAGCCGGCGAGGGGTGTGGCGTGGCGGCGACGAGTCCTCATGGAGATGAGTGTGCCAGATCACACTCACCGAAGCCGCGGCGGAACGATACCGGTTCGGCAACGGTTCCGTCCGCGGCCACGGCCCACCGCCCACGGCCGGGTCCACGGCCCACGGTCCACCGCCGGGGCCTACGGCCCGCGGCCCGGGGCAGGTGGGCGATCGGCGGTCCCGGGCGGCCAGAGCGCCGTCCCTCCTGGGCGGCCAGGGCCTCAGCCCTCCGAGCTCGGCGGGCCTCAGCCGCCCGAGCCCGCCAGGCCTCGGCCTTCCCAGCCCGCCAGGCCTCAGCCGTCCTTCGCGTCGGCGCGGAGGTCCTCCAGCAGGGCCTCGTTGCGCTGCTTCACCTCCTCGGCCTGGTCCGCGCCCAGGGCGGGGTGGCTGATCTCGTAGACGCGGGGGCCCTCCACGGCGAGGGTCTGCACGGTGCGCAGGCCGCCGTCGTCCAGGTTCCCGTGCACCATGTGCTCCACGGTGCCCTCGCCCCACGGCTGCTGCTCCGTGCGCTCCACCTCCGGCTTCAGGAACTTCTCCTCGTCCGCGCAGGCCGGGAGTTCCACCTGGGTGACGGCGGCGTCCCGGAAGGCGATCGCGCTCTGCGGGGAGTCCGTGTCCTCCCGGTTCACATACCAGCTCTGCGCGGTGTCCATGTCCTGCGGTGCCCCGTTCACCTGGGTGTGTGCGATGTCCGCATCCAGGTGCACGCTGTCGCGTGCGACCAGCTGCGCAACGCACTCTTCGGAGAAGTCGCCGCCGACCTTCTCCTCCTCCTGTGCGATGCGCTCCTCGGCGGAGGCGGTCATCTCCTCGGGGGTACGGGTGAGGGCGTCCGCGTGCGGGCCGAGGTGCTCCTCCACCACCGCCACCATGGCGTCCAGCTCCTCCTGGACCGGCGGGACGGCGGTGGTGCCGCCGGCCTCGGAGGCAGTGCCGGCGTCCTCGCTCGACGAAGCGGGCGAGTCCGAGCCGCTCGAGGCCTCATCCGTGGCTTCGTCGCCCGCCTCGTCCGCGGCTTCGTCAGTTGCCCCGTCCGAGGCCTCGTCGGTCGCCTCGTCCGAGGCCTCCGCGGACTGCGTGCTGGCCGCGGCTGTCGTCGTCGTGGGCGTGCTCTCGGCCTCGGCGGGATTCCCGCCGCAGCCGGCCAGGGCCAGGGCCGCGGTCAGCACGAGTGCGGTGCCGGCCAGGGCCGGGGTGGTGTGAGTGCGCTTCGTGGTGTCCTTGGCGTTCGTATCCATGTGCCGGGACGTTGCCACAGCCGCGGCAACGGGACCAGGGATCCGGCGGTCTCGTCCTCACAACGATCTCCGCGTCAGGGCACGGCAACGTCACAACGCCCAGGCCAGCCCGCCGAAAGCTCGTCCCGACCTCCTGGGCGGCGGGCCCCCGTCGGCGACCACAGCGAACGGCCCCTCGCCCTGCTGAACTGGTCCCCGTTTCTTGGACTGGATATCCAGTTCCAGGAGACAGGGAGCAGTTCAGCGCAGGGCGAGAGGCCGTCGTCGGGAAGGGGTGGACGTCAGTCCGGCCCGGCGGAGGGGATCAGGCCTCCGGCTGCTCCTTCATGGGCCACGTCTTGGTGACGAGCGTGAGCACGTCGTACTGGGCGCAGAGCTCGTCGTCCTGGTTGTGGATCTGGCAGTCCCAGGCGACCTCCCCGTACTCGTCGGTGACGCGCGGGGTGATGCGCTTGGCGGTCAGGGTGACGCGGATGGAGTCGTCATAGGTGACCGGAGTGATGAACCGCAGGTTCTCCAGGCCGTAGTTGGCGAGCACCGGGCCCGGATCCGGGGCCACGAACAGGCCCGCGGCCCAGGAGACCAGCAGGTAGCCGTGTGCCACCCGGCGCGGGAAGAACGGGTTGGCCATGGCGGCCTCCTCGTCCGTGTGCGCGTAGAACTTGTCCCCGGTCTTCTCGGCGAACTCGGTGATGTCCTCCAGGGTCACCTTGCGCAGGCCCGAGGCGAACTGGTCGCCGACCTTCAGCTCCGCGAGGGACTTGTAGAACGGGTGCTTCTTGGCGCCCGACTCCACGTCCTCGCGGGTGACGGTGTCCGCCGCTGCGCCCTGGTGCCACACGCCGGTGACGGCGGTGAGCAGGTCCGGGGAGCCCTGGATGGCGGTGCGCTGCATGTAGTGCTTCACGGCGCGCACGCCGCCGAGCTCCTCGCCGCCGCCGGCGCGGCCCGGGCCGCCGTGGACCAGCACCGGGACGGGGGCGCCGTGGCCGGTGGTGGTCTTGGCGGTCTGCCGGTTCAGGAAGTGCACGCGGCCGTGGTGTGCGCCGATGCCGGCGGCGAACTCTCGGGCGGTCTCGCCGTCGTTGGTGGCCACGGAGGCGACCAGCGAGCCGGAGCCCAGGGCGGCCAGCTCCACGGCCTCGGCGACGTCCGTGTAGCCGATCACCGAGGTGACCGGGCCGAAGGCCTCCACCGAGTGGACCTCAGGGGTGCGGGCGTCGTCGAAGGACAGGATGGTGGGGGCGAAGAACGCGCCGGCCTCGGCGTCGGCCGATCCGGTGTCCCCGTCCGGGCCGCCGAGGCGGACCTCCGCGCCGGCGTCCACCAGGCGCTGCACGGCCTTGCGGACCTCGGCCTGCTGCTCCTTGGAGGCCAGGGCACCCATGGTGGTGCCCTCGGTGCGCGGGTCGCCCAGCACCACCTTGGAGGACAGGCGCTCGGAGAGGGCCTCCACCACGGCGTCCACGTGCGCCTGCGGGGCGATCACGCGGCGCACGGCGGTGCACTTCTGGCCGGCCTTGACGGTCATCTCCTGGAACACGATCTTCACGAACGCCTCGAACTCCGGGGTGCCCGGGGCGGCGTCCGGGCCGAGGATCGCGGCGTTCAGGGAGTCGGTCTCCGCGGTGAAGCGGACCCCGCCCTCCTGCACGTTCGGGTGCTTCTTCAGCGTGGTGGCGGTGGCGGCGGAGCCGGTGAAGGCCACGTGGTCGCGGTAGTCCAGGTGGTCCAGCAGGTCGCGGGCGGAGCCGGAGATCAGCTGGATCGACCCCTCCGGCAGCACGCCGGACTCGACCATCAGGCGCACGCAGGCCTCGGTGACGTAGGCGGTCGGGGTCGCCGGCTTCACGACGGTCGGCACGCCGGCCACGAAGGACGGGGCGAACTTCTCCAGCATGCCCCACACCGGGAAGTTGAAGGCGTTGATCTGCACGGCCACGCCCGGGATGCGCTGGTAGATGTGCTCGCCGATGAACGAGCCGTCCCGGGACAGCGGCTCCACGTTGCCGTCGATGATCACGTTCGAGTTCGGCAGCTCGCGGCGGCCCTTGCCGGAGAAGGTGAACAGGGTGCCCACGCCGCCGTCCACGTCGAAGGCGTGGTCGCGCTGGGTGGCGCCGGTGGCGAAGGAGATCTCGTACAGCTCCTGGATGCGGGAGTTCAGGTAGATCGCGAGCTCCTTGAGCTTGAGCGCGCGCTCGTGGATGGTCAGCTCACCGAGGTTCTGCTGGCCCACCGTGCGGGCGTACTCGATGGCCTTGGCGGTGTCCAGGCCCTCAGTGGACACGTCCACCAGGTGCTCGCCGGTGTTGGCGTCCAGGACGGCGGTCTTCTTCGACGGGTTCTCCGGCGCCCACCACTGTCCGCAGACGTAGCTGGAAAGGACGGCGGGGGCCTGCTCGGCGGTGGTGGTCACACTGACTCCTTCGTGAGGGCGGCGGTGATCATGCGTGCGGCGCGCTCCGGGCCTGCCGGCGGGGGCCACCGGCGTTGCGGTCCGGGGCGTGCGCACGCGTGCCCGACCGATCGGTCGGTATTTTCCTCCACGCTACCGCAGAAGCTCGCGCCAGGGGAGGGGGAGGGGGCTGATCGTCCGGCGGCGGGTCTGGGGTGCGCTCGCCGGCGCACCTATGCTGGAGCACGGGGTCCTTCCCGACGACGGCCCCCCACCTTCTCCCTGCCGCCCACCTCTGCGAGGCCTCACCCATGCTGCGCACCATGTTCCACGCCAAGATCCACCGGGCCACGGTGACCCAGGCCGACCTGCACTACGTCGGCTCGGTGACCGTTGACCAGGACCTGCTGGACGCGGCGGGCATCCTGCCCGGCGAGCTCGTGTCCATCGTGGACGTCACCAACGGCGCCCGTCTGGAGACCTACACCATCCCGGGCGAGCGCGGCTCGGGAGTGATCGGCATCAACGGCGCCGCCGCCCGCCTGATCCAGCCGGGTGACACCGTCATCCTCATCGCCTACGGGCAGATGGACGAGGAGGAGGCCCGCACCTTCACCCCCACCGTGGTGCACGTGGACGGGGACAACCGGATCGTCGAGCTCGGCCACGACCCCGCCGACGCGATCGTGGACGGCACCTCCCGCCCGCCGCAGTCCCGGAGCTTCGGCGAGGCCCAGGCGGAGCTGTGACCGTCGGCTGCCCGGTGACGGGGTCCGACCGCATCACCGACCGCCCCGGGGAGGCCGACGCCCCCGCGCTCGAGCGCACCGTGGACGAGCAGGGCCGCGCGACGTGGCACGTCCGGTCCCTGGCCCTGGTCCGCGAAATCCTGCGCCGCAGCGGCGAGGTCCACCAGTCCGGCTTCGGCTCCGAGGCGGTCCGCCAGAGCATGCCGCTCACGCGCTGGCCCGTGCTGTGGGCCGACGGGGACGAACACCGCGCCCAGCGCACCAAGGTGGCCCGCTACTTCGCGCCCACGGTGGTGGACACCCGGTACCGGGAGCTCATCGAGGCCCGCGCGGACGCCTTCCTCGCCCGCCTGGACGCCGGCGAGGCCGTGGACATGTCCGAGCTGACCCTGCACTTCTCCGCGCAGGTGGCCGCCCAGGTGATCGGCCTGACCGACTCGGACCAGGAGGCGATGGCCCGGCGGCTCGTCGGGTTCTTCGACCAGCCCGCCGCCGTCCTCGAGCCCGGCGCCTCCGGCTGGCGCCGCCTGCTGTCCCTGCCCGCGGCGCTGCCCGGCTCGCTGGAGCTGCTGCGCTTCCACCTCAAGGACGTCCGGCCTGCGCTGAAGGCCCGCCGCGGCGAGGCGCGGGAGGATGTGCTCTCCCATCTGATCGCAGAGGGCTACTCCGAGCTGGAGATCGTCATGGAGTGCGTGACCTACGCCGCGGCCGGCATGGTCACCACCCGCGAGTGCCTGCAGGTCTGCGCCTGGCACCTGCTCACGGACGAGGACCTGCGGACCCGGTTCCTCGGGGCCGACTCGGCCGGGCGGCGGCGGATCCTCCACGAGCTGCTCCGGCTGGAACCGGTGGTCGGGCACCTGCTGCGCCGGGCCGTCGTCGACGTCCGCCTGATGACGGAAGAAGGCGAGGTGACGATCCCGGCCGGCGACCGCCTCGACCTCTACATCCGGGGCGCGAACGCGGACCCGGCGATCGGCGACGACGGGAAGCGGCTGTGCCCGGAGCGCACCATGCCTTCAGGCGTGCGGGCCGAGGTGATGAGCTTCGGGGACGGGCCCCACCGCTGCCCGGGCAACACCATCGCGATGATCGAGACCGAGGTGCTGCTCGAGCGGCTGCTGCGCCGGGACGTGGAGCTCGTGGGGGAGCCGCGGATCGAGTGGGAGGACCTGATCGCCGGATACGCCGTGCGTGGACTCGTGCTCCGCCAAAGGGGTGCCCGCCTAGGCTGGAGGTGCCGGGCGCGCCGCACGCGCCCCGGCCCATCCCGACCCCTCAAGGAGGGCACCCACCGTGCAGACCAAGGACAAGGTCTTCGTCGTCACCGGCGCAGGAAACGGCATCGGACGTGAGGTGGCGCTCGAGCTGCTGCGCCGCGGCGCCTCCGTGGCCGGCGTGGACCTGCGCTCTGAGTCCCTCGCCGAGACCGCGGCCCTGGCGAACGCCGGGGACCGCTTCACCCAGCACGAGCTGAACATCGCGGACCAGGAGGCCGTCGAGCTGCTGCCCATGCAGGTGGCCGCCCAGCACGGCCACGTGGACGGCCTGCTCAACGTCGCCGGCATCATCCAGAAGTTCGTCCTCTTCAAGGAGTTGGACCTGGACGAGATGCGCAAGGTCATGGACGTGAACTTCTGGGGCACCGTCTTCCTGAACAAGGCGTTCATCCCGCACCTGACCGCCCGCCCGGAGGCGTCCCTGGTGAACGTGTCCTCCATGGGCGGCTTCCCGCCTGTGCCCGGCCAGACCGTCTACGGCGCCTCCAAGGCCGCCGTGAAGCTGCTGACCGAGGGCATCTACGCCGAGCTGCGCGAGACCTCCGTGGCCACCACCATCGTGTTCCCCGGCGCGATCGCCACGAACATCACGGGCAACTCCGGCGTCTCCTCGCCCGGTGGCGCCAAGTCCGAGGAGGAGGCCAAGAAGGAGGCCGAGTCCTCCAAGCTCAAGCCGCTGCCGGCGGACGAGGCCGCGAAGATCATCGTGGACCAGGCCGTGGAGAAGGGCCGCTTCCGCGTGACGATCGGCAAGGACGCCACCATGCTGGACAAGATGGCCCGCATCGCCCCGCAGCGGGCGACGGACCTGATCGCCAAGAAGATGGCCTCGCTCATCAAGAGCTGAGACACGCACCGCCCCGGCCCCGCGAGGGACCGGGGCGGTCGGCTTTCGGCGGGCGGAGAGTTCGCCGGTGAACGACGCAGGGGAGGACGCGATGACGGTGCAGGTCGACCGCTGGAGCAACGGGCCCTTCGAGCCCGTGGCCGAGCGCGTCCTGGTGGCGCGCTGTCAGCCCTGCGACGTGAACGTGGGGCTCGTGGTGGGCGATGCCGCCGCACTGCTCGTGGACGTCGGCACCCACCCGGAGCAGGGCGCCGCGCTCTACCGGGCGGCGGTGCGCGAGACCGAGGATGCGGCGCGGCATCCGGTGCCCGTGCGCTGGGCGCTGCTCACCCACGACCACTACGACCACTGGTTCGGCCTGTCCGGCGTCCGCGCAGAGGCGGGGGAGCGGCTCATCGCGGCGGCGCACGCCTGGTTCGGTCGTCGGCATGGTGCGGAGGAGGACGGGGAGAACGAGCGGGTGCAGCGGCAGCTCGGGCTGGCGGACGTTCCGATGCCGGACCTGCGCCTCGAGTCCGCCCAGTGCACCGCCGAGGACCCGTGGACGCTGGACCTCGGCGGGGTGACGGTGCAGGTCGCCTGGCTCGGCCATGCGCACACGCCGAGCGACCTCGTGGCGAGGGTGGAGGCCGACGGCACGGCGCATCCGGGGCGAACCGGTGTGCCGGGCGCGGGCGGTCGTGCTGTGGAGGGAGCGGCCGGGCGGCGCCCGGTGGTCTTCGCCGGGGACCTGGTGGAGGAGTCGGGCCCGCCGCAGGCCGGAGGTGAGGCGGACGTGCCCGGGTGGGCGGCCGTCGTCGGGAAGCTGGTGGAGTTCGGGGGCGAGGACGCGCTCTACGTCCCGGGCCACGGAGCCCCGGTGGACGCGGCGTTCGTGCGCGCCCAGGGCGAGGAGCTGGCGGCCCGGGCTGCCGGCTGATTCCCCATGTGGCGTTTTCGCTCGCGAAATGGGAGGCGGGCGCTGGGCTCGGCTGCGCCGTTCGGGGTCGGACGGCGAGGTGGGCCTCCAATTTCGGGCCGGGAGGGGAACGGGCCTCCGATTTCGCGAGCGAAAGTGTCCTGCTTCAGTCCCCTGTCGCGAGCGAAAACGGCGGGGGCGCTGCCACGGGAAGCTTCGGTTGTCATATGAAGATATTTGCAGGTATGGTGAAGCCATGACCGACGACGTCCAGCGAACCGCAGACCTGTTCAAGGTGCTCGCCTCACCCGTGCGCGTGGCAGCGTTGCTGCGCGTAGACGAGCAGCCGTGCAGCGTCGGTGAGCTGGCCGATCACGTCGGAGTGACCCACACGCTGATGTCCCAGCACCTGCGGGTGCTGCGCATGAGCGGGCTGGTGCGCTCCGAGCTGGACGGGAAGTCCCGCACCTACCACCTGACCGACGAGCACGTCGCCCACATCCTGCGCGACGCCGTCCACCACGCCGCCGAGGAGGCTCCCCATGGCAACTGATCACACCAAGCACGCCGTCCACACCGACCACGCAGACCACACCCACGGCCCGGACTGCGGCCACGAGGCCGTCCAGCACGGCGACCACGTGGACTACAAGCACGACGGCCACCTGCACCACATCCACAACGACCATGTGGACGAGTGCGACACCTGCACCTGCACCCGCTGCGGCGAGGGTGAGTGCCACTGCGCCACCTGCGAGTGCGAGGACTGCACCTGCGCCACCTGCGACCACGCCGCCTGAACCGGCGCCGCAGCGCACGCGACGGCCCCTCACCGGGAAGGCGAGGGGCCGTCGTCGTTGCCCCGGCCGCCTCCCGTTTCGCGAGCGAAAACGTCAGGGGCGTCAGGGGCGTCAGGGGCGTCAGGCGGGGGCCGGCCGGCAGGCGAGCCGGTCAGTAGTGGTAGGTGTCCGACGGGGCGGCGAGCGAGTTGTCCTGGTCCGGGTAGCGGGTCGACGTCACACCGTAGGCCTCGGCCAGGGACAGGATCTTCTCCGCGCGGGCCTTGCGCGGCAGGTCCGAGCCGTTGCGGATCTCGCCGCCGTCCGCCTCGAAGTCCGTGAGGAATCCATGCGCCCAGGCCAGCTCCTCCTGGGAGGGGCTCAAGCCCTCGTTCACAGCGGCGCACTGCTCCGGGGCGAGGCAGATCTTGCCGGTCATGCCGAATTCGGCGGTGACGGCCGTGGCCTCGGCCAGCTTCACGCCGGTGGACCCGACCGTCGGCCCGTCGATGGGGCCGGGCAGGCCGGTGGCCTTCGCGGCGATCGTGAACTGGGAGCGGGTATAGGCCAGGGCCATCGGAGAGTCGCCCAGGCCGGTGTCACGGCGGAAGTCGCCGATGCCGAAGGCCAGGCGGAACGTGCCGCGGGCGGCGGCGATCGAGTTCACGCGCTGCAGGCCGCGGGCGGTCTCCACCAGGGCCACCACCGGAATGCCGGGCAGCCGGGCGGCGGTCTCGTTCACGTGGTCCGTGGACTCCACCATCGCCAGGACGACGCCGGCCAGGCCACCGGAGGCCACGGTGCCGCCGAGCGCCGTCGGCAGAGTGGCGGCGAGAGCGGCCATGTCCTGCTCCCACCACGGGGTGCCGTAGCCGTTCAGGCGCACCCAGGCGGTGTGCCCGGACGTCAGCCAGTCCACGGTGTTCTGCAGGGCGGCGGCCTTGTCCTTCGGGGCCACGGCGTCCTCGATGTCCAGGACGACGATGTCCGCGGCCGAGTCTTCGGCGGGGGCGAAGCGCTCGGGCTGGGCGGCGTTCACCAGCAGCCAGGAGCGGGCGAGCATGGGGTCGATGCGCTGGCCGGGTGCGGGGGAGAAGGTGCCGGTGCCGGCGGTGAAGGGGGCGATCGAGGACAGGGGAGTGGTCATGGGAGTTCCTCCGGGACAGGGTGCGCGGGCGCGCACGGGTATGTGGGTTCGGCGACGGCCGTGCGGGTCCGGTGGGCACGCAGCAGGCGGTCGCAGCGGACGCAGGTGGGTCCGCCGGAGGGTGCCGGGATGGGCGGCGGTTGCGGCCGAGGGTGGTGGCCGCTGTCCCACACCGTAGTGGGCGCGGGGCATCACGTGATGGGGTGTCCGCATCGTGGGAGGAACCGGTCCGAGGTCAGAGGCGGTCCACGACACGACGCGGCCCACGACGCGACGCGGCCCCTCACCGTGAAGGCGAGGGGCCGTCGTCGTTGCCCTGGATTCCTCCCGTTTCGCTAGCGAAAACGACAGGGGAGGGGCCGTCGTCGGCCTGGCCGCCTCCCATTTCGCGAGCGAAAGCGAAAGGGGCGGGGCAGAGCGGGTCAGGAGTAGTCGTAGAAGCCCTTGCCGGACTTCCGGCCCAGCTCGCCGCGGGCGACCATGTCCCGCATCAGCTGCGGGGGAGCGAAGCGCTCGCCGAGCTGGGACTCGAGATACTCGGCGATGCCCAGGCGCACGTCCAGGCCCACGATGTCCGTCAGGGCCAGCGGGCCGACCGGGAACTTGTAGCCCAGGACCATGGCGTTGTCGATGTCCTCGGGGGAGGCCACGCCCTCCTCGACCATCCGGATGGCCTCGAGGGCGATCGCCACGCCCAGGCGGGAGGAGGCGAAGCCCGGGGCGTCCTTGACCACGACCGGGGTCTTGCCCAGGCCCTTGACCCACTCGGTGGACAGGGCCTTGAGCTCCTCGCCGGTCTTCGCGCCCACGACGACCTCGACCAGCTTCGAGGCCGGGACCGGGTTGAAGTAGTGCAGGCCGCAGAAGCGCTCGGGGCGCTGCAGGTGGTCGGCCAGCTCGTCCACGGACAGGGAGGAGGTGTTGGTGGCCAGCCAGGCGTCGGCGCCCAGGTGCTTCTCCACCTCGGTGAGGGACTCGATCTTCAGGTCCATGATCTCCGGGACGGCTTCGACCACCAGGCCGCAGCGGGCGAAGTCCGCCTTGTCCAGGGAGATGGTCAGGCGCTCGGCCCAGACGTCCAGGTTGCCGTCCAGCTTGCCGCGCTCCAGGGACTTGGCCAGGTCGGACTCGATGCGCTCCTTCGCGGCCTCGGCGGAGGCCGCGTCGCGCTCGACCACGATCACCTCGTCCGCACCGGAGGTCAGGAAGGCGTGGGCGATGCCGGCGCCCATGCGGCCGCCGCCCAGTACGCCGACGACGGAGGGGACGGAGCCGTGGGGGGTGTCAGTCATGGAGATCCTCACTTCTTCTTGCGGTCCAGGAAGGCCTGCATGCGGTCGAACTTCGCCTCGGACTCGAACAGGATGGCCTGCGCCAGCTCGTCCACGTGCGGGTGCGCCGCACGCGGCATGTGGAACACGCGCTTGGACACGCGCACGGCCAGCGGGTCGTTCTTGCCGATCCGGTCGGCCAGGGCGTGGGCCCCGTCCATCAGTGCCTCCGGGGAGTGCAGCTCGGTGACCAGGTGCAGGTCCAGGGCCTGCTGGGCGTCCAGGATGCGGCCGGCCCAGAGGATCTCCAGGGCGATCGGCTCGCCCACGAGCTCCTTCAGGCGCCACTGCGCACCGGCGGCGGCGGTGATGCCCAGGCCGGCCTCCGGTTGGCCGATCTTCACGTGCTCGGTGGCGATGCGGAAGTCCGCGGCCCAGGCGAGCTCGGCGCCGCCGCCGAGGCAGAAGCCGTCGATCGCGGCGATCACCGGCAGCGGCAGGCTGTGCAGGCGGTCGAAGAGCTGCGAGTTCACCCCGCGCAGGGCGTCGTCCCGGCGGCGCTCGCGCAGCTGCGCGATGTCCGCGCCGGAGGCGAAGATGCCTTTCATGCCGCCGCGCTTGCGGTCCTCCACCTGGGTGCCGGTGATGATCAGGATGCGCGGGTTGCGCTCGAGCCAGCCGCTGAGGGCGTGGAACTCGTCGATCATCGTCTGGTCGATCGCGTTCAGGACCTCCGGCCGGTCCATGGCCGCGACGACGCGGTCCGGGCGCTCTGCGGACGCCTCGAGGCGGAGGGCGGTGAAGCCGGTGGCGACGTCGGCGAGGCCGGGGAAGGCGCCGTCGTCGATCGTCTGGGTCTGCTCGGTCATCTGTGCGGTCCTCAGAGCTTCTCGATCAGGGTCGCCGCGCCCTGGCCGACGCCCACGCACATGGTGGCCAGGCCCTTGTCCACGCCTTCGCGGTCCATGCGGTTCAGCAGGGTCACGATGATGCGGGAGCCCGAGGAGCCCAGCGGGTGGCCGAGGGCGATCGCGCCGCCGTCGTTGTTGACGATGGACTCGTCCAGGCCGAGGCCGCGCACGCAGCCCAGGGACTGGGAGGCGAACGCCTCGTTCAGCTCCACCGCGCCGATCTCGTCCAGGGACCAGCCGGAGCGCTCCAGGGCCTTCCGGGTGGCCGGCACCGGGCCCAGGCCCATGATGTGCGGGGCCACGCCGGCGGCGGTGGAGTCCACCACCCGGGCGCGGGGCTCGAGGTTGTACTTCTCAGCGGCGCGCTCGGACACCACGAGGATGGCGGAGGCGCCGTCGTTGAGCGAGGAGGAGTTGCCGGCGGTCACCACGCCGTTCTCCTTGATGATCGGACGCAGCGTGGCCAGGACCTCCATGGTGGTGCCCGGGCGGGGGCCCTCGTCCGTGTCCACGATCGTCTCGGCGCCCTTGCGGCCCTTGACGGTGACGGGGACGATCTCGTCCTTGAAGCGGCCGGCCTCGATCGCGGCGAGGGCGCGCTCCTGGGACCGGACGGCGAAGGCGTCGGCGTCCTCGCGGGTGATGCCCTCGGTCTCGGCGACCTCCTCCGCGGTCTGCGGCATGGAGAAGACGAACTTGTCTCCGAACTCGCCGGAGGCGAAGCGCGGGTTCACGAAGCGCCAGCCGATGGCGGTGTCGAACTGCTCTCCGGGCTTGGCGAACGCGGTGGTCGGCTTGGCCTGCACCCACGGGGCTCGGGACATGGACTCGACGCCGCCGGCCACGACCACGTCGGCCATGCCGGCACGGACCAAGGCGGTGGCCATCGCGACGGCGGACATGCCCGAGGCGCACAGACGGTTCACGGAGATGCCCGGGACGGTGTCCGGGAAGCCGGCCAGCAGCCAGGCCATCCGGGCCACGTTGCGGTTCTCCTCTCCGGCCCCGTTGGCGTTGCCGAAGATGACCTCGTCCACGTCCGCCGGGTCGATCCCCGCGTCCTCGACCACGGCCTTGATGGTCAGCGCCGCCAGGTCGTCCGGGCGGACGGAGGACAGCGCGCCGCCGTAGCGGCCGACCGGGGTGCGACGGCCGCCGACGAGCAGGGCCTGGGATGGGGTGGCGAGAGTGGACATGCGTGGGCCTCCTTGGCGTGCGTGGCGGGCGCGGTCCCGGTGCGCGGCACAGCGCCCGGCAACTCTGAGAATTACCGACCGGGCGTTCAGGTTCATATCCAGTATCCGCGGGGCATGTGAGGGCGGTCAACATGTGTCCGGGCAGAGAGAAGCCGCAACGGGTCGGGCGGGCCCTGCGAGCCCACGTGTGGGCGGGTGGGCGGACGGACGGAGGCGAGCGGACAGACGAAGGCGAGCGGCCGTCATCGGGGGCGGCGGGATCGACGGTTCGTCACGGGATCGAGGAGATTCTCCGCGATCTGGTGACTTTTCGTCGATTATGCGGTCGGGCTCCGCAGGCCCGCCTCAGCCGAGCCCGAGCCGCCGCCTCCGCGACAGCGCCAGCCCCGCACACATCGCCACGGCCAGCTCCACCCCCATGATCATCAGCATCGCCCCGTCCGCAGCCAGTGCATTCCCGACGACGTCCCCTCGCCCTGCGTGGTCATGCCCGCCTCCCCCAAGGCCCACCCCGGGCAGGCCGGCGGTCATGACCGCGTGTGCCAGGACCACCAGCACGGCCATGGCCTGCAGCTGCTGGAGGGCCCGGCATCCGGAGGTCCCGCGCAGCACATGCACGCCGCAGACGGTGCAGGCGAGCACCATCGCGCCGATCGCGGCGCCGAGCAGCAGTCCGTGCGCGTGCGCCACGAGCATCCAGACGTGCAACGGCAGGGCCGCCAGGGCCAGTGCCCCGGCGGCCCTGTCCCACAGGCTCAGGCGCTGCAGCATCCCTCGTCGCTGTCCTTCGCCGTGTCGACGCCACCGCCGGCGTCGGTGGAGCACTGGCCCTTCCTGGGGGCGGGCACATCCAGCACGGGGGAGCGGTCGAAGAAGCCCTCGGGGCGGAGCTTGAAGCCGGTGACGTCCACGGGCATGATCGGCCAGTCCTCCACGCGCGGGAAGTGCGTGAGGCCGAAGGAGTGCCAGACCACCAGGTCTTCCCCGTCCACGCTGCGGTCCGCGGCGGTCCACTCCGGCAGGCCGGCACCGCCGGCGTGCTGGTTCGGGAAGTCGCCGGTGGGGTAGCGCTCGTCCTCGTGGTACTGGGAGACCCACAGCGCCTTGGATGCGAAGGTCGCGCGCTTGTGGATGGAGGAGCCCTCGGCGGCCAGCAGGGTGGGCAGGCCCTCCGGGTGCAGCTTGTAGCCCACCGGGCGTCCGAGCCGGTTGGTGGACTCGGTGGACTCCACGATCCAGGTGCGGCCCACGGACTGGTCGGTCTCGCGGATGGCCTGTTGCTCGGTCGCCAGCACGGTGTGCTTGCGGGTGAAGGCGTTGCCGCGCGGGTTCTCCTCGGAGATCGGCAGGCGGACGCCGTCCTCCTCCACCACGCGGCAGGCGCCGCCGTCGAGGGCGAAGTCCAGGCGGGCGCCGAACAGGTGCTGGTGGAAGGGGGCGCCGAGGCCCGGGGCCATCTCGGAGGCGTAGTCCGTGGGCCCGTCCGGGACCGCCGAGGTGAAGACCACGCCGGTGGCCTTGGCCTCGAATTCGATGTTGCCGTCCAGATAGAGGTACCAGTAGAAGCCGTAGTCGTAGTTGCCCACCGTGGTGAAGAAGGAGATCACCAGGCGGCGGTTGCGGCGCGTGTAGGCCACCCCGGACCACAGGTCCGTGTGCTTGGACAGGATGGACCAGTCCTCCTCGTGCATGCAGATGCCGTTCTTGATCTGACGGGGCTCGCCGGCGTTGTTGACCACCCAGGGGGACAGGTAGGTGATGTCGCCGAGGCAGTCGCAGCCCAGCTCCAACGAGTTGGCCCACTGGCCCACCAGGTACTCGCCGGTGTCGAAGTAGTTCTGCCATGACCGCACCGGGGAGGGGTCGCCGTAGGGGACCACCATCTCGGCGATCGCGGCGCGGTCCAGGATGGTGCGGCGGCGGCCGGTGTGCGGGTCGTCGAACGCGATGTTCTGCAGCACCAGGCCCTCACGCATGTCGAAGCCGACGTCCAGGCTCCAGCGCTCCCACTCCACGTGGTTGCCGTCGGCCACGGTGAAGGACGGGCCCTCGGGCTGGGTGATCTCGATAGGCTTCTGGGAGGTGCGGACCTCGCCGACCATCTCCGGGTCTGTGTAGTTGCCGTGCTCGGCCGGCACCGGGACCGGACCGAAGTCCAGGACCTGGGTGACCTTCTTCGCGGTGACGTCCACGTAGGCCACCAGTCCGTCGATGGGATGGGCCCAGGCCGAGTCCGTCTCATGCTGCTGGTGGAAGGCCAGCCCGCGGAGGATGCGGTGGCCCACCTCGTCGTCGTACTCGAACACGCCCGCGGACAGCGGGGCCACACGGACCTCGTCGATCGGGATGTCCCGCTTGGCGATCGCCTCGAGCCACTGCGGGTCCTCAGCGAGGATCGCCTCCACGACCTCGAACTCCTCCTCCATCACCGGGAACTCTCCGTCCACGGACGAGTCGAGCTCGCGGTTCGAGAGGAGCTCGCCGCGGGCGGCGGAGACCACCGCGTCCCGCGGGGTGCCGCCGGTGGAGTCCAGGATGAACACGCGGAAACGGCGGTCGTGTGAGACCTCCACGCGCTGTGCACCGCGCGGTGGGTCCAGCAGGCCCAGGTAGGCGATGCGGTGGGTGTCCGTGAACAGGCCCTCCCGGCGGAGCACGGCCATCACGGCCTCGATCTCCTCGGGGGTCTGCTGCCTGAAGTCGCCCGCGGTGGTGGCGGTCTCGGTGCTCATGTGCTCCTCGTCTCCCGGCCCAGGGGGCCGTCGGTGGTCGGATTCTTCTCCGTACGGAGAGGCTAGGCTCGTCTGTGATCCGCGTCATAGGACTTGCGCGCAGTCCTGCGCGTCACGCAGGTGTCGGTGCGCGCACGATCAATCGCGACGGCGGTAGCGTCACCTCGTCCGCTCGTCCGCTCGTCCGCTCGTC
>NZ_KV809408.1:10840-47954 GCF_001812555.1 Micrococcus sp. HMSC067E09 | reverse complement strand
TCGTCCGCTCGTCCGCTCGTCCGCTCGTCCACTCGTCCGCTCGTCCGACCCGCCTGACCGAAGGGAGCCTGCCGTGCCCCGTCTCGTCGACCATGACGCCCGCCGCCGCGAGCTGGTGGAGACCACCTGGAAGGTCGTGGCGGATCGGGGTCTGTCCGGCGCGACCCTGCGGCAGATCGCAGAGGAGGCCGGCTACGCCAACGGCGCCCTGAAGCCGTACTTCCCCACGAAGAGCGCGCTGATCGAGGCGACCTACGCCCACGTCTTCGAGCGCACTGAGGCCCGGATCGACGCCGCGCTCGCCGACGCCCGGGGGGTGGAGGCGATGCGGCGGCTGTGCCGCGAGGTGATCCCGCGGGGCGACGAGCTCGTCCGTGAAGCCCGCCTCGTCCTGTCCTTCTGGGACCAGGCGGCGCGGCAGGAGGCGGAAGCCCTCGCGGCGGCTGCCACGATGGCTGCCTGGCGAGACCGTCTGCACGGCATGCTGGCAGAGGCCGCCGTGGATGGGATGCTGCGCCCTGACATTCCGACCGGCCCGGTGGTCGAGGCCCTGCTGGCCTGGCTGTTCGGCACCCAGGTGACAGCAGTGATGGACCCGGAGCGCCATGGACCGGACTCGCTCGATGCCCAGCTCGAGGCTTTTCTCGCCCTGCTCTCTGCATGACGACGGCGGCCCCTGCCCTGCCTGGCAGTCCGCCCCGGTTCTCCGATGCACCCCTGTCCACGGCGCCGGAGAAGCTCTACACTCGGAGAAATCGTGAACCCGGTCACACTCTGGCAGGCTCCGTGCCCTCCGCGCGGACCGTCACCGGAGCCAGTGACCGTCCTGGGGAAGAGGCACTTCATGCGGACCTGCGCCACTGCCATGGACTACGAGACCTGGCGAGGCATCATCTCGGACTCCTTCGTCCCGCTGGAGGCCGAGTCCTCCCCCGGCCATGCCGGGGACGCCTTCCGAGGCCGCATCGAGCTCTCCAGCGTCGGCGGTATCGGCCTGTCCACGCTGCACGCCTCCCCGCACACCGTCCGCCGCACCGAACGCCTCACCGGCGCCGGCGGCGGGGGCCTGTTCAAGCTCTCCCTGCAGCTGTCCGGCCGCGGCCTGCTCGTCCAGGACGGCCGCGAGGTGGTTCTCGAGCCGGGCCGGCTGGCCCTCTACGACACCTCCCTGCCCTACGAGCTGACCTTCGACCGCGACTTCTCCTCGCACGTGATGATGTTCCCGCACGCCGCCCTCGGCATGGACCCGGCCCAAGCGGGGCAGCTCACGGCCACCGCCCTCGACGCGGACCATCACCTCGGGGACGCGGTCGGCGACTTCCTCCGCCAGGCCGCCGGCGTCGTTCCGCAGCTTGACCCCACGGTCGGCGCGCGTCTGGCACGCAACGTGGTGGACCTGGTCGGCACTCTGGTGACGGACATTCTGGGCTGCAGCACACCGGAGGGTGCGGCGGCCGCCGTCGGGAACCGGATCCACGACGACGGCGCCTCCTCCGCCTGCCTGCCCGCCCCGCGCGGCGGGCGGGGGGAGCGGGACCGCCAGCGGGACCAGGTGGTCGCCTACATCGAGGCGCACCTGGCGGACCCGGACCTGGCCCCGGCCACGATCGCCGCCGCCCACTTCATGTCTGTGCGCAGCCTGCACCTGCTGTTCGAGGACACGGACACCACTGTGGCCGCGATGATCCGCTCGCGCCGCCTCGAGCGCTGCCGCGAGGAGCTCGCGGACCCGGCCTGCGCCACCCGGCCGGTGGCCGTGGTGGGCGCGCGCTGGGGGTTCACCGATCCGGCGCACTTCTCGCGGGCCTTCCGGGCCCGCTTCGGCGTGACGCCGGGGCAGTCCCGCCGCGCCGCGGCCTGAGCCGGACGGGCTCTGCGCGCAGAGGCAACCGCTCTTCCCGGACGGTCAATCCGAGCAGGGTGTGCATGCGCATCCTGGAGTGAGTCACATCACTCCATCCGTCTCACAGGAGGTGCCTATGAGCACCGCAGCAAGAACCACGCGCGAGGCGCGTCCCACCGACGCCGCTGCCGTCGGCCGTGTCGCCGCCGACGTCCCTGCGGATGAGCGCCTCGGCGCCCGCCGCCTCGGTGTCCCCTCCCTGGTCTCCATGATCATCGCCGCCTCGGCCCCGCTCACCGTGGTGGCTGGCGGCGTCCCCTCGAACTTCGCCGTCACCGGGCTGCTCGGCATTCCGCTGTCCTTCGTGGTGCTCGGCGCCGTGCTGCTGCTCTTCGCGATCGGCTACGCGGCCATGTCCCGGCACGTGCACAACGCCGGCGCGTTCTTCGCCTACATCGCCAAGGGCCTGGGCAAGCCGACCGGCGTCGGTGCCTCGCTGGTGGCGCTGGTGGCCTACAACTGCATGCAGATCGGCATCGCCGGCATGTTCGGCTTCGTGCTGTCCTCCCTGCTGGACGGCATGTTCGGGCTGTCCGTGCCCTGGTGGGCGTGCGCTCTCGCCGCCTGGGTCCTGGTGGGCCTGCTCGGCGTGAACCGGATCGACGTCAACGCCAAGGTCATCGGTGTGATCGTGCTGCTCGAGTTCGCCGTGGTGATCGTCTTCGACGTCATGGGCCTGCGTGCCGCCCCCGAGGGCATCACCGCGGACGGCCTGCTGCCCGAGCAGCTCTTCACCGCCGGGGTCGGCGCCGCCCTCGTGTTCTCGATCGCCGCGTTCATGGGCTTCGAGTCCGGCGCGATCTACAACGAGGAGGTCAAGGACCCCAAGACCACCGCCGGCCGGGCCACGGTCATCGCCATCACCGTGATCGCCCTGTTCTACGCGTTCTCGGCCTGGGCCGTGGTGGTCTCCGAGGGGCCGAGCGGCGTGGTGCCCCGCGCCCAGGAGTTCGGCCCGGACCTGATGTTCGCGTTCTTCGCGGAGAACACGCCGGCATGGTGGGTGGACCTGGCGAACATCCTGTTCCTGACCAGCCTCATCGCCGCGCTGCTGGCGTTCCACAACATCGTGGCCCGCTACTTCTTCTCCCTCGGCCGCGAGCGCATCCTCCCGCAGTTCCTGGCCCACACCTCCCGCCGCACCGGCGCGCCCGTGGCCGGCTCGCTGGCCCAGTCCGTGCTGTCTCTCGTGGTGATCGGACTGTTCGGGTTCGCCGGTGCCGGGTCGGACGACCCGTTGTACCCGGTGGTCACCCTCTTCACCTGGCTGACCAACATGGGCGCCTTCGGCCTGATCCTGCTGATGGCCATGACCTCCTTGGCCGTGATCGGGTTCCTCCGCGGCTACGCCGACGAGTACGGCGCCTGGACCCGAATCGTGGCCCCGGCCCTGGCCGGTCTCGGACTGATCGTCCTGTTCGCCCTCGTGGTGGTGAACTTCCCGGTGCTCATCGGTGCCGAGGGGCCGAGCGTCCTGAGCTGGCTGCTGCCACTGATCGTGGTGGCCCCAGGCGCCTTCGGCACCGCCTGGGCGCTCTGGCTCAAGGCCAACCGGCCACAGACCTACGCCCGTATCGCCACCGGAGGTGAACTGGCCTGAGGCGTCCGCCGCCCGCCGGGCGCCGCGCCCGGATGGTGAGCGGCCGTCGTCGGGGAGCGGCGGTCGTCGGGAAGCGGCGGAATCGACGGTTCGTCACAGGATCGAGGAGATTCTCCGCGATCTGGTGACTTTTCGTCGATTATGCGGGGCGCGCACCCCGCGGCGCGCACCCCGCGGCGCGCACCCCGCGGCACGCACCCGGGCGCGCACCCCTACACCCCACCCGTGACCCACACCACACCGAACCTGCAAGACTGGATTCAGACATCCTCCCGGCCTCCGCGCCGGACCCACACCGAAAGGGACACACCATGACCGAGAACCCCGCCCTCAGCTGCGCCGACCTGCTCGCCGCCGTCTCCGCCCCCGAAGGCCAGGGTGCCGAACTGAAGGACCCCGCCACCGGCGAGGTCGTCGGCTACGCGCCGCAGTCCACCCCTGCCGACCTGGACGAGGCCGTCGCCACCGCCCGCGCCGCGCAGAAGGACTGGGCCGCCCTCTCTCACGCCGAGCGCTCGGCGCACCTGAACAAGGCCGCGGACGCCATCGAGGCCTCCGCGGCCGGCCTGGCCGAGCTGCTCTCCCGTGAGCAGGGCAAGCCGGTGAAGAACGGCCCGAACGCCGCGTTCGAGGTCGGCGGCTGCGTGGCCTGGACTCGCGCCACCGCCGCGTTCCCGATCGAGCCGGAGACGCTCGTGGACGACGAGTCCGGCACCGCCGAGCTGCGCTGGGAGCCGATCGGCGTGGTCGGCGGCATCGGCCCGTGGAACTGGCCGATGATGATCTCGATCTGGCAGATCGCCCCGGCCCTGCGCATGGGCAACACCGTGGTGCTCAAGCCGTCGGAGTACACCCCGCTGTCCGTGCTGGCGCTGGCGCACGTGATGAACCAGGTGCTGCCGGACGGGGTGCTGCAGGTCCTTGCCGGCGACGGTGAGCTCGGCAAGGCCTTCACCGCGCACGAGGGCATCGACAAGATCACCTTCACCGGCTCGATCGAGACCGGCAAGGCGATCATGCGCTCGGCCGCGGAGGACCTGAAGCGCATCACCCTGGAGCTCGGCGGCAACGACGCCGGGATCGTCCTGGACGACGCGGACCCGAAGGCGATCGCCGAGGGCCTGTTCTGGGGTGCGTTCATCAACACGGGCCAGACCTGCGCCGCCCTGAAGCGCCTCTACGTGCCGGACTCCCTGTACGACGCCGTCTGCGAGGAGCTCACCGCCGTGGCGAAGGCCATGCCGATGGGCAACGGGCTTCAGGAGCAGAACGTGCTCGGCCCGCTGCAGAACCGGGCCCAGTACGAGATCGTGGCGAAGCTGGTGCAGGCGGCGAAGGACTCCGGCGCCCGTGTGCTCATCGGCGGCGATCCGGACGAGTCCGCGCCCGGCCACTTCTACCCGACCACCCTCGTGGCGGACATCAGCAACGACAACCCGCTGGTGGCCGAGGAGCAGTTCGGCCCGGCGCTGCCGATCATCCGCTACTCGGACTTGGATCAGGCGGTCGAGTGGGCCAACGGCCTGGACGTGGGCCTGGGCTCCTCGGTGTGGTCCTCGGACATCGAGCGTGCCAAGGACGTCGCCGCCCGTCTGCAGGCCGGCACCACCTGGATCAACAAGCACGGCGCCATCGACCCGCGCGTGCCCTTCGGCGGCGTGAAGCAGTCCGGCTTCGGTCTGGAGTTCGGCGTGGAGGGGTTGAAGCACATGGCCGTCCCGAAGGTGATCTCCGCCTGAGGCAGGTCTGCGGGGGAGCACCCCGCTGAGGCGAGGGCCCGGGGTGCGTCCGCTGCGGACGCCCTCCGGGCTCTTGCGTGTGATCGGCGGGGGCCGGGCCCGTCCCGGCGCTTCCCGACGACGGACGCTCGCCTCGGTCTGTCTTCCCGGCGAGGCCTGTCCGCAGGGGGTATGCGGCCGATGGTGGTTGTCGTGGTTCACCCACACCTGCAGGGCCCGTCATCGAGGAGTTGCGTGCCTACGTGCGCGGCTGACGCGGCGCCCCGGAGCGGGAAGCGGACGCGAGAGGGAGCTACGAATTTTTCGTTTTCGCAGGTAGTCTTGCTCCATGACTGCGACGGTGAATGACAAGCACACGGTGCTGCCGCCCACGGATCTCGAGGAGATGCTCGACGTCGGCAGGTTCCTCGACGGCCTGACGCAGCCGGCCGCCCTGGTCGGCCCTGATGGGCAGAAGGTCCCCCTGCCGGCAGAGGCTTTCAACGTCCTGAGGGATGTCGTCGAGGCGATGCGGGTGGGCAAAGCCATCACGGTGGCGCCCGTCGACCAGCTGCTCACGACGCAGGAGGCGGCAAACTTCCTCGGCATCAGTCGTCCCACGCTGGTGAGGCTGCTCGAGGAGGGTGCGTTGCCGTACGAGAGGACGACCGGTGGTCGGCACCGACGCATCCGGCTCCAAGACGTCGTGTCCTATCAGCAGCGAAAGCGAGGGGAGCGACGTGCTTCGCTGAGAGCCCTCGTAGGGGAGGCCTCGTCTGCGGGGCTCTATGACCAGGATGCGGAGTCCTACCGCGAGGCGTTGCGTCAGGCTCGCGCCGACCTCCGGGGTGAGCGCGGGTAGTGGCTCGCTTCAGTGCCGTGCTCGACGCGTGCGTCCTCGTGCCCATCGCCCAAGCGGACACCTTGCTGCATCTGGCCGAGGCGGGCCTCTATCGGCCGGTATGGAGTGGTCAGATCCTCGACGAGACTGTGCGCGCACTGGAAACGATGCATCCAGACATGCGTGCGTCGGGGGCGGCGCGTCACCGTGCGGAGGTCATGGACGCCGCCTTCGACGACGCGCGGGTCGAGGGGTGGGGGCAGCTCGTGCCCGGGATTGATCTTCCAGACCCCGATGATCGGCATGTGGTCGCCGCCGCGATCCAGGGGCGTGCCGACCTGATCGTCACGGCGAATCTCAAGGACTTCCCGCGTGAGGTCGTTGAGTCCTTCGACATCGAGGTGCAGAGTCCGGACGAGTTTTTCATGAACCAGCTCGACCTGGACCCGGCTCGAGTGATGACGGCTCTCGCAGCCCAAGCGGGCGCGACACGGAATCCTCCGTTGACCGTCAGTGACGTCCTGGAACGGCTGGTGCCGTGCGGTGCACCCCTGTTCGCGGAGGCCGCACGAGCCCAGCTCTGGCGGGTCGACGTTGAGCGACCTTGATTCAACCCGACCCCAGAGCCGCCGTCGTCGACTCAGCCCCACACGCCGGAACCGGCGATGAGCCGGACCGCGAGCACCGCCATGACCACCGCGATCACCACGTCCACCACGCGCCACGCCTTCGGGTCGGCGAGCACCCGGGCCAGCAGGCGCGCGCCGTAGCCGAGCGCGGTGAACCACAGGACGGAGGCGGCGACGGCGCCGGCGGCGAAGACCCACCGCGCGTCGGGACCGTGCTGGTTGGCGAGGCTGCCCAGCAGCACCACGGTGTCCAGGTAGACGTGCGGGTTGAGCCAGGTCAGCGCGAGCGTAGTGGCGATGACCGAACCCGCGGTGCGCGGCGCCTGCTCGGCCACGAGCCCCTGCGGGCGCAGCGCGGCACGCAGGGAGGAGACCGCGAACCAGAGCAGGTACAGGGTGCCGCCCCAGCGCAGGACCTCGAGCAGCCACGGCACGGCCTGCACGAGCGCGCCCACCCCGGCGGTGCCGGCCAGGATCAGCACGGCGTCCGAGGCCATGCACACCAGCACGACGGCGCTCACGTGCTCCCGGCGCACGCCTTGGCGGAGCACGAAGGCGTTCTGGGCGCCGATGGCGACGATGAGGGCGAGTCCGGTGAGCAGGCCGGTGCCGGCGAGGGTCCACATGGGTGAGGACGCTAGGGCTCGTTCGAGGCGGCCGCGTACGAGCTCGGCGTCAGCGCTTCCGCGGTCAGCCAGCGCATCCGCGCCCTGGAACGGGAGGTGGGCCAGGTGCTGCTAAGGCGCGGCACACCCTGCGAGCCGACCGAGGCCGGCATCGGCCTGGTGCGCGTGGCCCGGCACATGCGGGCGCTCGAACAGGAGGCATGGGCCGGGCTGGGCCGCACGGCGGCCGGGCGCAGCGTCACCTCCCTGGCCGTGCCCGCCGACGTGCTGGGCACGTGGTTCGGGCCCGTCCTGGCGGAGGCCGCCGACTGGGACGACACGGTCCTCGACCTGCACGTCGAGGACCAGGACCACAGCGCCCGGCTGCTGCGCCGCGGCGAGGTGCTGGCCGCCGTCACCACGGAGCCGCAGCCGGTGCAGGGGTGCGCGGCGGAGCCGCTGGGGAGCATGCGCTACGTCCCGCTCACCTCGCCCGCCCTGCTCGCGCGACACGCGGCGGGCGACGTCGTCGACCTCGGCGCGATGCCCATGATGCGCTACAACGCGAAGGACGACCTGCAGCGCCTCGCGCTGAGCGGCGCCGGACTGGACGTCGCCCCGCCCACGCACCTGGCGCCGTCGTTCGACGGGTTCCACCGGTCCGTCCGGGCCGGCCTGGGGTGGGGGATGCTCGTGGACGCCCAGGCCGTCGAGGACGTGCGCGCCGGCCGGCTGGTCCGCGTGCCCGGGCTCGACGACGTCCTCGTGCCCCTGTACTGGCAGGCGACCACATTGCCCGTGACGCGCCTGGTGCGGCTCACGCGAGCGGTGCGGGAGGCGGCCCAGCGGACGCTCGAGCGGAGGTGAGGCGGCGCCGCGGGTCGCGGACCGTCAGCGGGCAGGGGGAGTTCGATGATGTCAGGCATGCGGTGACTGCATTCTGAAGAAAGGGGTGGGCGCAGAGGCACCCGCCGAGCCGTGCTCAAGCCGTGCGGTGGGCGGACAGGACCGGAGGTGGCGCACACGGCGCATGGCGGGGGCGTCGTCATGAACGACCGTTTGCGCGGTTTCCCTCGCCAGAGGCCGGGCGCGAAGGGGTCAGGTTGGGTGGCGGGCGATAACGGTGAAGGTGTGCCAGTGCTTGATGCCGTCGAACGCATGCCCTTCTTCGTTGCGCTCGTTCAGTTCGATCACCTCCAAAGTGTCGAGGAGTTCGTCCACCTCTTTCCGGGTGAGGTAGGTGCCCAGGTCAGAGGCCCAGGTGTCATCGGAGCCGAAGAGATCGACCGCCAGGATCCCGTCTGGCAGCAGGGCGTGCTTGACGCGCTCCCACACCGAGGTGAAGCGTGCGCGAGGGACGAATGGCAGAGAGGCGTTGGCCAGGATCAGATCGGCGTGGGGGAGGGGATCCCACTCCTCGATGAGGCCCGTCCGGTGTTCGAGGATGCCGAGCGTGGTGAGTTCATTCATGTGCTTTTCGACGCTTGGGTCGATGTCGATGGTGTGGACGATCATGCCCTCCTGGAGAAGGCGTCGGGTTTCGATGCCGGCGCCGCTTCCCAGCTCGACAGCGCGCAGACTTGCGAGGTTCTGGTGGGTGGCCCGCAGTGTTGTGAGTGCGCGGTCGGTGAGAGGGCGCACGGCCGAGGTGCCTGCCCGCGCGGCATTGTAGGAGGCCCAATCGCTGGAACTTGTGGGGGTGGCTGGCATGGTCTGAGTATCTCGGTCTGGGCACATAGGGGGAAGAGGAGGCGACGAGCGATGGTGCGTCGCGGCTTCCCCATGGCGAGGGTTGTGGCGAGGATCAGGTCTGCCGCAAACGACGGTTCGCGGCGCCCACGGGGAGCGCTCGCTGACTGTCGAGACGCCGTGAAGATCGCACGCGAATCGCGAAGGACGGTTCCTTGGACGGCTTGGGGCGGAGAGCGCCGGACGCCTCAGCTCCGGTTGGACTCGATCCATCCGTGGCGGCGTACGCCGGCGTCCTGCCGTGTGCCACAGTCGAGCACGGTGAATCCTGCCGCGATCAACAGGCGGGAGAGCTCATCGACCGGCCAATACCACGCCGTGGTGACGGCGTGGTCGAAGGCCTCCACCTGGTCTGACGCGAAGAAGCCCAGCAGCAGTGACCCGCCCGGGCGCAGCGCCTGGTGCGCGCGCTCCAGGAGGAGAGGCATCTCCACCGGTGGCGTGTGGATGATCGAGTACCAGCCCAGGATCCCGTTGAAGGCGGCTGCGTGCAGGGTCTGGAACGAACCCGGCTCCACGCGCACCTCCGGGTGGGCTCGGCGCGCATGGGTGACGAACTCCTCGACCGGCTCGATGCCCGTCACCTCATGGCCCAGCGAGGCCAGGTGCGCGGTCCAGTGGGCCGGCCCGCAGCCGACGTCGGCCAGAACCCCATCCACCCGGTCGGCCCAGGCTTCGACCAGCAGCCTGTCGTCCTCCGCCACAGCGGCCATGGTGCCGAGCTGCCTGGTGTACTCGGCCGCGCGGGCGCCATAGGCGGCCCGGCTGGTGGAAAGTCCTTCCCGGGCGGCGTCGTCGAGGACGGAAGGGCGCAGACGGAGGGGCATGGATCGAGGGTAACGACCGTGATCCCGTGCGCCGTTCAAGTGAGGGGCAGGAGAAGCCGGTACCAGCCCTTCAGGTCCTGATCAGCGTATGAATCGGCTTGGCGCGTTTCTGAAACCTTCGTTGCATCTCGACGCCCGCGCACCATCGCCCGGGAGCACACCCCGGCCGCCCCCGTCGCGGTTCCGCCGGCGCCCCCCGGCGCACCTGTCAACTCGGTATTGACGCTTCCCGAGGCCGGCCATAACCTCGGTCACATGGCTCTCACGCCCATGGCCACCGTCGTCTCCATCATCCTGGTCCTCGTCACTCACGGCCTCACCTCCGACGCGGACCTGGGGCCGGCGCTGCTGACCGGTGCCCTCGCCGGCCTCGCCTACACGGTGGGTGCCTGGTGTGCTCCCCTCATGCGGGCCCGCGGCGGCGCCCTCGCAGGCTCGCTGTTCAGCCGCTGGCAGCCCACCTGGGATGGCCCGAAGGCACTGCAGATCCTGGCCGGGGCCACCGTCGCGGCCGTGCTGACCGTGCTCAACATCTTCGAGGGCGCCACCGCCGTGATCTTCGGCATCGCGGTGGCCATCGGCGTCGGCGCTTTCCTTCCGTTGTCCGCCGATGGGGCAGACTCGGAGGATGCCCCGCGATCCCGGTGAGGAACTGACCGCCGCGCTGGCCGCCCAGGCGGCGGCCGAGCGGCGGCTGCACCACGCCGTCCACCGCGCCCGCGAGGCCGGGTGGACGTGGGAGCAGATCGCCCAGACCCTCGGGGTGAGCCGGCAGGCGGCGCACCGTCGCTTCCAGGCCGCCGCAGACGCAGGCGCGGCGCCGGCCGCCGGGGCGGCGGGGCGGGGGAGCTGGCTGGAAACGGCGCTCCAGAGCGCCGACCGTGCGGTCCGGGCCTGGTTCTCCGGAGACCTCACCGCGGTGCACGCCCTGATGACCAGCACGGCCCGCGCCGCGCTGCCGCAGACCGTGCTGCGGCAGACCATGCAGGAGGTCCAGGACCTGGCCGGTCGCTGCGCGCCCCCGGTGGACCT
Source organism: Micrococcus sp. HMSC067E09 (assembly GCF_001812555.1). Classification (NCBI taxonomy): domain Bacteria; kingdom Bacillati; phylum Actinomycetota; class Actinomycetes; order Micrococcales; family Micrococcaceae; genus Micrococcus; species Micrococcus sp. HMSC067E09. The sequence goes on along the minus strand of NZ_KV809408.1, from coordinate 37,050 downwards.
GACCGTGCACGAGCTGAACGGCGCCCCGCTGCCGGCGGACCCGGGTGCTGCCGGGAGCCGGCGCGCCGTGGTGGTGCGGGGCGTTGCGGAGGGGGAGCAGGCGGATCCGGTCGTCCACGTGCTGCTCGGCCCGCGCGGGCGCGTCTCCGGGGTGAGCATCCGGCTCACCGACTCCCTGGAGGTCTGGCCGCTCTGACGTCTCGCAGCGGCTAATCCCGCGGCCGCAGGGCCCGGACGGCCGCCCGCCTCACCTCGCCTCCGGCCCCCGCGGCGCTCGCCGCACCGCACTGGGCAGACTGCGCCCACGCCGCCCAGTGTCCCCAGCCTGATGACCGAGTACACCTAGGCTGGAGAGCAGGCTCCGGCGAGCGTCCGGGGCGGAGGGGAAGCGATGGCATCCATGCGCAGGGGCCTGTGGGGCACCGTCACCGCGCTGCTGGCGGCCGGGACGGTGGCCGTGGGCCTGACCGGCATCGGCACGATGGCGGCCGAGCCGGGGGAGCCGGTGCGCCTGCAGCTGGAGGAACCGCTGCCGTACGGCATCACCCAGGAGCGGGTGGACCCTCTCACCGAGCAGGACCCGATCCGCTCCTGGAAGCCGATCACCGTGCGGGTGACGGACGAATGGATCGCCCGGCCGCTCGAGGAGGATGCCGACTACCCGGCGGACGTGCAGCTCTCCACGCAGCTGGAGCGGATGCCCGTGGACATGACCGTCCCGGGCTACGACCCTTCGACGCTCCCGGCGGAGCGGCACAACGGCGTGGTCGTGGACCCGGAGGTCTTCCCCGACGAGGACGAGGACACCGGTTCCCCCACGGACCGCCCCTCGATCCAGCTGCACCAGGCGTTCGAGCGGAACCGGGACATGGGGCACTCCGCCGCCTCCGTGGTGGCCATGGCCCGCACCGCCGGCGAACTCTCCTACTCCGGCCTGCCGCGGGAACCGCTGCTGTGGATCGGCCTCACCGGCGCCATGGGCGCCCTGACCCTCGGAGCCGGCCTGCTCTGGGCCCGCGCCGTCCGAGCGCTCTCCGAGCTGCGCCGCCGCTTCCGCCTGGCCCGGGCACGCGTCGCCCGCGTGGTGATGGACCTGGAGGCGCTCGAAGTCTCCGTGCTCGCACTCCCGGAGGACCGCCGTCCGTCCGGCTCCGCCCAGGACTGGAACCACTTCTCCGGCCGCGCCCTCTTCCTCCTCCAGCGCGAGGAGGAACTCGAGTCCGGGCTGCGCCGTCCGACGCCGCGGACCGCCTCGGCCGTGGACCGGTACGCCGACGCCGCCGACCGCCTTGCCGAGGATGCAGCCGCCCTGGCCGGCACGGCCGAGGTCCGCGGTGGCTTCGCCGGGGCCGGGGACGTGCTGGACCGCGTCGCCTCAGCCCTGGTGGCGCCGGCGGAGCAGACGCTGGCCCGCCTCGGGCAGGCACCACGCCAGGATCGGCCGGGACAGCCGGGACACCAGCGTGTGGACGCGGCCGCAGCCGACCTGCGGGACGCCGTGGACCGTCTTCTCTCGCTGCTCGAGGAGGTCCGCGGCACCCCCGGAGAGGACACGTCCTCTTGGGTGGGCCGGTGGATCTCCGCCGAGGCCCGCATCGGCCAGTGCGCCCTCGAGCTCACCCGCGCCCTGGACGCCGGGCCGGACGCCGAGGGGCGCAACGAGCTGCGCCGTGCCCTGCTCCCGGACCGCGGCGTCGCCGGCACGGCCGGTGTGCGCGAGGGCATCGGGCTGCCGCCGACTCCGGTGGAGGCGTCGCTGCTGCGCGTGCAGGAGGTCCTGCTGCTGGCCCGGGCCGCCGCGGGAGAGCCGCTGCACGCGTTGGTGGCGGAGGCCGGGACGGCCCGTGGGGACCAGGTCTCGCCGTCCGTCTCGGCGCAGACCCGACCCACGTCTGCGGCTGCCCCGGGGGCGGTGCCCGGCTCGGCCGGGATCCCCCAGGCCGGCCGCTTCCGCTTCCGCCGGGGCACCCGCATGGCCGGTGCCCTCGCCGCCGTGGTCCTGGCCGGAGCGGCGGCGCCCCTGGCCGCACAGGCCACCGCCGAGCCGGACTGGTACCTGGAGGGGGACCAGGAGGTCGGTGAGGTCACGGTGGACGGGGCCCAGCTGCTCCCGGCCTCGGACGTGGAGTTCACCGCGGAGGAGATCCGCCGCCGCGTGGACCCGGAGCTGACGGAGTCCTTCGACGTGACGGTGGCCGTGCGCCGGGCAGAGGACTACCTGGACCGGGCACCGGAGGAGACCGCCTCCGAGTACAGCCGCCGAGTCACTTTGGACAGCGCGCTGGAGGGCAGTGAGAAGCTCATCGGAGAGTTCCCGGAGCTCACGGACGAGGCCACCGGGGAGCTGGAGCCGAACGCCGTGATCATCCCGCTGATGGTGTGGCAGGGCGGCCGCGGGGGCGTGATGCCCGCGCTCACCGGCCACGTCTACGAGGGCACCGAGTCCTGGCTCGGCGGCTACAGCTTCGAACGCACCTCCGCCCCGCTGTGGGACGCGGACGACCCCGGTCTGATGGCGAGCGCTGTGGCCCATGAGATCGAGGACGTCGCCCGCGGAATCCAGTCCAACCGCACCTATGAGGCGGACCTGGAGTTCCTGCCGCTCTGGGCCGTGCTCACCGCCTCCGGCTCGGTCATGTTCCTCGCCCTCGGCGGCATCCTCGAGGCCCTCGCCGGCACGGCCCTGGGCCTGCGCGGCCACGGGCGCACGGGCCGTGCCCTGCGGGCGGCCCGGGGCGGCCTCGAGCAGCTCATGCTCGGCCGGGACGAACGGGAGCTGTCCGCCGTGGCGATCCTCGGAGCCGGTCCGGCCGGCTCCGCCCAGGAGGCCGGGCAGCGGCTCTACGAGTCCGCGCTCGTCACCGCCTGGCGGGAGGCCGAGGCCCTCGGCTCGTTGCCGCTCGGCGCCCAGCGGCGGCCGGACACCGTGCGCCGGGCCGAGGCGCTGCGCGACCGTGTGGAAGACCTGGCATGCCAGGACGAGGACGTGCACCGCCGGGCAGAGAGGTTCCTGCGTGACTCACGTTGAGCGAGACCCCCGACCGCACGACCGACCGGACCGGCCGCTGGCCGCGCGGCTGCTCGGGGACTGGAGCGTCAGGCCGGCGCGCTGGGCCGGGGCCACGGCCCTCGCCGCGGCGGCGACCGTGGGCCTCGGCGCCGCCGGGGTCGCCGCGGTCACCGCGGAGCCGGAGCACCGGGTCCAGTTCCGGATCCCGGAGGGGCTGCCCCACGGCATCACCCAGGAGCGGGTGGAGGCCGCGGCCGAGCGGCTCGACGTGCGCGCCTGGTCCCCGCTGACGGTGGCGGTGACGGACGAGCACCTGCTGCCGCCCGCGGACTACGGCCGGAGCGGCCCGGAGGCGGACGTGCTGATCTCGACGCAGCTGAGCCGCTCCGTGGGGGACGTGCAGGATCGCCGCCGGGAGGTGGGCGTCACCGTGGACCCGGCGGCCTTCCCGGACGGGGGAGACCTCCCCCGCGGGCACGCCCCCTTCGGCAGGGAGCCGAGCCCGGCGGAGGTGCTGAGCATCGCCTACGAGACGAACCGGGACGCCGGCAACGGGCCGAGCGCCGTGGCGGTGACCGCCCGGACGGCCGCCGCGCTCGCGGACCCCGGTGCCGAGCCCGACCTCGGGACCTGGGTGGGCCGCGTGGCCGTCCCCGGGGTCCTGACGGTGCTCGGCGGCGTGATGACGGCCCGGGCGCTGCGTGCCCGTGCCGAGCTCCGCCGGATGCACCGGACGGCACGGACGGACATGTCCCACGTGGTCCTCGAGCTCGAGGCGCTGGAGGTCTCGGCGCTGTCCGTGCCGGAGGAGCACCGGACGCAGCGGATGCGCGCCCAGTGGGACGAGGTCCGCGCCGGCGCCGTCGCCCTGGCCCGGCGGGAGGGCCTGATCGCCGAGGAGACGGCACGGCCCGGCGCCGACACGGAGGAGCGGGTGCGGGCCTACGCCCGAGACGCCGCGCGGGTGCGGGCGGAGGCCGAGGCGCTGGAGGCGGCGTCCCTGGTCCAGGGGGCCGTGGCCGGCGGCGGAGAGGTCCTGGACGAGGTCGCGGCCGCCCTCGTGGAGCCGGCCCGCCGGGCCGTCGCCGCCGTGCGGGGCGCCCAGGGGCGTCCGCCCGAGACGCTCGAGGCCGCCGCTGACCTCCAGGACGCCGTAGACGACCTCCTGGCGCGGCTGCAGGCCTTCCGGCAGGAACCGGAGGCCCTCGACGCCCAGGCGTGGACGGCCGCCGAGCAGCGGATCGGGGCCTGCGCCGACGCGCTCACCGCGGCCGCGGCGAACGCGGACGAAGGCCGCGTGGGATCGGTCGCGGTGCCCTACCTGCAGGCGGTCGAGCGTGCCGCGTCGGTCCGCGGCCTGCTCGACGGCTGGCCGGGCCTGCCCGCACCGGCGCAGCCTGCGGACCTGCGCGCGACTCGCGAGGGGCTGGGCCTCGATGCCCTGCCCGCCGGCGGCGCCCTCGACGCCGTGGACCGCGCGGTGGCGGCGGCTCGGGTCTCGGCCGGCGAACACCCCGAGGACGTCCTGGCGTCGGTCGCCCGGGACCGCGGCGTGGATTCCGCCGACCCCACCGCCCCGGCACACCCCACCAGCCTCGCCAGCCCCGCCGCCCCCACCGTCGGCGAGCAGGCCCCGTCCACGTCCGTCTCCACGTCCGCCTCACCGTCGGCCTCCGGCACCGGCCGCGGCGGCCCGCTCGCCTGGGCGTTCACCGAGGACCGGCACGGTCGCTTCCGGCTGACCGCACCCGCGCGCGTCGGCGGGGTCCTCCTCGCGCTCCTGGTCTCCTTCGGGCTCGGCACCGCGGCCGCGGACCAGCTCGAGCGGGACCCCGCCGGGCTCCTGCCCGGACGGCAGGACCCCGGCGACGTCTCCGTCCACGGGCTCCCCCTGGACGGTCACTCCGAGCTGGAGCTGGACCGGGACCACGTCTCCCGGCTGGCCGGGGCCGAGCTGGCGGAGGGGCTGGACGTCGTCGTGGCGGTCCGGGACGCCGAGACCGTCCTGCGGCGGGACCCGGAGCGCCAGGCCACGGACGAGGCCGTCCCCGTGACGCAGGAGAGCGTCCTGCAGCTGCTGGAGGACATCAAGGCGGACCTGTCGGAGGACGTGGTGGACCCGGCCACCGGCGACGTCCTCCCGGGCGTCGCGGTGGTGCCGGTGGTCGTCTACCCGGACGGCCGCGGCGGCGCGCTGGAGCCGATGACCGGACCGGTGGCCACGGGGACGACTCCGCAGACCGACCCCGCCGCCGACGCCGCGGACAGCACGTCCGTGCCGCTGCGGGACCTGACCGACCCGGCGCAGTTCGCCACCGTGGTCGGCGCCGAGGTGCGCGCCGCCGGCACGCAGACCCACGCACGGGCGGAGGACGCCGTCGACCCGGCCGAGGCATCGACCACCCGCACGGTCGTGACCGTGGCTGGCACCGTGCTGCTCGTCGGCCTCGGGGCGATCACGGAGACCCTCGCGGGGGTCTCCGCCGGCCGCCGCGGCCGGGGCCGCACCGCCGACTCGCTGCGCCGCAGCCGCAGCACCCTGGAACGACTGCTGCTCGAGGAGGACCGGAGCGCGCTGGACGCCGTCGCCGTCCTCGGGACCGGGCCTGCCGGCAGCCCGGAGGAGGCGGCCCACCGCCTCTACTCCTCGGCGCTGCTGGCGGCCTGGGACGAGCTCGAGGAGCTTGAGGGGCAGCCGTGGTCCTCCCGCCTGGCGGACCGGCTCCTGGACCGCGCCGAGTCCCTCGAGCAGCGGGTGCAGGAGCTCGCCCGCCAGGATGGGGACGTCCGCCGTCGCGCTGAGCGCTTCCTGGCCGAGTCCCGCTGAACGGAGGACAACGACGACGGTCCCCTCACCTGCGAAAGGTGAGGGGACCGCCGTCGTGACGTCACCGGGCGGTGACGGGCAGGAGGATCAGGCCTGCTTCTCGGCCTCGCGGATCTCGGCGACCGGGTCGTCGGAGATCTCGTCGCGGTGGTCGTGCAGGTCGCGGTCCTGGATGCCGTTCGGCACGAAGCAGACCGCGATGAAGGAGACCACGCCCAGGGCGGCGATGTACACGCCGATCAGGTAGGGGTTGCCGGTGCGCTGCAGGATGAGGTCCGAGATCATCGGAGCGAAGGCGCCGCCGATGATGGACCCCAGGGCGTAGCCGATGGAGATGCCGGAGAAGCGCACGTTTGCCGGGAACATCTCCGCATACATCGCGGACTGGGGGCCGTAGGACGGGCCGAGTCCGATGGTCAGGATGAAGACGGCCAGGGCGAACAGCGGCAGGGAGGCGGTGTTCAGCAGGGACCACATCGGAATGGCCCAGGCGATCACGATGCCGTAGCCGATGAGGAAGGTCAGCTTGCGGCCGATCTTGTCCGAGATCCAGCCGCCGAACAGGGTGAAGACCAGCCAGCCGAAGCCGCCGATGAGGGACGCGGCGAGGGTCTCGGTGCGCTCCATGCCGAGGGCCTTCACGCCGTAGCCGTTGAAGTAGGCGATGACGAGGTAGCCGGCCGCGTTGTTGGCGGCGAAGATCAGGGCGGCGAGCACGACCCACGTGGAGTGGCCGCGGAAGAGGTCGCCGAGCGGGGCCGACTCCTCCTTCTTCAGCCGCTGCATCTCCTGGAAGACCGGGGACTCCTCCACGGCCTTGCGGATGAGGTGGCCGACGATGATCAGGATGAAGGAGAACAGGAACGGGATGCGCCAGCCCCAGGACATGAACTGCTCTTCGTCCATGAAGGTGGAGATGCCGAAGATCATGATGGTCGCCAGGATCATGCCCAGCGGCACGCCGATCTGTGGGTAGGCGCCGAAGAGCCCGCGCTTGCCGCGCGGGGCGTGCTCCACGGACATCAGGGCCGCGCCGCCCCACTCGCCGCCGGCGGAGAAGCCCTGCAGCAGGCGGAAGAGGATCAGGAGGATCGGAGCCCAGATGCCGATGGTCGCGTAGGTCGGCAGCAGGCCGATGAGCACCGTGGCGGCGCCCATGCCGATCAGGGTGAAGACCAGGACGACCTTGCGGCCGAACTTGTCGCCGACGTGGCCTGCGACGATCGCGCCGAGCGGGCGGACCAGGAAGGAGATGCCGAGGGAGGCCCACGCGGCGATCTGTGAGCCGGATTCACCCATCGGCTCGAAGAACAGCGGCGCGAGCACGAGGCCGGCGGCCTGGGCGTAGATGAAGAAGTCGTACCACTCGATCGTGGTGCCCACGAGGGTGCCCGCGAGGACCTTGCGCTCTTCGCGCTTCTTCGCGGCGGAACCCTGCCCGAGCGTGTCGGTGTAGGTGGTGCTCATGAAAACTCCAGTGGGAAGACGGTGCGAGAGTGTCCGGTCCGCCGGAGCGGCTGGACAGCCGAGTCGAGTGAGGGGAACCGACCGTTCGGTCGGGAACTCGGTGGCGCCACTCTATCCGAGTCGGTGAGCCGTGTCACACCGTGTCGTGAGAATCCGCCCATGATGTGAGATGTGCCGCGTTGTCGCGTGGCTCAGGGTGCACAGGCTCGTCCAGCGGTGATGACACGACGACGGCGCCGTCACCTCGTGAGGTGACGGCGCCGTCGTCGGGAAGCGGCTCCTGCAGGAGCCGGTCAGCTGCGGCCGGTGAACTCCGGCGTGCGCTTCTGCTGGAAGGCCTTGAAGCCCTCCGCGTAGTCCGCGGTGCTGCAGAGGTCGCCCTGGGCGACGTTCTCGGCGTCCAGGGACTCCCACAGGCCCACGCGCCGATCGCGGATCTGAGCGACGAGCTCCTTGGAGGCCCTGAACGCCAGGGTGGCGCCGGAGGCGACCTGCGCGACCTTGGCGCGGGTGAACTCCAGCAGCTCGTCCGCCGGCACGGCACGGGAGAACAGGCCGGCCTGCACAGCCTCGGCGCCGGAGATCAGCTCGGCGGTGTAGATGAGGTCCAGGGTGCGGTGGGCGCCCAGGCGCTCGGTGAACAGCCAGTGTCCGCCGGAGTCCAGGGTGGCGCCGAGGTTGGCGAACGGGGAGCCGATCTTGGCGTTCTCGGCCACGTAGACCACGTCCGTGGCGATCGCCAGGCCCAGGCCCACGCCCAGGCACGCGCCCTGCACGGCGGCGAAGGTCGGCACCGGCAGGTCGGCCATGGCGCGCAGCACCGGGGTGACCTTGTCCCGCAGGTAGGCGGTGGCGTCGTCGTCCGCCGGGACGACATTCGAGATGTCACGTCCGGCGCAGAAGCCGCGGCCCTCCCCGCGCAGCAGCAGGGCGCGGACTTCGCCGCGCTCGGCCGCTGCGGCCACGTCCGCATAGGCCTTGCCGAGGTCCGCGAGGGCGGCCTCGTCCAGGGAGTTCATCTTCTGCGGGGCGTTCAGGACGATCTCGGCGACGCCGTCGGCGATGGTCAGGTCGATCATGGGAACCCTCCTCAGGAGTCGAAGTCGACCGTGATGGTGTCCGAGGTCGGACGGGTCTGGCAGGTCAGCACGTAGCCGGCCTCGACCTCGTCCTTCTCGAGGGCGTAGTTCTCGTCCATCTCGTAGGTGCCGTCGGTGACCTTGGCGCGGCAGGTGCCGCACACGCCGCCGGCGCAGGCGAACGGGACGTCCGAGCGCACGCGCAGGGCGGCGTTGAGCAGGGTCTCGTGCGCCGACTTCGGGGACTCGACCTTGCCGGACAGGCCGTCGAGGTTGAACTCGATGGTGTAGTTGTCTCCGGCCGGGTCGGTCTCCACCACGCGGCCGGACTGGCCCTCCGGGTTCTCCGGGCGGCCGGTGGTGAACAGCTCGAAGCGGACCTTGTCCTCGGCCACGCCGCGCTGGGCGAGGGAGTCGCGGACCAGCTGGACCAGCTCGAACGGGCCGCAGAGGAACCACTCGTCGGTGCCGTTCACGTCGATCACGCGGTCGAGGAGGGTCTCGAGCTTCTCGGCGTCGATGCGGCCGGACAGCAGCGGGGAGACGCGCTGCTCGCGGGACAGCACGTGGCTCACGGTGAAGCGGGCCGGGTACTTGTCCTTCAGGTCGCCGATCTCCTCCGCGAACATCACGTCCATGGCGGAGCGGTTGGCGAACACCAGGTCGAAGCGCGAGGTGTCCGAGGCGGCCAGCACGGCCTTGGCGATGGACATGATCGGCGTGATGCCGGAGCCGGCGGCGAAGGCCACCAGGTGGGTGTTCTTCTTCTCGGACACCTTCTCGGCGGCGAGCTCCTCGGCGTTGTTCATCGAGGTGATGTGGGTCCGGGACGTGAAGGCGCCCTGCGGGTTCATCACGTCGATCTTCTCGCCGACCTCGAGGACCTCGTTGGCCCAGGTGGAGAACCTGCCGCCCAGGTCCTTCTTGACGGCCACGCGGATCTCACCGCGGCGGGGCACGGCGCAGATCGAGTAGGAGCGGCGGATCTCGGCGCCGTCGATCTCCTTGCGGAGCGCGACGTACTGGCCCGGGAGGTAGTCGTAGTCGTCCGCGAGCTCCTCGGGGACGGTGAAGGTGACCTCCACGGAGTCCGAGGTCAGCTTGCGCAGCCCGGTCACCTCGAGGGTGTTGAACGTGGCGCGGCGCTTGCGGCCGATGGGGGCGTCGGTGGTCTCGGTCATCAGTGCACCTTGAAGTAGTCGAAGGGTTCGAGGCAGTCGTTGCAGGTGTGGAGCGCCTTGCAGGAGGTGGACCCGAAGCGGGTGATCTCTCGCGTGTTCAGCGAGTGGCAGCGCGGGCACTTGACGGCCAAGCCGATGCGCACCGGACCGTCGGTGGTCCGGGCCGCAGGCGGGGCGATCCCGTACTCGCTGAGCTTGGCCTTGCCCTCGTCGGTCATCCAGTCCGTGGTCCACGCAGGCTGCAGCACCAGGCGCACCTCCGCGTCCTCGAAGCCGGCCCGGGACAGGGCGAGCTTCACGTCCGTGGTGATGGTCTCCATGGCGGGGCAGCCGGAGTAGGTCGGGGTGATGACCACGACGGCGCGGCCGTCCTCTGCCCGTGCCTGACGGAGGATCCCCAGGTCCGCGATGGACAGCACGGGGATCTCCGGGTCGTGCACGGTGGCGGCGGCGTCCCAGACCTGCGCGTCGGCGGGGTCGGCGGGACGGAGCTCGGCGGCTTTCACCACTGCGCCTCCGGGTACCGGCGCGCGAGCACCTGCATCTCGGCCAGGATGTAGCCGCGCCACTCGGAGGTGGCGCCGGAGCGGTCGAGGCCGCGGGCGGTCGGGGAGGTCGGGACCTCGAGGCCGGCCTCGGTGATGGCGCGCGTGATGCGCTCCAGGGTCGGCTCCTCCAGCGAGGACGGCAGCACGGCGATGCCCTGGCCGGCCAGCTCGGCGGTGTTCTCGTCGTCGTAGAACAGCTCGCCGACGTACGGCCACAGCTCGTCCAGGCCGGCCTGCATGCGGCGGGCGGACTCCTCGGTGCCCAGGCCCAGGCGGTTCAGCCACACGGCGGCATGGTCCTGGTGGTACAGGACCTCCTTGAGGGCCTTGTTCGCGATGGCCGAGAGGGTCTCGTCCTTCGAGTCCACGAGGCGGGTGTACAGCTCGTACGAGTAGAACGAGTAGTACAGCTGGCGGGCGATCGTCTTGGCGAAGTCGCCGTTCTCGGCCTCCACGAGGCGGGCGGAGCGGAACTCCTCCTCGTCGCGCAGGTAGGCGAGCTGGTCCTCCGTCTTGCCCCACGCGGTGCCCGCGTAGGTCAGGAAGAAGCGGGCGTGGCCCACCAGGTCCAGGGCGATGTTGCCCAGGGCGATGTCCTCTTCGAGCTCCGGGGCGCGGGAGATCCACCAGGACAGGCGCTGGCCGAGCATCAGGGCGTCGTCGCCCAGCTGCACGGCGTAGTTCGCCACGGCCTCCGAGGCCGTGGCGCCGGACTCGGCGATCTCCTCGGCGGTGATGGCCACACCGGCGGACTGCTTGGTGGCCGAGTCGTTGGTCGCGAAGCTCACAGGTGCGGCACCCCCTCGGACTGCTGGTAGTAGGTGGCGTGGCGGTAGGACTTGCCCTGCGCCGACTCGAAGAAGCCGCCCTTGGAGTCCGGGTCGGAGGCGGCGATGGCCTCGGCCGGGACGACCCACACGGAGGTGCCCTCGTTGCGGCGGGTGTACAGGTCGCGCGCGTTGCGCAGCGCCATGGTGGCGTCCGGGGCGTGCAGGGAGCCCGCGTGCACGTGGGACAGGCCGCGCGAGGCCCGGACGAAGACCTCCCAGAGCGGCCAGGCGTTCGAGGTGGACGTGTTCTCGGTCATGGGTCAGGCTCCGATCAGCTGGGTCTTGGCCGGCTGGTTCTGCTCGGCCTGGCGGCGGGCGTAGGCGGCGGCGGCCTCACGGACCCAGGCGCCGTCCTCATGGGCCTGGACGCGGCGGGCCATGCGCTGGACGTTCATGGGGCCTCCGCCCTTGATGACCGACATGAACTCGTCCCAGTCGAGCTCGCCGAAGTCGTAGTGGCCGCGCTCCTCGTTCCACTTCAGGTCCGGGTCCGGCAGGGTCAGGCCGAGGGCCTCGGCCTGGGGGACGATCATGTCCACGAAGCGCTGGCGCAGCTCGTCGTTGGAGAAGCGCTTGACCTTCCAGGCCATGGACTGCTTGGAGTTCGGGGAGTCCTCGTCCGGCGGGCCGAACATCTGCAGGGCCGGGCCGTAGAAGCGGTTCACGGCGTCCTGGGCCATCTGCTTCTGCTCCGGGGTGCCGTGGGAGAGGGAGTAGAGGATCTCCCAGCCCTGGCGCTGGTGGAAGGACTCCTCCTTGCAGATCCGGACCATCGCGCGGCCGTACGGGCCGTAGGAGGCGCGGCAGAGCGGCACCTGGTTGCAGATGGCGGCGCCGTCCACGAGCCAGCCGATGGCGCCCATGTCCGCCCAGGTGCGGGCCGGGTAGTTGAAGATCGAGGAGTACTTCGCGCGGCCGGAGAGCAGCTGCGCGTTCAGCTCGTCCCGCGGGGTGCCGAGGGTCTCGGCGGCCGAGTACAGGTACAGGCCGTGGCCGGCCTCGTCCTGCACCTTGGCCATGAGGATGGCCTTGCGCTTCAGGGACGGGGCGCGGGTGATCCAGTTGGCCTCCGGCTGCATGCCGATGATCTCGGAGTGCGCGTGCTGGGAGACCTGGCGGGTCAGGGACTTGCGGTAGGCCGGCGGCATCCAGTCGCGGGGCTCGATGCGGGAGTCCTCGGCGATCAGACGATCGAAGTTCTCCTGACCGGCGGCGTCTTCCTCGGACGCGACGGCGGCCAGAGTGGTGGTGTTCTCTGCCATGGGGTGTCACCTCATTGCTTGCGGCGTGTTCTCGCGGGCGGCGTCGGTCTGCGTCGCCTGCGCGGAAGCGGGCGCGGACAATTACTGACCGTTCGTTCAGGATAGGTCAGGGTGCGGGGGTGGTCAATATGTCCGCGCCGCCCGGTTCCGGCGTCTGCCGCACACGGACTGCGGGCCGTCCCCTCCTCCACAGGCGCCCGGTCCCCGGGCCCTGTCCACAGTTCCCGACGACGGCCGCGCACCCGGGTGCCCGCCTCGCCTAGCGTCCGGGGCATGGTGACGAACGTGATGACATGCGCGGCGGCGCAGGCCGGTGTGCTCGGCTGGCTGGCGGGGGAGACCGGCGGGGTGAACGCGCGCCGGCGGGACGCGGCGGCGGCGGTCGAGCAGCTCGAATGGGTCCTCGGGCGGCTCCGTGCGCAGCGGTCGGACTGGGAGGACTGCCTGCGGCACCTGTCCTGGGCCGAGGAGGTCCGCTGGGTCTCGGACGCCGCACGCGGCTATCTGCGCCAGGTCGCGGACATGAAGGCACGCGGGAGCAGGGTGCTGGACCTGGTCGCGGAGGCGGAGGCCTCTCTGTCGGCAGCCGTGGAGCAGGCCCGTGCCGCCGAGGCGGAGGCGATCGCCGAACAACAGGCTCTTCAGTGGGCGGGGAAGGCGGTGGCGTGCGGATGAGCAGGCAGACGGATCGGACCGGCATCCGGCGGGTCTCCGGCGGACCGACCTCGATCATGGCGGACCTGGACGACCTCGAGCATGCCTGTCTCGGGCTGGAACGACTGGAGCCGGCCCTGACGGCCCTGCGCATACCGGTGCGCCAGTGGGCGGAGGAGCTCCCGGCGCACGCCGAGGTGGCCCCGGCGGTCCTGGACGTGACCGTGCGGCTGCAGGACCTGGAGGTCAACGCGGTCCAGGTGCAGGAGATCGCACGGACGGCGGCCACCTCGGTGCGGATGTCCGTGGACCGCTACCGGGCCGCCGAACGCGGGGCGCGGCATGCGGTGGAGCGTGTCCAGCTCTCCGCGGGGGAGGCCGTGGGCCACGTCTGGTCCGAGGGGCAGAACGGGTTCACGGTGGACGAAGCGGAGCTGCTGGTGCGCAACGCTCTGAACTCCGTGACCCAGGGCGCCCTGGCCAAGGGGATCACGGCGGGCATGTTCGCCGGGGCGATGAGGGTCCCCGGCATCGCCCGACACCGCGATGTCCTCGACTCCCGCGCCGCCGCCCGCACGGCGAAGGCGGGAAGCGTGACGGGGACGGACCCGCGCTCGGCCACACAGAGGGTGACGGCGAAGGGCCGCACGCTGGGGGCCAGGTCCACGCTGGCCGACCCCGCCGGGACGCTGGCCGGCTGGATCATGGACGGCCCTGTGGGGGACGTCTACGACGAGGTGGTCAACTGGGAGAACTTCTCGGAGGCCAGCCTCCGGCATCTGGCGCAGCAGCCGGTGGAGGTCGTCGGAGCCGTCGAGGCCGTCGAGGACGGTCCCGAAGCATTGGACGGCGGAGTCTCGGCCGTCATGGGGCTGCAGGAGCAGGTGTCCGGCGCCGGTCCGGGACGGGTCATGGTCACCCGGATCCGGGCTGCGGACGGCCGAGACACCTACGTCGTCACGCTGCCGGGGACCCAGAGCCAGGACCTCGAGGCCGAGCACGGGCTCGGCGAGGACGGGACCCGCTATGACAACTTCACCGGGCTGGGCGGCATCGCCGACGCCGTGGGCAGGAACTCGCAGCGGACCGGGGACGCCGTGGCCGCGGCACTGGCGGCCGCCGGCGTGCCGGACGGCGCCCGAGTGCTGCCCGCCGGCCACTCCCAGGGGGGACTGCACGCGGTGAACCTGCTGTCCCACGAAGCGCTCGCGTCCCGGTACGAGATGGCCGGCGCCTACACGTACGGGTCTCCGACGGCGAACCTGCCGACACCGGAGGGGACGCCCGTGCTGCACCTGGAGGACGAGCATGACCTCACCGCGGCCCTGGACGGCGGACCGAACCCCGCCACCGTGGACCGGGCGACGGTGACCTTGGCCTCGACGCCGTCGGTGACCACGGAGGAGTTCCAGGAGTACATCGAGTACCTGCGCGTCCTCGACGAGGACTACGACCTCTCCGAGGTCCCGGAGAACTACGAGGCGATGAAGCGCCTGCCCGCGCACCTGGCGGACGTCCCCGAGCGATTGATGGAGCACCACGGCATCGGCTCGTACCGCGGGCTGGTCGAGGCCCAGGAGGCGCGGGGGGCCGAGGCGTGGGGCGAGGCGGCCCCCACGGTGGCCGCGCTGGGTCTGCTCACCGGCGGGAGGGTGCTCTCACAGAAGACGGTGCCGCTGGGGCGGCGGCGGCCGGAGCCGTGGGAGCGGCAGCCGCCGCCGGCGCATCCACGGGCCCGGCTGGGCCGGCTCGGCGGCCGGTGACGGACGCGGCTCAGCGCCGCTCGGGCGCGATGCGGTTCGTGATGGAGGACATCACCAGGGAGACCAGGGACACGATCACCGCGGCGAACACGGCGGTGAAGAAGAAGCGGTCGATGTGCAGCTGCATCGGCAGGAAGGAGGACAGCCAGGAGGTGAGCGCGAGCATGGCGGCGTTGATGATCACCGTGAACAGACCGAGCGTCAGGCAGGTGATGGGCAGGGAGAGGAACGCCACGATCGGGCGGATCACCGCGTTCACGGCGCCGAACAGCAGGCCGAGCAGGGCGTAGGCGACCACGGTGTTCGCCGTCTGGTCGTCGAACAGGTGCAGGGAGGAGGACAGGGTCACGTCCATGCCGGGCAGCAGCCAGACGGCGGACCAGAGCGCGATGGCGTTGACGGCGAGGCTGAGGAGGAATCGGGTCATGGAACCACTCTCGCAGGTCCGGCTGGACCCGGGGTGAGAACAGGCGGCGGCGCCGCCACCTGCAGCAGGTGACGGCGCCGCCGTCGGGACGGGGCCGTCAGGGCCCCGATGCACCGGATCAGTTCTGGTCCAGGAGCACGCCCTCGAAGAACTCGTTGGCCTGCTCCGGGGCGTCCAGCGGCAGGACCGCGGCCACGTAGTGGTCCGGGCGGACGATCACCACGGCGCCGTCGCGGGAGATGCCGCGGACGTCGAAGATGTCCGGGCCGTGCGAGGGCAGGCAGGTGGCGAAGATGTTGTTCAGGTCATACAGGCCCAGACAGCCCGAGGTCGGCTTGAACAGGGCCGGCACGTCCGGGTGGGCGAACTCGGTCTGCTTCTGCTGGTAGACCACCTTGATGTCGAACACGGTGTCCTGCGGGGCGCCGGCCGGGGTGCAGCGGTTGCGGAAGGACGCCGGGTCCTGCTCGATCGCCGTGGCCCAGGCGGCGGCCTTCGAGTCCTCGGCGTTCGGCATGGCGGCGTCGGCGAAGACGTACACGCGCCAGCGGCCGTCGGCCTTGTGCAGGTGGCCCAGGTGCTTGGTGTTGGTATCGCAGGAGCGCTCGACCAGCTCGGAGCGGAAGCGCTTGCCGATCGGGTAGCCGGTGGCCAGCTCCTGGTTCCCGCTGCGGGTCAGCATGGACGGCTGGTACTCGGTCATGAATCCGGCCGGGAACTCGGCGGTCTTGGTGTAGAACTCCGCCACCTCGTTCGGGTCGCCGAGCTCGTCGATCGGCTTCGCCATGAGGGTGGACCACTCCTTGTCGAAGTCGATCAGGTTCTTGGCGATGTCCTTGCGCTCGTCCGAGTAGGTGCCCACGAGCTCCTTCGGGGCCTGGCCGGAGAGGACCTGGCCGAGCTTCCAGGCGAGGTTCCAGCCGTCCTGCATGGACACGTTCATGCCCTGGCCGGCCTTCGCGGAGTGGGTGTGGCAGGCGTCGCCGAGCAGGAACACGGTCGGCTCGCCCACCCGCTCGCGGTTGTCGAAGCCGGAGGTCAGGCGGTGGCCGACCTCGTAGATCGAGTTCCAGGCCACGTCCTTCACCTCCAGGGTGTAGGGGTGCAGGATCGCCTGGGCGCGCTTGATGACCTCCTCGAGCGGGGTCTTGCGGATGGTGCCGTTGTCCCCCTCCGGCACCACGCCGAGGTCCACGTAGAGGCGGAACAGGTGGCCGCCCTCGCGCGGGATCAGCAGGATGGAGCCGTTCTTGGAGTGGATGGCGCACTTGGTGCGGATGTCCGGGAAGTCGGTGACGGCCAGGGTGTCCATGACGCCCCAGGCGTGGTTGGCGGCGTCGCCGGCGAGGGAGTGGCCGATCGCCTTGCGCACGCCCGAGCGGGCCCCGTCCGCGCCGACCACGTACTTGCAGCGGACCTGGCGGGTCGGGCCGTCGGCGACCTCGTTGCCCACGCCGTCGCCGGTGCGGCGCAGTGTCACGGTCACCGGGTAGTCGCCCTCGCCGGAGTCGTCCAGGGCCTCGAAGGCCCAGCCGAAGTCCGGCTCCATGCGGGTGGGGGCGTTCTTCATGTACTCGGCGTAGTAGTCCAGGATGCGGGCCTGGTTCACGATCAGGTGCGGGAACTCGGACACGCCCTCCGGGTCGTCCTCGGCCAGGGAGGTGCGGACGATGTTCTCCGGGTTCTCCGGATCCGGGTTCCAGAAGGCCATGTACGTCAGGTCGAAGGCCTCGTCGATGATCTCGTTGGCGAAGCCGAACGCCTGGAAGGTCTCCACGGAGCGGGCCTGGATGCCGTCGGCCTGCCCGATCTTCAGGCGGTGGGGGCGGCGGTCGATGATGCGGGTGGTGACGTCCGGGAACATCGCCAGCTGGGCGGCGGCGATCATGCCGGCCGGGCCTGCGCCCACGATCAGCACGTCCATCTCGTCCGGCAGCTCGGCCGGGCGGTCGAGGCCGACGCCGGCGGCCGCGTACTGGCGGGGGTTCGTGGAGACATAGCCGTTGTGATGGAAGAGCATCCTTGGTCCTTTCGCGCGGGCCCGGGGGAGCGGGGCGCCTCGGGAGGTGGTCGCGGCGGCTGTGTTCGCATATGGAACACGCTGTTCTCATAGAGAACGAACTGTGTCAGACTGTACGCCAGGCGTGAGCCACTTCACAAGGGTTTCTCCGGAAAGGAGCCGTCCATGACACCGCCGCGCAGCACCACGACGACGGCCGCCCCCTCCGGCGCCCGCGGCGCCTCCTCGTCCGCCTCCTCGCAGACGCTGGACCGCGGCATCCGCGTGCTCGAGGTGGTCACGGGCTCGGCGCAGCCGCCGACCATCGCGGAGGTCGCCGCCGCGCTCGGTGTGCACCGCTCGATCGTCTACCGGATCCTCCGGACCCTCGAGGACCGCCGTCTGGTCCGCCGCGACGCCGCCGGGCGCGTCTACGGCGCTCCCGGCCTGGCCGTGCTCGCCCGCGGCGTGGAGCAGGACCTGCAGGCCGCCGCCCTGCCGGAGCTGACCGCGATCTCCCAGGACCTGGGCATGAGCGCCTTCGTGGTGGTGTGGGACGGCCAGGACTGCACGACCCTCGTCACCGTCGAGCCTGCCCAGGGCAACCTCGTCACCCAGCGCCCCGGCACCCGGCACCCGCTCGGCCGCGGCGGCCCCGGCCTGGCAATCGCCGCCTCCCTGGAGCCCGAGCAGCTCGCCGCCGCCGCGGACACCGGCATCATCGAGGACCCGGAGCGCCCCGAGGTCGCCGCCGCACGCGAGCGCGGCCATGCCACGAGCCGCGGCGAGGTCATCCCCGGCGTCTTCTCCGTGGCGGTCCCGCTGCGCGTGCCCGGGCAGCTGCCCGCGGCCGTGGCGGTCGTCTACGCGGACCGGGCCGAGGACACCGAAGCCATCGGGCGGCGCCTGAGTGCCGGCGCCGAGACCATCGCCGCGGCGCTGGGCGCCGCGCCCGCACACTGACGCGGAGCCCACCGCACTGAGGTGCCGGAGTCGATGCGGGGTGGGGAGCCCGCCGCGAAGCCGCCGCGCGGAGACGAACTGACACCGCAGACCCGCCCGCGCTGACGGAATGCGCACCATCGGCAGCTCCGGCAAGACAGGCCAGTGCCGTCGTCGTAGTCTTCTGACCATGACTGAGACCCCGAAGCCGAGCACGACCGTCGTCCACCCCAACCCGGTGATCGACCTGCTTCCGCCCTACGCCGCAGGCAAGCCCCCGGCCGCCGTCGAGGGCCTGACGCCGTACAAGCTGTCCTCCAATGAGAACCCGTACGCCCCGGTCCCGTCCGTGCTGGACACCGTCACCGCGCTGGTGGCCGGCGCCGAGGGCGAGGCCAGCGCGCTGTGCCGCTACCCGGACCCGCTGTCCACCGCGCTGCGCACCCGCCTGGCCGAGCACCACGGCGTCCCGGCCGACGACATCGTCACCGGCGGCGGCTCCCTGGGAGCCCTGACCCAGATCATCACCGCCTACGCGGGCCCGCACGACGACGGCCACCGCGACGAGGTCCTCTTCGCCTGGCGCTCCTTCGAGGCGTATCCGATCGTGGTGCGCTCCGCCGGGGCGAAGGACGTGCAGGTCCCGCTCACCGCGGACCACCGCCACGACCTGCCGGCCATGCTGGACGCGATCACCGAGAACACCCGCGTGATCATTCTCTGCACCCCGAACAACCCGACCGGACCGGTGCTCACCACCGCCGAAGTCGAGGACTTCCTGGCCAAGGTGCCCGAGCACATCCTCGTGGTCATCGACGAGGCCTACGTGGAGTTCGTCCGCCACGACGACGCCGTGCAGGGCATCGAGATGTACCGCAAGCACCGGAACGTGGCCGTGCTGCGCACTTTCTCCAAGGCCCACGGCCTGGCCAACCTCCGCGTGGGCTACTCGATCGCCCACCCGGAGATCACCCGCCACCTGCGGGTCGTCGCCACCCCGTTCGCGGTGTCCACGGTGGCCGAGCAGGCCGCCATCGCCTCCCTGGACGCCCTGGACGAGGTCACCGAACGCGTCCAGAAGGTGGTGGACGAGCGCGAGCGTGTGGTCGCCGCCCTCACCGAGGCCGGCTGGGACATCCCGGAGACCCACGCCAACTTCGTCTGGCTGCCGCTCGGAGAGCAGGCCGCGGACTTCGCCGCCCGGGCGGGCGAGCAGGCGCTGTCCGTCCGCGCCTTCGCCGGCGAGGGTGTGCGCGTGTCCATCGGCGAGGTCGAGGCGAACGACCGGTTCATCGCCCTCGCCCGCGACTACCGGAAGGGCTGAGCCATGGCAGGGAACGAGATCCACGTCGGCGCCGCCGCGGACATCGCCGTCGGCGAGGCCACGGTCCTGCCCATGGGCGCGACCGGCCACTGGGACGACATCGCCGTGTTCCACACCGAGGACGGCGGCTTCCACGCCATCGACGACTCCTGCACCCACGGGGACATCTCCCTGGCCGAGGGCGAGCTCGAGGGCCTCGAGATCGAATGCTGGCTCCACGGCTCCCGGTTCTGCCTCACCGACGGCAAGCCGCAGTGCCTGCCCGCCACCGAGCCGGTCGGGGTGCACCGGGTGGAGGTCCGCGACGGCGAGGTCTACCTGACGATCGTCGACCGCAAGCAGGGCTGAGGCCGGAGGGCCGGCGGACGGCCGCCGGTGACGGACCGGCGATGCCCGGGCGAGCCGAAGGGGCCCGCCTGCTCCGTGGGAGCGGGCGGGCCCCTCGGCGTCTCCCGCTCTTCACGCGCAGGTCACCTGCGGTGAAGCGTCTGTCCACCGTGGCGGCAGATGCAGGTCACCGGCCGGTGCGAGCGTGGGCGGCGGCACGGGGCCGCCCCGTGCCGGGTGAGTGCGGATCCGTCCAGGCTCACCCTGTCCCGAGGCAAGGAGCCGAGCATGCCCGCGCATCGCGAGACCACGTCCCGCACCCGCCGCCGCGCCACCGGAGCGCTGGCCGCCGCCGCCATCACCGGAACGCTGCTGTCCCCGGCCGCGCAGGCCGCGGTAGAGCACGCCCCCGGCGCACCGGAGCCTCATGGGCGCGCCGGTGCCGTCTCGGCGCAGACCGTCGGCTCCTCCGCGCCCGAGGTGATCGGCCACCGCGGCGCCGCGGGCGTGGCACCGGAGAACACGGTGGCGGCCTTCCGTGAGGCGGTCCGCTCCGGCGCCGGCTTCTTCGAGATCGACGTGCAGCTCTCGGCCGACGGCGTCCCGTTCCTCTTCCACGACTCCACGCCCGCACGCACGACGAACGTCGCCGAGGTGTTCCCCGGCCGCGAAGACGACCCGATTACCAGCTTCACCTGGGACGAGCTCCAGCAGCTCGAGGTCGGCTCCGCCTACGCCGAGCGTTACCGGGGCGAGCGGATCCCGCACCTGGACGACGCCGCCCGAGCCGCCACCCCGCGCACCGGTGTGTTCATCGAGATCAAGAGCCCGCAGGACTCGCCCGGCGTCGAGGCCGTCGTCGCCGAGTCGCTCGCCTCCGTGCCCGAGTGGCAGCGCCTCGTGGCCCGGGGCAAGGTGGAGGTCATCGGCTTCGACGCCGAATCCAATCGTCGCTTCGCAGCCCTGGCACCGCAGATCCCGCTGCAGCAGCTCGCCGGCACCGTCCCGGACGCCGCCGCCCTGGAAGCGGTGGCCGAGTATGCGGACGGCTTCAGCACGAACTACCGCAGCCTGGACGCGGACGGGGTGCGGCGCATCCATGACGCCGGCCTGGAGGCGGCCGTCTACACCGTGAACTCCGTGGAGGCCTACGACCAGGTCGCGGCGCTCGGCGTGGACCGGGTGACCGGCGACTTCCCGCGCGAGCTCGTCCGCCATGCGAAGGGGCTCAAGCCGTTCCCGCAGGCGCAGGGCGTGCGGATCCTCGACTCCGTCAACGACGTCCCCGGGCCGGACCTGCAGCCGGAGACCGGCGAGCACGTGGTGCTGGTCAACGACGGCCCGGCGCCGGTGGACGTCTCCGGCTACCTCCTTCGAGACGCCGCCTACAACGTGCTGACCGTCGGCGAGGGCTACATCCTGGAGCCGGGCCAGACCCTGCGGGTGTACACCGGCCCCGGCACCGACTCCGAGGACGCCTACTACAACCAGGGCACCTCGAACGTGCTGAACAACGGCGGCGACTCCGTCGGCCTGTTCACCCCCACGGGTCGTCTGCTGGACACCTTCGCGAACTGACCCGCCGCACCGAAGGGCCCGCCTGCTCCATCCGGAGCGGGCGGGCCCTTCGGTGTGCTCGGGGCGGAGGAGGACGCACCGGCGCGGGGCGGTCGCCTCCGGCTCTCGGCTCAGGTCCCGCAGTACGTCACATACCTTCCCGACGACGGCGCGGCCGGCTCCGCGTATCGCTCCCGTCCGTCCGGGGGCGAGAAGGGCCTGCGCACCTGGGACAGCAGATTCTCGAAGGGCGTCAGGTCGCCGGCCTCCGCGGCGTCCAGGGCCTCCTCGACGAGATGGTTGCGGGCGATGACCACCGGGTTCGTGCGACGCAGCAGTGCAGCGTCCGGACCGTGGGCGAGCCAGTCCGCACCCCAGTCCTGAAGCGGGTCTGGGAGCAGCGTGGCATCTGCTGACTCGGCGACGTCCGCCAGCGATGCCCAGAAGGACGTCCAGTCCACGCGGTGCTCGGCCAGCAGCGCGAACAGCGGATCGGTGAGCGTGGTGACGTCGGGCGCGGTGGCGGCCGTCCCGGTGGAGGCGGAGGCGTTCGGCGAGGTGTCCTCGGCAGGTGCGGGGCCGTCGTCGGGAACAGGCTCTGCGGGGAGGCCGAGCTTGGCGGCCAGGCCGCGCCGCCAGGCGGCGGTGTGGTGCACGCGGAACTCGTCCAGCACACGCTCGGCGGCGGCCACGGCACGCTGCTGGTCCGGGTCGATCAGCGGCAGCAGTGCCTCGGCCAGGCGGGCGAGGTTCCAGCGGGCGATCGCCGGCTGGTTCCCGTAGGCGTAGCGGCCGGCATGGTCGATCGAGGAGAAGACCGTGTCCGGGTCGAAGGCCTCCATGAAGGCGCAGGGGCCGAAGTCGATCGCCTCGCCGGACAGCGTCATGTTGTCCGTGTTCATCACGCCGTGCACGAAGCCCAGCAGCATCCACTGCGCCACCAGCTCGGCCTGGGCACGGGCGACGGCGCGCAGCAGGTCCAGGGCCGGCACATCCGTGCGCGGGGCGTGAGGGTGGTGGCGGTCCAGGGCGTGCTGCACCAGGCGCGTCAGGAGGGTCTCCGGGTGGAGGCCGTCCGCACGTTCCGGGGAGCCGGCGGCCTCGTGCTGGGCGGCCAGGGCCGCCGCGTACTGGACGGTGCCCACGCGCAGGTGGGAGGCGGCCGTGCGGGCCAGCACCGCGCCGGGCAGGGAACGGTCCCGCTGCACCTGACCGCCCGTGGCCACCACGGCGAGGGCCCGCGAGGTGGGCACACCGAGTGCGTGCAGGCAGGCCGAGACGAGCACCTCGCGGAGCATCGGGCCGAGGGCGGCCAGGCCGTCCGAGCCGGGGCGGGAGAACGGGGTGCGGCCCGAGCCCTTCAGGTGCAGGTCCGTCAGGGACGGGAGGGCGTCCGGGGACTCGACGGTTTCCCGAACGGAAGCGTCCGGGGACTCGACGGTTTCCCGAACGAAAGCGTCCGGGGATTCGACCGTTTCCCGAACGAAAGCGCTGGGGGTGGCGGGGGTGCTGGGGGTGGCGGGGATCTCGCCGAGCAGCAGGGCGCGGCCGTCGCCGAGCACGGGGGAGTAGTGCCCGAACTGGTGTCCCGCATACGCCTGGGCCACCGGCCGGGCGGCGGCGGGGTCCTGGCCCGGGCCGAGCGCCGGGCGCTCGCCGGTCAGCAGACGCAGCCCCTCCTGACTGCGCAGCCACGCCGGGTCCAGGCCGAGCTCGGCGGCCAGCTCCTCGTCCACGACCACGACGCTCGGGCAGATCGGCTCCGCCGCCTGCCAGGGCACGGCGAGCTCCGGGAAGGCGTCGGCGAACACCGAGGCGAGGTGCGGGGCGCAGGAGGGGAGGCCGTCATCGGGAAGGGCGGCGGAGCGTACGGAGGAGTCCATCGTCCCAGCGTACGGAGCAGGCCGCGCCGGCACAGGAGGAGGCGCGCTCGCCGTCCGCCCCGGGCTCAGTAGGAGGCGCGGGCCGCCCCGGCCCACGAGGAGGCGCGGGCCGCCGCCCAGTAGGAGGCGCAGGCCGCCGGCTCAGTAGGAGGCGCGCTCGCCGTCCGCGCCACCCTCGCCGGACCCGCCGTCGCCGGTCCCACCCTCGACGGCCGGGCACCAGGTGTCCGCGAGCGCCTCGGCGCCGCGGGCCAGGATCGCCACGTCCGCGCCCACGTTCACGTAGTCGGCGCCGGCGGCCGCGTAGGCCTCCGCCTGGGCCTTCACGAAGGCGTTGACGCCCACGATCTTGCCGGCGGCCTTCACCGCCCCGATGGTCTGCTCCACGGCGGCCACGACGTCCGGGTGGGACTGCTGGCCCAGCAGGCCCATGGAGGCCGAGAGGTCCGAGGGGCCGATGAAGACGCCGTCCACACCGTCCGTCGCGGCGATCTCGGCGGCGTTCTCCACGCCCTTGGCGGTCTCGATCTGGACCATGACGCCCACATGGCAGTCCCCGTCCTTGAGGTAGCCGCCGATCCGGTTCCAGCGGCCCGAACGGGCCAGGGCGGAGCCCACGCCGCGGAGGCCGGGGCGCTCGCCGGCAGCGCCCGGGTAGCGGGCCGCGGCCACGGCGGCGGCGGCCATCTCGGCGTCGTCCACCATCGGCACGATCAGCGTCTGCGCGCCCAGGTCCAGGAACTGCTTGATCGCCACCGGGTCCAGGGCGGGCACACGCACCATGGTGGGCACGCGGTAGCCGGCGATCGTGCGCAGCTGGGCGAGGATGTCCGCCAGCGTCAGCGGGGCGTGCTCGGCGTCGATCAGCAGGTAGTCCATCCCGGCGCCGGCGCAGATCTCCGCGGTGGTGGCGTCGCCGGAGCACAGGAACATGCCGGCGGCCGGGCGGCCTCCGCGCGCGGCCACGGCCTCGGCGGTGAACAGGTCGCGGAACAGGGGCTGGGTGTTGTCGATCACGGGCATCTCACAGGCTCCTGGGGTGTCAGCGTGCGGTGGGGCGGGAGGAGGCGGGCCGTTCCCGGGGTGACGGCCGTGCCGGAGGCGAGGGGCCGTCGTCGGGAAGCGCGGGGCTCAGGCGAAGCGGCAGGTGATGGTGCCCAGCGGGCCGTAGTCGGCGTACACGGTGTCGCCCTCGTAGACCCACATCGGGCGCGTGAAGGAGCCTGCCAGGACGATCTCGCCGGCCTCGAGGGTGTCGCCGTGCTCGGCGATGCGGTTGGCGAGCCAGTGCACGCCGTTGGCCGGGTGGTTCAGCACGCCGGCGGCCACGCCGGTCTCGATGATCTCCTGGTTGCGGGACAGGACGCCGGCGACCCAGCGCAGGTCCACCTCGTCCACCGTCACCGGGCGGCCGCCGAGCACCATGGAGCCCAGGGCGGCGTTGTCCGAGATGGTGTCCGTGATGGTGCGGCCGGCCATCTCGATGCGCGAGTCCAGCACCTCCAGCGCCGGGACCACGTACTCGGTGGCGCGCAGCACGTCAATCAGGTTCAGGCCCGGGCCGCGCAGCTCATCCTTGAGCACGAACGCCAGCTCCATCTCGATGCGCGGGTGGGTGTACCTCTTCCACTCGTAGACGTGGCCGGACTCGAAGACCTGGTCGTCGAAGATCACGCCGTAGTCCGGCTCGTCGATGCCCGTGGCGTCCTGCATGGCCTTGGAGGTCAGGCCGATCTTGTGGCCCACCTTGCGGCGGCCGGCCTGAACCTGGCGCTCGGCCCAGATGCGCTGGACGGCGTAGGAGTCCTCGATCTCCATCTCCGGGTAGCGGGCGGTCAGCAGGGGGACCGGTGTGCGGTCGATGCCGGCCTGGTGCAGCTCGTCGGCGATCTTCACGTGCGTCTCGTGGTTCAGCATGGCGCTCCTTGCGTCGGCGAGGGTACAGGGGCTCTGGGCAGAATCGTATATGTTCGCCGGCGTCACGTTCGTGACGTGCTTCACATCCGCTGGCATGCTGTGGGCAAGACCCACGACGACGGCCGCCTCGCCGGGCTCTTCGCAGCTCCGGTGGGACAGGCCGTCGCCCGAGCCGGAGGAGGCCCCGCCGTGACCGCTGCCGAGACCGCTGCCGAGACGACCGCGGCCGAGAGGGGCGCGGCGAACGATGGGGCGGCGGCCCCGGTGCCGCTGCGCCCGCTGGAGGGTGTCACGGTCCTGTCTCTGGCCCCGAACCTGCCCGGCCCGTGGGCGGCCTGGCGGCTGCGGCAGTGGGGTGCCCACGTGATCAAGGTGGAGAGCCCGGGCGGGGACATGATGTCCCGCATGTCCACGCTGATCTACGAGCGCTTCTCTGCAGAAGTGGAGATCGTAGAGGTCAACCTGAAGAACAAGACGGGGCGGGCACAGCTGGCGAAACTGGCCGACCAGGCCGAGATCCTCGTGACCTCCATGCGCCCCTCGGCGGCCGAGCGGCTCGGCCTGCCCGAGCTTGCGGACCGTATGTCCCTGGCGTGGGTGGAGGTCGTCGGCTCGGAGGAGGACCCGGAGGATCCGGGCCATGACCTGACCTACCAGGCCGCGAACGGGACGATCGCGGCGGGCGGTCCGGAGGCGCCGCGGCTGCCGGCCGTGCTGCTGGCGGACGTCATGGGCGGCGAGCGGGCCGCCGGCCAGGCGCTCGCCGCGCTGCTGCAGCGCCGGGCGAACGTGGCCGGCGGGCATGGCGGCGCCGTCCGCGTGAAGGTCTCCCTCGAACAGGCCGTGCGGGACGCCGCCGTCACCACCGACCTGACGCACGCCGAGGCGATCCTCGGTGGGACCCTGCCCGAGTACGGGATCTACCGCTGCGCCGACGGGTACGTGGCCCTGGCCGCGCTCGAGCCGCACTTCCGCGAGCGCATGGAGACGTTGCTGGGTACGAGCGCTGAGGAGCTGGCCGCGGTGTTCGCCGAGCAGCCGGCAGAGCACTGGGTGACCTTCGCCAAGGAGCATGACCTCCCGATCGTGCCGGTGACGTGAGTTCAGGCCCCCGCGCCGAACCAGAGGGTTTGTGGTTCGCCGAGCCAGAGGGTTCGGCTGGTTCGCGGGGCGGTGAAGGGGCCGTTTCTTCTGGTTCGCCGAGCCAGAGGGT
>NZ_KV809408.1:0-10740 GCF_001812555.1 Micrococcus sp. HMSC067E09 | reverse complement strand
GTGGGGTGGTGAAGTGTGCGTTTCTTCTGGCTCGGCGCAGGGGCGGGGCGCCGGGAGGCGGGCGCGGACAGACGGCGACGGCGGCCGCCTGAGGTGGGCGACCGCCGTCGTTGTTCAGCTCAGCGGCCGGAGCCGCGAAGGGAGGGTCAGAGCTGGTTGCCCAGCTTGTACTCGCCCTTCTTGTACTCCGGCATGGAGTCCTCGCCCTCCTCGGCGCGGGTGTAGGAGAACCCGTCCGCGCCGATGGTCACGGCCATCTCGGAGTCGTCGGTGCGGGCCACGACCTCCTTGACGTTGCCGTCGAGGTCCAGCACCAGAGAGGCGTCGGTGTACCAGGACGGCACCACCGGCGTGCCCCACCAGTCACGGCGCTGGTTGTCGTGCACGTCCCAGGTGACGACCGGGTTGTCCGGGTCGCCGGTGTAGTAGTCCTGGGTGTAGATCTCCACGCGGTGTCCGTCGGGGTCGCGCAGGTACAGGTAGAACGCGTTGGAGACGCCGTGGCGGCCCGGGCCGCGCTCGATCGCGTCGGACATGCGCAGCGAGCCGAGCTTGTCGCAGATCGCCAGGATGTTGTGCTTCTCGTGCGTGGCGAAGGCGACGTGGTGCATGCGCGGGCCGTCGCCGCCGGTCATGGCGGTGTCATGCACGGTGGGCTTGCGGCGCATCCAGGCGGCGTAGACGGTGCCCTTGTCGTCCTGGATGTCCTCGGTCACGCGGAAGCCCAGGTCCTGCATGTAGCGGGCGGCGCGCGGCACGTCCGGGGTGACCTGGTTGAAGTGGTCCAGGCGCACCAGGGCGCCGGGGGAGTAGAGGTCGTAGCGCCAGGCCAGGCGCTCCACGTGCTCCACCTCGTGGAAGAACTCGTACGGGAAGCCCAGCGGATCCTCGACGCGCACCGAGTCGCCGATGCCCTTGACGAAGCCGTCCTTCTTGCGCTCGACACGGCAGCCGAGCTCCTCGTAGAAGGCGACGGCCTTGTCCAGGTCCTCGGGGGTGCGCACGCGGTAGGAGAACGCGGCCACGGCGGCCGTCTCGCCCTTGCGGAGCACCAGGTTGTGGTGGATGAACTCCTCCATGGAGCGCAGGTAGACGGTGTTCTCGTCCTCCTCGGTCACCACCAGGTCCAGGACGTCCACGTAGAACTGGCGGGAGGCGGCCAGGTCGGTCACCACGAGCTCCATGTAGGCGCAGCGCAGCACGTCCGGAGCCGGGGACGTCGGGGTGGGGATCGGATTCTCGGTCTTCACCGGGCCCTCCTGGCCCACGTAGAAGCCGGACGAGGTCTTGGTGCGGCCCTCGAGGTTGCTCATGCTCACTCCTGACTCTGGGGTGTGGTGCCGACGGCGACGTCGGTGCGGAGGGTGTGCGCTGGGGCACGTTCCTTCTGATCAAGATCGTATATGATCCTGCGCCGCGGAGGAAGGGGTGAGGGGAGGGGCGTTGCCGAGGGCGAGGAGGGCACAGTTCCCCGCCAACGCGACCGGATTCCGGGGATCTTCGCCCTCAACTCCGGGGAGGACGGGAGGAGGGTGGCTGCACGGCACCGGTGAACATCCCGGCCTTCGCCGGCGGTGGGCCCAACGGTTCTCGCGCGGTGGAGGCGCGGAACCACAGCATCGTCCCGGCCATGACCGGCAGTGCGGTGCCGCCGAACAGCCCGCAGATCACAAGCACGGTGTCCTGCGGGACGTCTGCGGTGCCCAGGAGGAACCACCCGCCGATCAGCCCGCCCAGGAACGTGACGAGGAACAGCGGCAGCCCCACCAGCAGCCCTGGCAGGAGCCTGCCGGGCTGAGCGGTCATGCGGAGCATGAACAGGGCGCTGGCGGTGGGCCAGCCGAGCATGCCGAGGGCGTGGAGCATGAACACGCTCCACGCGGTCGGGTCCGTGTCCAGCAGTGCGACCGTCGACCCGGGCTCGTGCAGCTCCGCTCCGATCCGGGAGAGCGGCCCCACCACCAGCGCCAGGGAGACGAGCCCGATCGTCTGGGTCAGCAGGAGCAGGCGAAGGAAGCGGGGGCTCTGCGGGATGTAGTCGTCCGAGGCGCCGGTGGCCCGGTGGTAGAGCGGGTAGAAGCCCTGCATCATCGTCCACGCGTAGAGGGCGTAGGCCGGCTCGACGGGGCTGCCGCTGCGGTTGGTGACGGCGCTGAGGCCGCACAGCAGCATCACGACCGCCACGGCCCCGTAGTTCAGCGCCCACAGCAGCGTGCTCTTCGCCGCCGCCCGCACCCAGGAGAACTCTCCCGGTGGGGCGAACTCCGGATTGCGCGTCGGAACGGCCATGATCCCCTCCCCGTCGGTCCTGTCTGGGCCCATCCTGCGGGGCGAGGCCATGGAGGGCAAGGGCAAGGGCAGGGGTCACGTGGAGGCAGGGGACGCAGTCACGTGGAGTCGAGCGCCCACCACGCGTCGCGCACCGCAGGCAGCCCCGCGGCGTGCAGGTCGGCAAGCAGGGCGTCGTACTCCCGGGTCAGCGAATCGCGCAGGGTGCTCGGCCAGGACTCCGGTGGCCGTCCTTCGCCGCCATGCGTGTAGTCGAACGCATCCCCCATGTGGTCGTCCCAGGCCTCGATCCTCGCCTGCAGCTCGGCGGGGACGGCGGCGGACATCAGCGCCGCGGGGGTCGGGGCGTCGTCGACCGTGTCCTGCAGATCGATGAAGGTCTCGGCGCCATGGAGGTACGTGAAGCGCACCCGGCCGGGTGGGTGGTGGTGCATGTGCCCCATCATCCCCAGCGTGGCCGCGGAAGGACAAGGCCTGGACTCGACCCTTTCCCGAACGAAAGCGCGCCGGGACCCGACCCTTTCCCGAACGAAAGCGCGCCGGGACCCGACCGTTTCCCGAACGAAAGCGCTGCGGGGCGGGGTGACGACGACGGCACTCACCTCCGTGAGGTGAGTGCCGTCGTCGGGGGATCACCGTGTCCGCGGTTCCCGCCCCCTCGCCGTCCCCTCCTCGCCGAACCAGAAGGACTGGTCACTTCAGACAGGCCTGAAGCAGCCGAAGTCTCTGGCTCGGCGCCAAAGGGAAGCCTCTGGCTCGGCGCCAGAAAGAGAGGCCCGGATCAGCCGGTCACTTGCCCTGCTTGCCGAACACCGGGTTGTGGACCTCGCCGAGGTTGATGTGCACGGCCTGCTGGTCGGTGTAGAAGTCGATCGAGCGGTAGCCGCCCTCGTGGCCCAGGCCGGAGGCCTTCACGCCGCCGAACGGGGTGCGCAGGTCGCGCACGTTGTTGGAGTTCAGCCACACCATGCCGGCCTCCACGCTCTGCGCGAAGTTGTGGGCGCGCTTGAGGTCGTTGGTCCAGACGTACGCGGCCAGGCCGTACTTGGTGTTGTTGGCCAGCTGCAGGGCCTCCTCCTCCGTGTCGAAGGGGGTGATGGCCACCACCGGGCCGAAGATCTCCTCCTGGAAGATCCGGGCGTCCGGGGCCACGTCCACGAACACGGTCGGCTGCACGAAGTTGCCCTCGTCGAAGCCCTCCGGGCGTCCACCGCCGGCCACCAGGCGGGCCTCGGACTTGCCGATCTCCACGTAGGACATGACCTTCTCGAAGTGCTCCGGGTGCACGATCGCGCCGACCTCGGTGGTCTCGTCGTTCGGCAGGCCGACCTTCACGTTCTTCGCCTGGGCGGCGTAGCGCTCCACGAACTCGTCGTAGATGGAGCGCTGGACCAGGATGCGCGAGCCGGCGGTGCAGCGCTCGCCGTTCAGGGAGAACACGCCGAAGATGGTCGCGTCGATCGCGGTCTCCAGGTCCGCGTCCTCGAAGACCACGGCCGGGGACTTGCCGCCGAGCTCCATGGACAGGCCCTTCAGGTGCGGGGCGGCGTTGGCGAAGATGATCTGGCCGGTGCGGGACTCGCCGGTGAAGGAGATCAGCGGCACGTCCGGGTGCTTCACCAGCGGGTCGCCGGCGTAGCCCTCCTCGCCGAAGCCGTTCACCATGTTGAACACGCCCTTCGGCAGGCCCGCCTCCTCGAAGATGCCCGCCCACAGGGAGGCCGAGAGCGGGGTGAACTCGGCGGGCTTGAGCACTACGGAGTTGCCGGTGGCGATGGCCGGGGCCAGCTTCCAGGACTCCAGCATGAACGGGGTGTTCCACGGGGTGATCAGGCCGGCCACGCCGATCGGCTTGCGGTTGACGTAGTTCGCCTGGCGGCCGGGCACCTTGAAGGCGTCGTCGTGCTGGGCCACGATCAGGTCCGCGAAGAAGCGGAAGTTCTCGGCGGCGCGGGCGGCCTGGCCCTTCGCCTGCTTGATCGGCAGGCCGGTGTCGAAGCACTCCATGGCGGCCAGCTGCTCGCCACGGGTCTCCATGATGTCCGCGATCCGGTGCAGCACGCGCGAGCGCTGGCGCGGCAGGGCCTGGGACCACTCGCCGGACTCGAAGGCCTTCTTCGCGGCGGCCACGGCGCGGTCGATGTCCGCGGCCTTGCCGGAGGCGGCCTTCAGGTACGGCTCGTTGGTCACCGGGTCGAGCACGTCGAAGGTGTCGCCGTCGAGCGAGTCCACGAACTCGCCGTCGATGTAGTGGCGCAGGACGTCCGGCAGGCCCTCGGGCTTGCGGGCCTCGATGCTGGTCTTCTCGGTCATGGTGTCTCCTTCGCTTCGGTGCTTCGGGTGCTTCGGTGCTTCGGGTGGGTCGGAAGGGTCGGAAGGGGCGGATGGTCTTCTCGGCTCCTGGAGCCGGCCTCGGCGCCGTCTGCCGCCGGGCGGTCACGTGGACTGCGCGGCGCTGTGCTCCAGGTAGGCGTGCAGGGTGTTCAGACGGTGGGCGCGGGCCGCGGCCTCGATCCGCTCGAAGGGCGCCCCGTCCTCGATCAGGCGCAGCAGCTGCTCGTGCTCGTCCACGGAGGCGTCCGCCCGGCCGGGGACGTACGCGAACGTGGAGGAGCGCAGCGCGGCCAGGCGGTTCCAGCCGCGGTGCACCAGGTCGTGCACGTGCTCGTTCTGGCGGTGCTCGAACAGGATCGAGTGGAAGCGGCGGTTGAGCTCGGTGAACGCCACCGGGTCCCACGCCTGCTCCGAGGCGGTCATCGCGCGCATGGCCGCGTTCACCTCACGGGCCGACGCGATGTCCTCGGCGGTCACGTGCGGGGCGCACTGGGCGGTGGAGAAGCCCTCCACCAGCGCCAGCGTCTCCATGGTGTGGCGGTACTCCACCGGGTCGATGCCCACCACGGTGGCCCCCACGTTGCGCTCGTAGGCCACCAGGTTCTCGGACTGCAGGCGGCGGATCGCCTCCCGCACGGGCACCACGGACATCTGAAGCTCCGCGGCGATCTGGGACAGCACCAGCCGGTCGCCCGGCTCGTGGCGCTGGTCCCGGATCCCCTCGAGGATCGCCTGGTAGGCGCGGTCCGCCTTCGAGGCGCTAGTCCCGACGGCGGCCTGTCCCGTCCCGTCCGACCCTCGCCTCGGCGCGGCCTCGCCTCGGGGCATGTCCGTGCCGCCCATGCTCAGACGTCGCCCTCCGGAGCCGGGGCGTCCGGCAGGGTCTTGCGGTACTCGGCGAACGCGGCCTTCCACTGGGCGTTCGGCGGGAACAGGCCGTCCACCGGGTGGCCGTCCTTGACCTGCTCGAAGACCCAGGCGTCCTGCAGCTCCTGCTCGTAGGCGTCGTGGACGACCTCCTCGAGCAGCGCCGGCGGGACGACCACCACACCGTCGTCGTCTCCGATGATGATGTCGCCGGGCTGCACGGTGGTGCCGCCGCAGGCGATGGTGCCGCCGACCTCCCACGGGATGTGGCGACGGCCCAGCACGGCCGGGTGCGTCGCGCCGGCGTACACCTGGATCCCGACCTCGGCCACGGCGGCGGAGTCGCGCACGCCGCCGTCGGTGATCACCGCGTTGGCGCCGTTGACCTGGGCGCGAAGGGCCAGGACGTCCCCGAGGGTGCCGGTGCCGTGCTCGCCGCGGGCCTCCATGACCACCACGTCGTCCGGCTGCACCGAGTCGATGGCCCGCTTCTGTGCGTTGAAGCCGCCGCCGAACTCCTTGGCCAGGTCCTCGCGCTTGGGGACGTAGCGCAGGGTCTTCGCGTAGCCGAGGACGCGCCGGCCTCGGTGGACCGGGCGCGGGCCGTCGATGGTCGCGTTCTGGATGCCGCGCTTCTGCAGCTGGGCCGTGATGGTGGCGACCGCGGTGGCGTTGATCGTGGCGCGCAGCTGAGGGGTCAGCAGGGAGCGGTCCGGCTGCGGGGCGTTCGGCACCCAGTGGCCGTTCTCGTCCACCGCGGACGACGACGGCGCCGCGGCCTGCGCTGCCGGGCCGGCGTCCTCAGTGCTGGACGGCACGGGGCCGGCGGCCTCCGTGTCCACCGGCGGCAGCCCTGCGGCCTGGCGGGACCCCCAGGCCTCCTCGCGCTGGGTGTCGTCCACCTTCGGGCCGTGGCCGAAGGGTGCCATCGGGCGGTCGGAGGCCACGACCTCGGTCACCAGGCGGCCGGTGGTCGGGGTGTCCGGGGCGGTGGGAGCGTCCACCTCGACCTCGACGACGTCGCCCGGCTGGGCCACGGACGAGCCGGCCGGGGTGCCGGTGAGGATGACGTCGCCCTCCTCGAGGGTCATCAGCTGGGACAGGTCGGCCACGAGCTGGCCGAACGGGAAGACGAGGTCCTCGGTGGTGTCGTCCTGGACGATCTCGCCGTTGACCCAGGTGCGCACGCGCAGCGCCTTCGGGTCCAGGCCCTCGGCGGAGATCACGGCCGGGCCGAGCGGCGTGTAGCCGTCGCCGGACTTGTTCTTCACGTTGGAGCCCTTGTCCGCGTGGCGCAGGTCGTACAGGCCCCAGTCGTTGGCGGCGGTGATGCCGGCGACGTGGCTCCAGCCGTCCTCCGGTGAGACGCGGCGGGCCGGGGCGCCGATGATCAGCGCGATCTCGCCCTCGTAGGCGAGCAGCTCGGTGTCAGCGGGGCGCTCGATGGTGTCGCCCGAGCGGGCGATCGAGGTGCCGGCCTTGATGAAGTAGCCGGGGAACTGGGGGGAGCGGCCGCGCTGGGCGATGCGCGAGGGATAGTTCAGGTGCAGCGCGAGGACCTTGCCCGGGCGGTTCTCGCGGCGGGTGAAGTCGTGCTCCGTGACAGTCGGCGTGGCGGTGTTCTGGCCTGTGCTCTGCGTCATGGCTCGGATCATATACGATCCGCCCGTACCGGGGAAGGGGTGTTCGCCGTCGCCGGAAGGGGGTCGGCCGGCGGGGCACGGCAGGGGCGGTCGGGCACCGGAGGCGAGGGCCGTCGTCGGGCATCAGCATAACGACGACGGCCGCCTCCCCACGCAGGGAGGCGGCCGTCGGCCGGTGGCCGCCCGAAGGGGCCTGCCGAAGGGGTCAGCGGGTGCGCGCGACCGCCTCGTTGACCACGGGCGCCAGGCGCTTCACGCCCTCCACCAGCTTCTCGGCCTCCACGAAGGAGAACGCCAGGCGCAGGGTGGAGTGGGTGCCCTCGACCGGGGTGAACGCGGCACCCGGCACGAAGACGGCGCCGGCCTTGATGCCCTCGGTCATCAGCTCGAGGGTGTCCGCGCCCTCCGGCAGCGAGCCCCAGAGGAAGAAGCCGCCCTGCGGACGGATGAACTCCACTGCGGGGTCCCAGTGCTCCTTCACCGCGTCCCACAGCGCCTCGGCGCGCTCCTTGTAGAGGCCGGAGACCTCGCGGACGTGGCCCTGCCAGTCGAAGTGGTCCACGAACGCGGTGGACAGCATCTGGCCGTGGGTGGAGGCGTGGATGAACGCGGACTCCGCGGACAGGTAGAACTCGCGCTTCAGGGCGGCGGGAACGAGGGCCCAGCCGATGCGCACACCGGGGGAGAAGATCTTGGACATGGTGCCCAGGTAGACCACCTGGTCGCGGTGCTTCGCGGCGATCGGGGCCAGTGGCCGGCCGTCGAAGGCGATCTGGCCGTACGGGTTGTCCTCCACGATGAGCACCCCGTGCTTGGCGCAGATCCGGGCGATCTCGTCGCGGCGGTCCTCCGGCAGCAGGGCGCCGGACGGGTTGGCGAAGGACGGGATGGTGTAGAGGAAGGCCACGCGGCGGCCCTCGGCCTCCATCAGCTCGAGGGTGGCGTCGAGCTCGGCCGGGATGAGGCCGTGTTCGTCCGTGCCGGCGGCCACGGCGTCCAGCTCCCACGTGTTGAAGCTGGTCAGGGCGCCCACGAAGGTGGGGTCCTCCACCACGACGACGTCGCCCGGGTTGGCGAAGGCGCGGCAGGCGGTGTCGATGGCGGCCTGGGAGCCGGGGGTGATGACGACGAGCTCGGGATCGGCGTCCGGGATGCCGTCGCCGGCCATCACGGTGCACGCCGCCTGGCGCATCGGCTCCAGGCCCTGGCCGGGACCGTACTGGAGCGACTCGGTCCCGTGCCGCGAGACGAGCTCGCCGGCCGTCTTGCCGAGCTCGTCCAGGGGCAGGCCCGAAAGCCACGGGTTGCCGCCGGCGAGGGAGACGAGATTGGGGTCCATGGCGATGTCGAAGACATCACGGACCGCGGACTGCTTCACGCCGAGGGCGCGCTGGGAGAGGAAGTCACGACTCTGGGACACGGCACAGAAGGCTAACAGCCGACGCATGCGCGCGCGATGCCCCTGTTCCCTTTCCGCTGTGACAGCCGGCGTATGCGCGCGCGATGCTCAGGGGCCGTTGGGCGGGACGACCGGATGGGTCTGAACACCGTACGAGGGGGAGGCTCCCGGCAGGCTCGGCTGGCCCTCGCCGGGGGCACTCTCGCTGGGCGTCCCCTCGCTGGGGGCCGTCCACCCGGGGGCGCTCTCGCTGGGGGCACCCCCGCCGGGAGCACCCCCGCCGGGGGCACTCTCGCTGGAAGCACCCTCGCCGGGGGCGGGCGTCTCGGACGGCTCCTCCGGTTCCGGGGGAGCGGTGTACTCGTCGCCCGGCTCGTAGGGGAGCAGGCCGAGCACGTCGGCGATGTCCTCGCCGTCCACGGTCACGCGGACCTCGCCCGCGTCCGTGTTCGCGGCGGCGGTGGCCTCCAGCTGGGCGCGGACGCGCTCGGCGTCGCAGGCGTCCTCCACGGTCACGGTGCCGGCGAACTCGAACACCTCGGTGTCGCCGTCGCGGTGGTGGCCGGTGTAGGTGAGGGTCTTCGCGGAGGCGGCCACGGCGTTGGTCAGCGCCGGGTCCCCGTGGGTGCCGGTGGTGTCCTGCAGCAGGAAGTCCATGGCCATGTCCGCAGGGTCCTCGGCCTTGGTCGGCGCGGTCTGCACGGCCACCAGCAGGTCTTGGTCCTGGCAGCCGACGCGCACACCGGAGGTGCCCGGCGGGGCGGACCACACGGGCGCCACGAGATGGACGGTCAGCGGCTGGTAGCCGTCCCGGTCCACCTGGGGGATGCCGGTCTGCTCTCCGGCGCTCGGAGAGCCGCTGCCATCTCCGGTCGGTTCCTCGTCCGCGGGGGTGCATCCGGCCAGGGCCGCCGTGCCGAGGGCCAGGGAGCCGGCCCAAGCGAGCGCGCGGGCGGCGGGGCGGCGGCCGGTGCGGTGCATGGGCGCTTACTCCTGGCGGGATGTGACGGCGGACGTGCGGGACGGAAGGGGGACGAAGGCGGGCGCGTGCGTGGCGGAGGTGCGGGGCCGTCGTCGTGGGCCCATGCTACCGCCGCCACCGCCGTCCGGCAGGCGAGCACGGACCTCGGGGCCGTGTCCGGCGCGGGCCCGAGCCAGTAGGCTGACGGGCATGCCTCTGCGCAATCGACGTGCCGCCGCCTTGCCCGCCAAGCTCAGCCGCTCCTGGCTGCTGGTCAACGCCGCCAAACCGGAGGACTTCGCTCCGGGACTGGCCTCCGAGGCCGACTCCGTGATCTTCGACCTCGAGGCCGCCGTGCCGGAGGAGCACAAGGAGCAGGCCCGCGCGAACGTGGTGGACGCCCTCTCCAGCGGCATGACCGCGTGGGTGCGCATCTCCGCGACGACCACGGACCACTGGGCGGAGGACCTCGAGGCCCTCAAGGACCTGGAAGGTGTGCGCGGGGTGATCCTGGCCGAGACGGAGGAGCCGGAGCAGGTCACCTTCACCGCCATGCGCCTGCGCGCGGGCACCCCGGTGATCGCCCTGCTCGAGTCCGCCCTCGGCGTGGAGAACGCCACGGCCGTGGCGAGGGCGCCGGGCACCTTCCGCCTGGCCTTCGGCACCAACGACTTCCGCAAGGACGTGGGCGTCGGCGACGACCCGATCGCCATGGCCTACGCCCGCTCCCGCCTGGTCATCGCCTCGCGCGTGGGCGGCCTGCCCGGCGCGATCGACGGGCCGCCCGGCAACACCGACGGCGAGGACGCCGTGGCCGAGACCTCAGGCCTGACCAACACGATGGGCATGACCGGCCGCCTGGTGCTCTCCCGCGACCAGGTGGACTGGGTCAACAAGGCGCTCTCCCCGTCCGAGGACGAGGTCAAGTGGGCCCACGACCTGCTGGACCAGCACGCCGCCGGCGCGGCCGTGGGCGACGGCTCCTACCTGCCGCGCCTGCTGCGCGCCCGGAAGATCGCCGACCTGGCCGACTCCTACGGCCTCTGGAACGCCTGACCCCAGGCGCTTTCGTTCGGGAAACCGTCGAGTCCCCAGACGCTTTCGTTCGGGAGACCGTCGAGTCCCCGGGCGTTTTCGTTCGGGAAACTGTCGAGTCCCCGGGCGTTTTCGTTCGGGAGACCGTCGAGTTCCGGCGCCCGCACCCCTTTCACCCACGACGGCGGCCGCCCACCTCCGCGAGGTGGGCG
>NZ_KV809407.1:0-247 GCF_001812555.1 Micrococcus sp. HMSC067E09 | reverse complement strand
CATGGCAGGGCGGCTACCGCTGCGCTCAAAGGACGTCGACCCAAGATCGGGTACGACTATGTGCACTCGATGGTCGATGACTGCTCCCGGCTCTCGTACAGCGAGGCCTTGCCGGATGAGACCGGGCCCACGTGCGCCGGGTTCCTGGCCCGGGCCGCGGTGTACTTCGCTGAGCACGGGATCGACAGGATCGAACGGGTCATGACGGACAACGCCTTGGCGTACAAGAACTCGCAGGCGTTCAAGG
>NZ_KV809406.1:0-6164 GCF_001812555.1 Micrococcus sp. HMSC067E09 | reverse complement strand
CCGATTTTGCGTGTGGGTGGGGATGTGTGTAGAGTTCTTTCTCGTGCTGAGGCGCGGAACGGATCAGTTCGCAGCGTCGGAGTGAGTACCACGGTTTCCGTAGAAAACACGAGAAACAAGCGGTTGTTTGCCGTGTTCACGTCAGCATCCCGGTCATTTCCTTGGGGAAGTGAAGGGGTATTCTTGAAGAGCTGATCGCCTGGTGTGTCAGTGCGGTTCGTGTCTGGGGTCGTGGAGGCCTTCTGGTGCGTGCCGGCTGGTGTGAGTCCTGGAGGATCCGGTTGGCAGTGTTGCTGCCAGCGGTTGGGTTTGACAGGGACCGGGTTGGTGGTGGTAAGGTTAATCCTTGTCTGCCACCGCCGGATGGTGAATGACTTGAGAACATCAAGTTGACACTCTCTGGTCGGTCGGCTAAGATGGAGAAGTTGCTCCGGAGCGAAGCGCCGCGATGGCGGGTCGAGCTGAGTGTCGGAAGCGCCTGTTGTTTGAGAACTCAATAGTGTGCCAAGTTTGTTGATGCCAATTATTTATTGATTGGTGGCTGTCGGCGGACGCACCCCCGTGTGTCTGTGTCGATGGCATGCCAGTGATTGAATTGACTGGTTGATGGTTTTTCCGGCTGTTGACTGGTTGTTCTGTAATTTTTTTACGGAGAGTTTGATCCTGGCTCAGGATGAACGCTGGCGGCGTGCTTAACACATGCAAGTCGAACGATGAAGCTCCAGCTTGCTGGGGTGGATTAGTGGCGAACGGGTGAGTAACACGTGAGTAACCTGCCCTTGACTCTGGGATAAGCCTTGGAAACGGGGTCTAATACCGGATAGGAGCATTCACCGCATGGTGGGTGTTGGAAAGAATTTCGGTCTTGGATGGACTCGCGGCCCATCAGCTTGTTGGTGAGGTAATGGCTCACCAAGGCGACGACGGGTAGCCGGCCTGAGAGGGTGACCGGCCACACTGGGACTGAGACACGGCCCAGACTCCTACGGGAGGCAGCAGTGGGGAATATTGCACAATGGGCGCAAGCCTGATGCAGCGACGCCGCGTGAGGGATGACGGCCTTCGGGTTGTAAACCTCTTTCAGTAGGGAAGAAGCGAAAGTGACGGTACCTGCAGAAGAAGCACCGGCTAACTACGTGCCAGCAGCCGCGGTAATACGTAGGGTGCGAGCGTTATCCGGAATTATTGGGCGTAAAGAGCTCGTAGGCGGTTTGTCGCGTCTGCCGTGAAAGTCCGGGGCTTAACTCCGGATCTGCGGTGGGTACGGGCAGACTAGAGTGCAGTAGGGGAGACTGGAATTCCTGGTGTAGCGGTGGAATGCGCAGATATCAGGAGGAACACCGATGGCGAAGGCAGGTCTCTGGGCTGTAACTGACGCTGAGGAGCGAAAGCATGGGGAGCGAACAGGATTAGATACCCTGGTAGTCCATGCCGTAAACGTTGGGCACTAGGTGTGGGGGCCATTCCACGGTTTCCGCGCCGTAGCTAACGCATTAAGTGCCCCGCCTGGGGAGTACGGCCGCAAGGCTAAAACTCAAAGGAATTGACGGGGGCCCGCACAAGCGGCGGAGCATGCGGATTAATTCGATGCAACGCGAAGAACCTTACCAAGGCTTGACATGTTCTCGTTCGCCGTAGAGATACGGTTTCCCCTTTGGGGCGGGTTCACAGGTGGTGCATGGTTGTCGTCAGCTCGTGTCGTGAGATGTTGGGTTAAGTCCCGCAACGAGCGCAACCCCTGTTCTATGTTGCCAGCACGTGATGGTGGGGACTCATGGGAGACTGCCGGGGTCAACTCGGAGGAAGGTGGGGACGACGTCAAATCATCATGCCCCTTATGTCTTGGGCTTCACGCATGCTACAATGGCCGGTACAATGGGTTGCGATACTGTGAGGTGGAGCTAATCCCAAAAAGCCGGTCTCAGTTCGGATTGGGGTCTGCAACTCGACCCCATGAAGTTGGAGTCGCTAGTAATCGCAGATCAGCAACGCTGCGGTGAATACGTTCCCGGGCCTTGTACACACCGCCCGTCAAGTCACGAAAGTCGGTAACACCCGAAGCCGGTGGCCTAACCCTTGTGGAAGGAGCCGTCGAAGGTGGGACTGGCGATTGGGACTAAGTCGTAACAAGGTAGCCGTACCGGAAGGTGCGGCTGGATCACCTCCTTTCTAAGGAGCATTTAGTGCCGATGGCATCACCGAGTGTGTGATGGTCGGTTGCTCATGGGTGGAACATCAATGAATGGTGCCAGTGGTGGTGCCGGCGTCTGGTGAGTACGCAGCTCTTGTGGGTTGTTGGAAAGCTGTGGGTGCTGGTGGTGCGTGCTGGTGTTGGCACACTGTTGGGTTTTGGGACAGCAGGCACATCCTGTGTGGGTGTGACGTTGTTTCCTGGTTGAGTCTTCGCATGGTGAAGCATCGACTATGTGTTGGTGTGGGGCTGTGTGGGGGTTGTTGTTTGAGAACTGCATAGTGGACGCGAGCATCTTATTTTTGTTGCTGCATCGTTGATCTGAGTGCCCCCACGTTGTGTGGGGTGTTTGGTGAGGTGTGGTGATGCCGAGAATGATGTCATCTTATGCTCATTTTTTGGACTTCTAGTGTTTGGAAGTTTCTAAGGGCGCATGGTGGATGCCTTGGCAACAGGAGCCGAAGAAGGACGTGGGAATCTGCGATAAGCCTGGTGGAGTCGATAACCGGACGTTGAGACCAGGATTTCCGAATGGGGAAACCCCGCACGACGTGTCGTGTGACCACCGGTTGAACACATAGGCCGGTTGGGGGGAACGTGGGGAAGTGAAACATCTCAGTACCCACAGGAAGAGAAAACAAAAGTGATTCCGTGAGTAGTGGCGAGCGAAAGCGGATGGGGCTAAACCGTATGTGTGTGATACCCGGCAGGGGTTGCATGTGCGGTGTTGTGGGCCTGCTCTTGGCGTGTCTGCCGGCACGTCGCGGTGAGGTGCGGGCGTATAGACGAACGATCTTGGATGGTCGACCGTAGAGGGTGACAGTCCCGTAGTTGTAATGCGTTCCGCCGCTGTTGAGTGGTTGCCCGAGTAGGACGGGGCTCGAGGAATCCCGTGTGAATCTGCCAGGACCACCTGGTAAGCCTGAATACTACCTGTTGACCGATAGTGAATCAGTACCGTGAGGGAATGGTGAAAAGTACCCCGGGAGGGGAGTGAAATAGTACCTGAAACCATGTGCCTACAAACCGTTGGAGCCTGCGTGTTCAGGTGACAGCGTGCCTTTTGAAGAATGAGCCTGCGAGTTAGTGATACGTGGCGAGGTTAACCCGTGTGGGGTAGCCGTAGCGAAAGCGAGTCTGAATAGGGCGTTGAGTCGCGTGTCCTAGACCCGAAGCGGAGTGATCTACCCATGGCCAGGTTGAAGCGCGTGTAAGAGCGCGTGGAGGACCGAACCCACTTCAGTTGAAAATGGAGGGGATGAGCTGTGGGTAGGGGTGAAAGGCCAATCAAACTCCGTGATAGCTGGTTCTCCCCGAAATGCATTTAGGTGCAGCGTCACGTGTTTCTTCCCGGAGGTAGAGCTACTGGATGGACGATGGGCCCTACAAGGTTACTGACTTCAGCCAAACTCCGAATGCCGGGTAAGTGAGAGCGTGGCAGTGAGACTGTGGGGGATAAGCTTCATAGTCGAGAGGGAAACAGCCCAGACCACCGGTTAAGGCCCCTAAGCGTGTGCTAAGTGGGAAAGGATGTGGAGTTGCTGAGACAACCAGGAGGTTGGCTTAGAAGCAGCCACCCTTGAAAGAGTGCGTAATAGCTCACTGGTCAAGTGATTCCGCGCCGACAATGTAGCGGGGCTCAAGTACACCGCCGAAGCCGTGGCGTTCAGTCTTTCTGGACGGGTAGGGGAGCGTCGTGCACGAGGTGAAGCCAGCGGGTAACTTCTGGTGGATTGTGCACGAGTGAGAATGCAGGCATGAGTAGCGAAAGACGGGTGAGAAACCCGTCCGCCGGATGACTAAGGGTTCCAGGGTCAAGCTAATCTTCCCTGGGTGAGTCGGGACCTAAGGCGAGGCCGACAGGCGTAGTCGATGGACAACGGGTTGATATTCCCGTACCGGTGAAGGACCGTCCATGCTGATTCGGTGATACTAACCGCCCGAAGCATCCTCGACCTTGTTCTTTGAGCAGGGCGTGTGGTGTGGAGCGCGGGACCTGAACCGAGGAGGCAAGCGCATTAACAGGTGTGACGCAGGAAGGTAGCCGGGCCAGGCAATGGAATCGACCTGGTCTAAGGGTGTAGGGCTGCCGGTAGGTAAATCCGCCGGTTGTGTGCCTGAGACCTGATGGGCGCCCACCATGTGGGTGATCCGGTGATCCTATGCTGCCTAGAAAAGCATCGGCGTGAGGTTCTAGCCGCCCGTACCCGAAACCGACACAGGTAGTCAGGTAGAGAATACTAAGGCGATCGAGAGAATCATGGTTAAGGAACTCGGCAAAATGCCCCCGTAACTTCGGGAGAAGGGGGGCCCTGACCTTGAGCACCACGTGCTGGTGTGAGGGGGTAGGGGCCGCAGAGACCAGGGGGAAGCGACTGTTTATCAAAAACACAGGTCCGTGCGAAGTCGTAAGACGATGTATACGGACTGACTCCTGCCCGGTGCTGGAAGGTTAAGAGGACCCGTTAGCTTCGGCGAAGCGGAGAATTTAAGCCCCAGTAAACGGCGGTGGTAACTATAACCATCCTAAGGTAGCGAAATTCCTTGTCGGGTAAGTTCCGACCTGCACGAATGGAGTAACGACTTCCCCGCTGTCTCAACCGTGAACTCGGCGAAATTGCATTACGAGTAAAGATGCTCGTTACGCGCAGAAGGACGGAAAGACCCCGTGACCTTTACTATAGTTTGGTATTGGTGTTCGGTGTTGCTTGTGTAGGATAGGTGGGAGACTGTGAAGCCGGCACGCCAGTGTTGGTGGAGTCATCGTTGAAATACCACTCTGGTAACTCTGGATATCTAACTTCGGCCCGTGATCCGGGTCAGGGACAGTGCCTGATGGGTAGTTTAACTGGGGCGGTTGCCTCCCAAATGGTAACGGAGGCGCCCAAAGGTTCCCTCAGCCTGGTTGGCAATCAGGTGTTGAGTGCAAGTGCACAAGGGGGCTTGACTGTGAGAGTGGCAGCTCGAGCAGGGACGAAAGTCGGGACTAGTGATCCGGCGGCTCGTTGTGGAACGGCCGTCGCTCAACGGATAAAAGGTACCTCGGGGATAACAGGCTGATCTTGCCCAAGAGTCCATATCGACGGCATGGTTTGGCACCTCGATGTCGGCTCGTCGCATCCTGGGGCTGGAGTTGGTCCCAAGGGTTGGGCTGTTCGCCCATTAAAGCGGTACGCGAGCTGGGTTCAGAACGTCGTGAGACAGTTCGGTCCCTATCCTCTGCGCGCGTTGGAAATTTGAGAAGGTCTGTCCTTAGTACGAGAGGACCGGGACGGACGAACCTCTGGTATGTCAGTTGTACCGCCAGGTGCATGGCTGATTAGCTACGTTCGGGATGGATAACCGCTGAAAGCATCTAAGCGGGAAGCCGGCTTCGAGATGAGATTTCCTTGCCCCTTTGAGGGTGTGAGGCCCCCAGCTAGAACACTGGGTTGATAGGCTGGATGTGGAAGCACGGACTGACGACGTGTGGAGCTGACCAGTACTAATAGGCCGATGACTTACAAACACTTTTGTTGTGGTGTTCGCGTCCACTGTGCGGTTGTCTGATTGCAGCCTTGGGTGACTGTGGTGTATGGTTGCTTGAGCGTGTAAGTAAATATGTGTCGCGATGTGTTGTGACTTGTGAGTTTTACCCGCCCCCGTTCCGTTGTTTGGGTGTTGGGGGTGTGGTTCTAGGGTTACGGCGGTCATAGCGTGGGGGAAACGCCCGGTTCCATTCCGAACCCGGAAGCTAAGGCCCACAGCGCCGATGGTACTGCAACCGGGAGGTTGTGGGAGAGTAGGTCGCCGCCGGACATTCTTTGTGGGTTGAGGCCCCGTACCTGTGTGGTGCGGGGCCTCCCCTTTTTTTTGGGGGGCTTGGTTTTGTTGGTGCCGGGCCTGCCGTGTGGGTGCGGCGTTCGGGTGTGTGTGGGCGTGGTGTGTTGGTGCGCGGGGCCTTCTCTT
The DNA here is from genome assembly GCF_001812555.1 of Micrococcus sp. HMSC067E09. Lineage (NCBI taxonomy): Bacteria > Bacillati > Actinomycetota > Actinomycetes > Micrococcales > Micrococcaceae > Micrococcus > Micrococcus sp. HMSC067E09. The sequence goes on along the minus strand of NZ_KV809406.1, from coordinate 25 downwards.
GTCGGTGCCGGCTGGACCAGTGCCC
>NZ_KV809405.1:0-68072 GCF_001812555.1 Micrococcus sp. HMSC067E09 | reverse complement strand
CCCCCTTCACGACGACGGCCCCCGCACCTCCGCCTTCCCGGCGGCGGTGCGGGGGCCTCGCCGTGCCTGCAACCTCGGCTGCATAGCCTTCAGCGGCCCACCTCATGGTTTCCTCCTGACGCGATCGCGTCTGCCGCCAGACCGTGATCTCCTTGGAGAAGGGCCGCTACGACCCCTCGCTCCCGCTCGCCTTCCGCCTCGCCGCGGTGTTCGAGCGGCGGATCGAGGACCTGTTCACCCCGGACGAGGAATGAGGAGACCCGCCATGGGCGAGATGCCCCCGGAGCTGCGCCACCACGGATTCGAGGAGGACGACGCCCCGCGCCGTCCGAAGCCGATCGTCACGATCGTGGCGGTCCTCTGCCTGGCCGCGCTGGTCCTCTCGGCCCTCTCCGGTCTCTTCCTCTGAGGTCGGGACCGGGCCGACGCACGCATTCGAGACGTGCCGGCGTCAGATGCCGGCCCGCCCCGAGGCAGACCGACGCCCTCCGGTCAGCGCACCTCGCCGTCGACGTAGACCCAGGCCCCGCCGTCACGGCGGAAGCGGCTGGTCTCGTGCAGGCGGAACCAGCCGCCCTCGCCCTCGCCGACCGCCACGAACTCGACCACACCGCGGTCCTGGAACGGCCCGCCGTCCTGGGTGGAGAGCACGGCCAGGCGCGTGAAGCGCGCCGCCGGCTCCGCCGGCGTCGGGGTGAGGTCCGCGGCGGAGGGGCGATGCTCGGCGGCCCAGGTGGCCCGCAGATAGGCGACCATCGCGGCAGACTCCGCCCCGCCGTCGTCGTGGTTCGGATCCGCCTCGCCGAGGCGGGCGAACGCGGCGAAGCGCGAGCGCATGAGTGCCTCGGCGGTGGGCGCGGTCAGCTCTCCGGTGGCCGCGAAGCGCTGGTGCGCCCTCCCGCAGCACTCGGCGTAGGGCAGGCCGAGCCCGCAGGGGCAGGCCTCGGCGCTCACGCCTTCCCGCCGCGGCGGGCCTGACGGCGCTCGCGGGCGGTCGGGGCGGAGGTGTTCTTCGAACCGCGGATCGCGGCACCGATGACGCCGGCCAGGGCGAAGGCCATGGTCGGCAGGAGCGGGCTGATGCGGGGACGCCGAGCGCGGTCCGTGGCGGAGGCCGGCGGGCGGGCACCCTTCGGGGGACGTGCAGTGATCATGGCACCAGGCTAGGCCCGGGCGAGGCGTCCGAGCAGGCTCCTCCGCCGAGGGCGGAGCGGTTCGCCCGGGGACAGACGAAGGACGCCGGGCAGGCCCCCGGCCCGCGCCCATCCGCCTGAGCACGCACCGACGGGGCACCGGCCGCAGGCGCCGCCCACCACACTTTCGGCCAGGTGGCCAAAAGAACTTGGCAGCCCGGCCAACTCTGTGTCAGGATGGTCCGCATCCCGACCCGAGCTTCCCCGTGAGGTGCCCTGTGTCCGCACTCCGCCGCTGGACCGCGATGGCCGTGCTGGTCCTGCCCGTGCTGCTGATCTCCATCGACATGTCCGTGCTCGGCATCGCCGTGCCGTCCCTGTCGGCCGACCTGCAGCCGAGCTCCACCCAGCTGCTGTGGATCATCGACCTCTACTCGTTCCTGCTGGCCGGACTGCTGATCTTCATGGGGTCCCTCGGCGACCGGATCGGGCGCCGGCGCCTGCTGCTCATCGGCGCTCCGTTGTTCGGCGCCGCCTCCCTGGTGGCGGCGTTCGCCACCACCCCGGAGACGCTGATCCTCGCCCGCGCCCTGCTCGGCATCGGCGGCGCCACCCTCATGCCCTCCACCCTCGGCCTGATCCGCACGATCTTCCCGGACCGCACTGAGCGCCGCACCGCGATCGCTGTGTGGGCCACCGCGTTCTCCGGCGGAGCCGCGCTCGGCCCCGTGGTGGGCGGCGCGCTGCTCGAGCACTTCTGGTGGGGCTCGGTGTTCCTCATGAACGTCCCGGTGATGGCGGCGTTCCTGCTGCTCGCCCCGTTCCTGCTGCCGGAGTCCAAGGACCCACACCCGGGTCCCTTCGACCCGCTGTCCGCGCTGCTGTCCATCGTGGGCCTGATCGGCGTGGTCTACGCCCTGAAGACCGCCGCGAAGTCCCCGGACTGGACCGTGCTGGTGGGCCTGGTGGCCGGCGGCGCGGCACTGACCTGGTTCATCCTGCGGCAGCGGCGCCTGGCGAACCCGATGATCGACGTGTCCCTGTTCGGAAACATCGCCTTCACCTCCGCGGTGTCCATCAACGTGATCTCCATGTTCGCCTTGATGGGCCTGATGTTCTTCCTCCCCCAGTACCTGATGCTGGTGGAGGGCATGGGCTCGGCTGCGGCCGGCCTGTGGATGCTCCCGCTGGCGGCGGCCTCCGTAGTGGGCACCCTGCTCGCTCCTCCCCTGGCGAAGACCGTCTCCGTGCGTACGGTGATCATGGCCGGTCTGGGGTTGGTGATCTGCGGCTTCGGGGTGGGCACACAGATGCACGGGGACGAGACCATGCTCCTGTTCACGCTGCTGTCCGGCCTGTTCGGCCTCGGCGTGGGCCTGGCCGAGACCCTCACCAACGACGTCATCCTCACCGCCGCCCCACCCGAGCGCGCCGGTGCGGCCGCCGCGATCTCCGAGACCGGCTACGAGTTCGGCGGCGCCATGGGCACCGCGGTGCTGGGCACCGCCGGCATGGCCCTCTATGCGGCGCAGGTGCGCGAGACCGCGGACCTGCCCGGCATGGACGCGGCCTCCGCGGACGCCGCCTCCCAGACGCTCGCCGCCGCCCACCGGATCGCCGAGACCCTTCCCGACGGCGGCACCCGCCTCCTCGAGATCGCCGACGGCGCGTTCATGGCCGGCATGGACCTCGTCGCCGCGATCGGCATCGGCACGGCCGCGCTCACCCTGCTGCTGGCCTGGCACGGCCTGCGCTCGGAGGGCAGACAGGGGCAGCCGGCCGCCGCCCGGCAGTTCATCGCCGAGGCCGCGGCCGCACGGGACACCGCGCAGATGCGGCGGGTCGAGGCGCACGAGGTGCGCCGGGTCGAGGCGGACGAGGTGCGCCGGGGCGCCGCCGAGCCGGCCCCCGCACGAGGCGAGGGACAGGCGCAGGCACGAGCCGTCGTCGGGGACCGGCCGGGCGGCACTTCCGGTGCGGTGCAGGACGAGGCTGGCGCCGCCGTCGGGAAGGAGCAGACCCGTGGCTGAGAAGCGCACCCACGTCCCCCTGGAGCAGCGGCGTCAGGAGCTGACCGAGACCGCCGTGCGGGTGATGGCGCGCGACGGCGCCTGGGCCCTGACCACCCGCGCTGTGGCCAAAGAGGCTGGCGTGCCGCACGGCACCGTGCACTATGCGTTCTCCTCGAAGAACGAGCTGCTGCGCGAGGTCATGCGGCTGGACATCAGCCACCTCAACGACCTGGCGGCGACGCAGCGGGAGCGCGAGATCTCCTCGGCACAGGACGTGCGGCACGCGGTGGCCGAGGTGTTCACGGCATATGCGGACTCGGTGATGGCGGACCCGGACACCGAGACCGCGTATTTCGAGCTGTCCCTGATGGCGGCGCGGGAACCGGAGCTGCGTGCGCTGTCCGGGCAGAGCCAGGGCGAGTATCGCGCCGTGGTGGCGCAGCTGCTGGAGGACATGGCCGCGCGGACCGGCCTGGCCTGGGACGCGGACGTCGCCCTGGTGGCCGAGCAGGCGCTGTCCGGGCTGTTCGGGGCGGCCGTCGGATGGCTCGAGCACCGCGACGACGCCCTGTTCCGCGCCCTCATCGACGACGCCGCCGAGGTGCTGGCCCGCAGGTTGGGGTGAGTGGGGCGGGCTCGCGCGCTGCTCCCCAGTGCTGATAATCGACGGTTTGTCATGGGATCGCAGAGATTCTCCGCGATCCCATGACAAACCGTCGATCCTGGCGGGGGGGCTGCCCGCGCACGCTCACCGCGGAACCCGGGCGGCGTCGTCACGCCGGCCTGCGCGGCACTCCGACTCGCAGCAGCTCAGCCTCCAGACGCCGCGGGTCCTTCAGGTCAGCCCACGTCCAGTGTGTGACGTCGCGGCAAACCCTCCGAAGCTCCACATCCCGTTGCTTCTCTCTGTTGATGGAGTTCCTCCTGTCTCGGGGGTCCGCGTGGAGGTCCACGTCATACTTGCCGATCCCGTCGAACTCGCCGGCGACCCGGACGTCCTCCCACCAGAAGTCGGTTCGCGCGATCTCCCGCCCGTCCGGCGCGAAGAAGCGCCGCTGGAGCTGCGGCGCCACGAATCCCAGTTCGTGGATGAGTGCCCGGGCGAGGGACTCTCCGGCCGACTCCGCACGGGCGTCCGAGAAGGACCAGGCCCGGGTGAACCTCTGCGTCGCAGCCCTGCTCCTGAGCCTGTGGACATGGTTCTCCGCCCACGTCTGAGAGGGACCGGGCAGACGGCGGTGAAGCCCATCCAGGGCGACCACGGCCTCTCGGAACGGAAGGGTGGACCCCAGGAGAAGCTGCAGCGTCGGCAGCGGATCGACCGTGACAGCACCGAGCGGCGTACCGTCCTTCAGCTGCGCCTCGACCGTGGCCGGTGCCAGGGGCGCCGCCGGCCAGGCGGTCCACCCGATGGCAGCCAACGCAAGCCGGCCACGCCAGCGCCGCGGCTTCTCTTCGACCGGGGCCTCGACGCCGTTCCAGGTCCAGCGCACCACGGGCAGCGCCCACAGCTTCTGCCGGTTCCGTCCTCGAGCGGCGTCTGAGAAGGGCGAGGCGGTCATCGCCCGCTTGGCACGGTGCCCGGGCACGCGGGATCGAAGCCAGATCTCGCGTGGCGTCTCCGCGAGCGGGAGGCCGTACAGGTGGGCCGCTGTCACACCGGTGAACCGGGCCGCCGGATGAGTGAGCGCATAGGCCGCGCACGCCGCGGTGTACCGGTCCCACGGCGCCATGGCGGCCCAGCGCTCGAGACCGATGTAGACCCCGGGGCAGAGCCGGGCGACGCGCCCGGTCGTCCACAGCTTGCCGAGCAGGTTCGCGGCCGACTTGGGCGCTCCGTCCGCCAGCCGGAGCAGCGGCCCATGTCCGGGAATGAGGAGACCCTCCGACCGAAGCCGAGCGGTCCGTTGTTCGAGAACGTCGTCCATGTGCCCAGCCTGCGTGGTCCGGACGGACGACTCCGATCGGCTGTGGACAACTCCCGCCGGCAGTCGGTTCGATGCACGGGCGGGTTGCACCGGTGTCGTGGCGGCTGCGGTGGGCCGGATCATCGACGGTTGGTCAGGGGATCGCGGAGAATCTCCTCGATCCCCTGACCAACCGTCGATTATCAGCAGCAGAGGGCCGGCACCGGCACCCACCCGGCCTCACGCCCCCGGCTAGACTGGGCGGGCAAGCACGCGGAGCGTCCGGCGCCCAGGCCGACGTGAGACGGCACGAGACGGCGCGCCGCCGTGCTTCCAGCACCGTCAGCAGGCCCCGCCGCGCGGGGCGCACCAGGCACATCAGGAGCAGTGGATGCCCACCATCGTCGTCGACGTCATGCCCAAGCCCGAGATCCTCGACCCGCAGGGCAAGGCCATCGCCGGAGCCCTCCCCCGCCTCGGCTTCACCGCGTTCGAGCAGGTCCGCCAGGGCAAGCGCTTCGAGCTGCACGTGGAGGGCGAGGTCACCGACCAGATCCTCGAGCAGGCCCGCACCGCCGCAGCCGAGCTGCTGTCCAACCCGGTGATCGAGGACGTCGTGAACGTCGCCGTCCTGGACGAGTCGGAGGCCTCCGCCTGATGACCGCCGAGATCCCGCTGATCGGGGACTACTCCACCCCCGGCACAGAGCTCAACGGCGCCAGAATCGGCGTCGTGACCTTCCCGGGCACGCTCGACGACGTCGACGCCGCCCGCGCCGTCCGCCTCTCCGGCGCCACCCCCGTGTCCCTGTGGCATGCGGACGAGGACGCCGCCGGCTCGCTCAAGGACCTGGACGCCGTGGTGATCCCCGGCGGCTTCTCCTACGGCGACTACCTGCGCGCCGGTGCCATCGCCCGCTTCGCCCCCATGATGGACGCCATCGCCGCGGCCGCCGGCGGCGAGGCCGGCTCCACCAGGGGCCTGCCGGTCCTCGGCATCTGCAACGGCTTCCAGATCCTCACCGAGTCCCACCTGCTGCCGGGCTCGATGATCAAGAACGACCACCTGCACTTCATCTGCCGCGACCAGGCCCTCGCCGTCGAGAACAACGAGACCGCCTGGACCCGCGACTTCGCCCCGGGCCAGCGGATCACCATCCCGCTGAAGAACCAGGATGGCCAGTACGTGGCGGACGAGCCCACGCTCGACATGCTCGAGGGCGAGGGGCGCGTGGTCTTCCGCTACCTGGACGTGAACCCGAACGGCTCCCGCCGTGACATCGCGGGCATCACCAACGCCACCGGCAACGTGGTGGGCCTCATGCCGCACCCGGAGCACGCCGTGGAGCCCGGCTTCGGCCCGGACACCGAGGACGGCCTGCGCACCGGCCTCGACGGTCTGCCGTTCTTCACGTCCGTCCTGTCCACCCTCGCCTCCGGAGGTGCCGCATGAGCCAGCAGTTCAACATCGACACCGTCGAGCACGCCGCCGCCACCCCCGAGGTCGAGCAGCCCTGGGCCGAGTTGGGCCTGAAGGAGAACGAGTACACCGAGATCAAGACGATCCTCGGCCGCCGCCCCACCGCCGCCGAGCTGGCCATGTACTCCGTCATGTGGTCCGAGCACTGCTCGTACAAGTCCTCGAAGGTGCACCTGCGCCAGTTCGGCGAGAAGCTCACCGACGAGATGAAGAAGAACCTGATGGTGGGCATCGGCGAGAACGCCGGCGTGACCGACCTCGGCGACGGCTGGGCCGTGACGTTCAAGGTCGAGTCCCACAACTCGCCCTCCTACGTGGAGCCCTACCAGGGAGCTGCCACGGGCATCGGCGGCATCGTGCGTGACATCATCTCCATGGGCGCCCGCCCGGTGGCCGTGATGGACCCGCTGCGCTTCGGCGCGATCGACCACCCGGACCCCGCCCGCGTGTTCCACGGTGTGGTGGCCGGCATCGGCGGGTACGGCAACTCCCTGGGCCTGCCGAACATCGGCGGCGAGACCCGCTTCGATCCGATCTACCAGGGCAACCCGCTCGTCAACGCCCTCGCCGTGGGCGTGCTCAAGCACGAGGACCTGCGCCTGGCCAACGCCTCCGGCGTGGGCAACAAGGTGGTCCTGTTCGGTGCCCGCACCGGCGGGGACGGCATCGGGGGCGCCTCCGTGCTGGCCTCCGAGTCCTTCGACGGCGACGGCAAGCCCGCCAAGCGCCCCTCGGTGCAGGTCGGCGACCCCTTCTCCGAGAAGGTGCTCATCGAGTGCTGCCTCGAGCTGTTCCGTGGCTCCCTCGTCGAGGGCATCCAGGACCTCGGCGCCGCCGGCATCTCCTGCGCCACCTCCGAGCTCGCCTCCAACGGCGAGGGCGGCATGCGCGTGGAGCTGACGGACGTGCTGCTGCGCGATTCCACGCTGACCCCGGGTGAGATCCTCATGTCCGAGTCGCAGGAGCGCATGATGGCCGTGGTGACGCCGGAGAACGTCGCCGCGTTCGAGGCCGTCATGGCCACGTGGGACGTCGAGTACTCCTGGCTGGGCGAGGTCACCGGCGACGGCCGGCTGGTCATCACCTGGGACGGCGAGGTCATCGTGGATGTGGACCCGCGCACCGTGGCCCACGACGGCCCGGTCTACGAGCGCCCCTACGCCCGCCCGGCCTGGCAGGACGGGCTCCAGGCGGACACGTTCCGCTCCTCCGAGGCCGGTCAGCACCTGCCTGCCACGGGCGAGGAGCTGCGGGCCGCCGTCGTGGAGCTGATGAGCTCCCCGAACCTGGCGGACACCTCCTGGATCACCCGCCAGTACGACCGCTACGTCCGCGGCAACACCGCCCTGGCTGCCCCGGACGACGCGGGCGTGGTGCGCGTGGACGAGGAGACCGGCATGGGCGTGGCCCTGGCCACGGACTGCAACGACCGGTTCACCTACCTGGACCCCTACACGGGCGCGCAGGCCTCCCTGGCCGAGGCGTACCGCAACGTCACCACCGCCGGCGCGGTGCCCCTGGCCGTGTCCGACTGCCTGAACTTCGGCTCCCCCGAGGACCCGGACGTGATGTGGCAGTTCGCGGAGGCCGTGCGCGGCCTGGCGGACGGCTGCCAGGCCCTCGGCATCCCGGTGACCGGCGGCAACGTGTCCCTGTACAACCAGACGGGCAGCACGCCGATCCACCCCACCCCCACGGTGGCCGTGCTCGGCCAGTTCGACGACGTCTCCCGCCGCACCCCGTCCGGCTTCGGCCAGGACGCGGACGGCCAGGCGATCTACCTGCTCGGCACCACGGCGGACGAGCTGGACGGCTCGGAGTTCGCCCGCCTGCGCGACCACCTCGGCGGCCTGCCGCCGACGCTGGACCTGGCGAAGGAGCGCCTGCTGGGAGACCTGCTGGTCAACGCCTCGCGCGACGGCATGATCGACGCCGCGCACGACCTCTCCGGCGGTGGCCTGGCGGCGACCCTGTCCGAGATGGTGCTGCGCTTCGGCGTGGGCGCCCGGATCGTGCTGGACGGGATCATGGAGCGCGACGGCGTGGACGCGTTCACCGCCCTGTTCTCCGAGTCGCAGGCCCGCGCGGTGGTCTCGGTGCCGCGCACCGAGGAGGTCCGCTTCACGGACATGACCACGGCCCGGAACTACCCGGCGCTGCGCATCGGCGTGGTGGACGCGGAGTCCGGGGCCCTCGAGGTGCAGGACCAGTTCACCCTGCCGATCGCCGAGCTGCGCGAGGCCTGGGAGGCCACCTTGCCGAAGCACTTCGGCTGAGCCGCACCGCCGGCGCACCGGGCCGCCGTGCGGGCCGGCTGACGCCGGCGTCCCGACGACGGCCGCTCACCACGGGTTCCGCACCTGCGGGACCGAGGTGGGCGGCCGTCGTCGTCCGTCCGGTGGACCGTGTCCGGGCGCCGCGCCGCGGGCCGCCTGCACCGGCCCTATCCTGCTCGCAGGCCCACGCGAATCGGCCTCACGGCGCACGCAGACCCCGTTCCGGAAGGAGGACCGGCATGGAGTACGGCCAGGCGCTGCTGGCGTTCACCGGCGTCGCCCTGCTGCTGACGGTCACGCCGGGGTTGGACATGGCCCTGGTGCTGCGCTCAGCGCTGACGAGGGGACACTCCCACGCGCTCGTCACGGGTCTGGGCGTCTGTGCCGGCGCCCTGATCTGGGGGCTGGCCGCGGCGGTGGGCATCGCCGCACTGCTCGCGGCCTCGGACCTGGCCTACACGGCTCTCAAGGCGGTCGGTGCCGCCTACCTGATCTGGCTCGGCGTCTCCATGATCCGCGCAACGCTCAGGCGAGGCGGGCAGGAGCCCGACCCCGTGACGGACATGCTGGAGACGGTCCCCGCGGGCCCCGGCCCGGCCCCCGCTGCCGCACCTGCGGAAAGGCTTTCCCGCGGTTTCCTGCGCGGGTTCACCACGAACCTGCTGAATCCGAAGGTGGGCGTCTTCTATCTGGCGCTGATCCCGCAGTTCATGGCGCAGGGCGTGCCCGCCTGGCTCATGGGGCTCTCGCTGGCCGGCGTGCACGCGGCGCTGACACTGGTGTTCTTCGCCGTGCTCATCGCCGCTGCGCACGCCTTCCGCCGGCTGTTGACGGGCACGCGTGCGACCGACTGGATCGACCGTGTCACCGGCGGCGTCCTGCTGCTGTTCGGCGGCCTCCTCCTGCTGGACGACGCCCGCTGAGCGCCTGCGGTGCGGGCCGGGCGCACCACCGCCGCCGGATCTCCTCCCTGAGTCGGATACGGCGGCCCACAGCCCCCGATTAGAGTGGGTCACCGGCCCGCCTTCTGCCCCGCGGGCCGGGCGGGGATCCGCCCGCCAGGACCACAGGAGGGACGCACCGGGATGACAGCCGAGGACGGGACGACGTCGGCCACCGGCCTCCACGCCTCCGGCCCCTCCCGGTCCTCCGGCATGCCCACCGGCGTACCCGCCGGGGACCTGACCGGCCTGACCTCGGCGCAGGTCGCCGAGCGTGTGGCCGCCGGCAAGACCAACGCCCAGCCAGACGACACGTCTCGCTCGCTGGCCATGATCCTCCGTGTCCACGTCCTGACCCTGTTCAACCTCACGATCGGCCTGGCCGCCGCTGTGGTGATCGTGCTCGGCCGATGGCTGGACCTGCTGTTCTGCCTGGCCGCCGTGGCCAACGTGGTCATCGGTGTGGTCCAGGAGTACTCGGCCAAGCGGAAGCTGGAGAAGATCGCGCTGCTGCACCAGGACGGCGTCACGGTGGTCCGGGACGGCTCCCGGAAGACCGTCGCCCTGGCGGATGTGGTCCTGGACGACCTGGTGGCGCTGCGCCGCGGCGACCAGGTGCCGGTGGACGCCGAGGTCCTCACCGCGGAGGGTCTGGACCTGGACGAGTCCCTGCTCACCGGCGAGTCGGACGCGGTGCCGAAGCGCCCGGGGGACACCGTGCTCTCCGGGTCCGCGGTGATCGCCGGCGCCGGCCTGGTGCGGGCCACCGCGGTCGGCGCGGACTCGCACGCCTCCAGGCTCGCGGCACAGGCCCGCCGCTTCACCAAGATCTCCTCCGAGCTGCGCGGAGCCCTGGAGAAGGTGGCCTCCTGGATCACGTTCGCCCTGATCCCGATCGTGGCGGTCATCGTCCACGGCCAGGTGCAGGCCTTCGGGGGCTGGTCCTACGCCCTGGCGAACCCGCGCGAGGCGGCCCTGGAGCCGGCCCTGGTGGCGTCCGTGGCCGCGGTGACCAGCATGATCCCGCAGGGCCTGGCGCTGATGACCACCATCTCCTTCGCCGTGGCCGCGCTGAAGCTGGCTCGAGAGCAGGTGCTGATCCAGGAGCAGCCGGCGGTGGAGATCCTCGCCCGCGTGGACGTGGTCTGCGTGGACAAGACCGGCACGCTCACCGAGGGCGGCATCGTCTTCCACGGCGCCCACCCCTGGGACACGGATCCTGCGGTTCCGTCCGCCCTTGACGACGACGGCGCCCGTGCCTCCGCCTCGGGCCGCGCCCGGGACGGGGACGTCGCCTCCGCCGGAGAGCTGCTCACGGCTGCCGAGCCGGCCGGGGCCTCCACCCTCTCCCCCGCTGCCCGGGCCGTGCTGGCCGTGGCCGGCGCGGACCCGGACGCCAATCCGACGGCCGCCGCCCTGCGGGAGCCGTTCGCCGAGGTCCCGGACGTGCGCCCGGCGCAGGCGGTGGCGTTCTCGAGCGCCCGCCGCTGGTCCGCGCTCGCCTTCGACGCGGCCGCCGAAGAGCAGGTCCCCGGCCTGGCGGGCACCTGGCTGATGGGTGCCCCGGAGGCGCTGGTGGATGTGGAGACGATCGGTGTGCAGGGTGCGGAGGAGCTGACCGCCCGCTGCACGATCACCGCGGACGCGGGGCTGCGCACGATCCTGCTGTGCCGCACGGACCGCCCGCTGGACGGCGACCGCCTGCCCTCGGGCATCCGCCCGGTCGCGATCCTGACCTTCGCCGAGGACGTGCGCGAGGACGCCGCGGAGACCCTGGACTACTTCCGGGAGCAGGGCGTGCAGATCAAGGTGATCTCCGGAGACAGCCCCCGCACGGTGGCGGCCGTCGCCCGCGAGGTCGGCATGGAGCTGGCCGGGGAGGCCGTGGACGCCCGTCGGCTGCCGGAGGATGCGGACGAGCTCGCCGACGTCATGGACGCCCACGAGGTGTTCGGCCGGGTGAGCCCGGAGCAGAAGCAGTCCATGGTGAAGGCCCTGCAGGCACGCGGCCACGTGGTGGCCATGACCGGCGACGGCGTGAACGACGCCCTGGCGCTGAAGTCCGCGGACCTCGGCATCGCCATGGGCAACGCGGCGCCCGCCACGAAGGCGGTCTCCCGCCTCGTGCTGCTGGACGGGAGGTTCGCGCGCCTGCCCTCCGTGCTCAAAGAGGGCCGCCAGGTCATCGCGAACATGGAGCGCCTGGCGCACATCTATCTGACCAAGACCACCTACGCCGCCTTCTTCGGGGTGGTCTTCTCCCTGCTGTTCTGGCAGTTCCCGCTGCTGCCGCGTCAGGCCTCCACGGTGGACTTCCTGATGATCGGCCTGCCGACGTTCTTCCTGGCACTGCTGTCCAACCCGCGCCGCTACGTGCCCGGATTCCTGAAGCGGGCCCTGCTGTTCGCGGTCCCGTCCGGCACGGTGATCCTGCTCGGCCTGCTCGCCCTCGGCGCCTACATCCGCCTGTTCGCCGCCGTCCCGGCCTCGCCCGCCCAGCAGCAGGCGGCCGCCATGATCACGCTGACGCTCATGGGCCTGTGGGTGCTCACGGTGATGACGCGACCGTTCACGAAGCGCACGGCGGTCCTCGTGCTGGCCATGTACGCCCTGCTCGCCCTGGTGCTGGCCGTGCCGGCGTCCCGCTGGTACCACCTGATCGAGGTGCCGGCCCCGGACCTGCTGGCCGCCGCGGTGACGATCGCCGTGGCCGGATGCGCCCTGATCGAGCTGGCCCACCGCGTCCACCACGCAAGAGTGGTGAGGCCCACGCTCCACCCCGTCCCACCTGCGGCTTCGCAGGCCTGACACCACACGCCCTGGGCTGAATCCGCGCCCAGACGTTGACCTGGCGGCCTCGGTACGGCAAAAGTGGGACTCAAACGGCGGATGGGCCTGACGAGGGGGGCCGCCTCGGCTCCGCAGCCCACCGCCCCCGTTCCTACAGAAGGAGAATGGACATGCGTCTGATCACCCTTGGCGTCGGTGCCGCCCTCGGCTACTTCCTCGGTTCCCGTGAGGGCCGCCAGAACCTGAACAAGATGACCAACAACGCCCAGAAGTTCTGGAACGACCCGAAGACCCAGGAGAAGGTCTCGCAGGTCCAGGGCCAGGCCACCCAGAAGTGGGAGGAGGCCAAGTCCAACGAGAAGGTCCAGAACCTGACCTCCACCGTCCAGCACAAGGTGGACGACGCGAAGGCCAAGGTCTCCGGCAACGGCGACAGCGCCGTCAAGGCCGACGCCGACGTGGTCTCCGACCCGTCCACCCCGATGTCCTCCGAAGGCCCGGCCGGCGCTCAGAACTGAGCCGTCTGCGCCTGAGGCGCGATGCGAAGGCCCCCGATCGTTCCCGGTCGGGGGCCTTTGTGCGCATGCACACCAGCCGGGCGGTCAGCCCTGGCCGTCGAGTCCGGGCGGTCAGCCCTGACCGTCGATGCCAGGCGCCTCGCGGACCTCGTCTTCCGCGGGGGCCTCGACCTCCTCCACCGAATCCCAGCCGGAGAACGTCATCTCGGTGGCAGGGGCCTTCTCACCGTCCTCACCCTCTTCACCCCGGAGCTCCAGGGCGAGGAGCTCGCCGTCCCCGTCCACCACGAAGGCGTGCACCAGGGACATGTCGAGCTCGTTCAGGGCGGCCGCACCCTGGTCCAGACCGTCGGAGTCCTCCCCCTCGGTCTCCGCCTCCTGGGCAGCGGACTCGGCGATGTCCTGGGGGATCTCATAGCGGTAGGCCTTCTCACCGTCGCGGTCGACCTCCTGCGCCTCCGCGTCAACGCCCTCGAGGGCGCCGGCGTCAGGGAGCTTGGCCAGCATCGACTCACGCAGAGAGCCGATCATGCCCCTCTGGTCTTCCGGGACGTCCTGGGCGATCCACTTGTCCCCCAGGCCCATCATCGCCTTGGCGTTCTGGTCCAGGTCTTCGCCGTCCACGTCCATGCGGATGTAGCCCTTCTCTCCGACCTCGCGCACCTCCATGGAGAAGTCCCCCTGGTCGGCCTTCATGCGCATGGTCAGCTGGCCGTTCGGCTCCCCGGTGCTCCCGGGCGCCGTCCCATGCCTCACCGGCGGAGTCCGGGCCGCCGCAGGCGGAGAGCGTCAGGGCGGCCGTGACGGCCAGGGCGCCCAGGCCGAGGCGGGACAGCGCACCTGCGGCGGAACGGTCGGCGGCGGTGCGGGGCGTCGAGGAGATCACGCGGGGATCCTTCCGTCGGGGTGCAGGGATCTGCCCTTCCACGGTACCCGGCGGGCGCTGCGGCCGGAGGCGGGGGACCGTCGGCGGGGCGCTGCAGCCGGAGGCGGGCGCAGCGGCCGAAGGCGGGGCGCCCGCCGGGGGCGAGGGTCCGTCGGGGGCGAGGGGCCGTCGTCGGGAAGAAGGCCCGGATCAGCCCAGGGTGACCTGCGCGGCCCGGTGGGTCGGCTTCACCCGGTCTCCGGCGCCGAAGAGCTTGTGGCGCAGCGTGCCGTCCGTGTACGCGGTCTTGTAGCGGCCGAGTCTCTGCAGCTGAGGCACCACGAACTCCACGATGTCCTCGAAGGTGCCGAGGGTGATGTGGTAGGCGAGGTTGAAGCCGTCCACGTCCGTCTCATCGGCCCAGTCGGCGAGCTGACGGGCCGCGGACTCACCGCCGCCCACGATCACGGGACCGAAGCCGCCGATGCCCACCCACTCGGCGAGCTTGCGCACCGTCCACTCCTCGTCCGTGCCGGAGGCCTTCTGGAAGGTCTCCACGGTGGACTGGATGGCGTTCGACTCCACGTCTCCGATCGGCTCGTCCAGCTCGTACCGGGACAGGTCGATGCCCATCCAGCCGGACATCAGCACGAGGCCGCCCAGCGGGTCCACGTACTGTGCCAGGTCGTCGTACTTGGCCCGCGCGTCCTCGTCGGTGGCGCCGGTGACCACGGTCTGCATCGCGAAGATCTTCACGTCGTACGGGTCGCGGCCGGCCTCCGCCACCGCCTGGCGGATCTTCTTCACAGTGGCCGCCGCCAGCTCCTTCGTGGGGGAGTTGATGAACACGGCCTCGGCGTGCTTGCCGGCGAAGGCGCGGCCGCGTGTGGAGGCGCCGGCCTGGTAGATCACGGGGGTGCGCTGCACGGACGGCTCGGTGACGGCGTGGCCGGGGACCTTGAACCACGTGCCCTCGTGGGCGATGTCGTGGACCTTGGCCGGGTCCGCGAACACACCGGAGGCCTTGTCATAGACGACGGCGTCCTCCTCCCAGGACTTCTCGAGCAGCTTGTACACGACGTCGAGGTACTCATCCGCGTGGTCGTACCGTTCGTCGTGCTCCATCTGGTCGTCCTGGCCCATGTTCTGGGCGGCGGAGGGCAGGTAGCCGGTGACCACGTTCCAGCCCACACGGCCGCCCGTGAGGTGGTCGAGCGTGGCGAGGCGGCGTGCGAACGGGTAGGGGTGCTCATAGGCGGTGCCGGCGGTGACGCCGAAGCCGAGGTGCTCGGTGACCGCGGCCATCGCGGAGACGAGCAGGAACGGATCGTTCACGGGGGTCTGCGCCCCGGTCCTGACGGCGGCCTCGGAGGTGCCTCCGTACACGGAGTACGGGCCGAGGACGTCGGCGATGAACAGCCCGTCGAACAGGCCCTTCTCCAGCGTCTGCGCCAGGTGCGTCCAGTAGCCGAGGGTGTTGTAGTCCCGGGCGCGGTCCTCCGGGTGCCGCCACAGCCCGGGCGACTGGTGGGCCACGCAGTTCATGTCGAACGCGTTGAAGAGGATCTCGCGGTTCGTGTGCGGTCCGGCGGATGCTGCGGCTCCGGCCTTCTCGGCAGTGCTCATGGGGTGCTCCTTCAGCGCTTCTGGTGCGGGAACCGGCCTCGGCGGGGTGTGCGAGTCCGGGCGGCTGGGACCATGCAACGCCTCCGCCGGTGTGCTGCGGTAGTCGGTTGCCGCAGAGGCTTCACGACGGCGGCGCCGTCGCCTCGCGTGCCTCCGGCGCCGGGTTCGTGACGTCGCCGTCGGGCCGAACCAGGGGGGCCATCGCGCCGAACCAGAGGAAGTGGCCACTTCGGCATGCCGCGAAGGGACCGAAGTCTCTGGCTCGACGACGGCGGCGGGCCGAATCAGGGGAGTCGCCGCGCCGAACCAGAGGAAGTGGCCACTTCGGCATGCCGCGAAGGGACCGATGTTTCTGGCTCGACGGCGGCGGGCCGGAAGCGCAGTCCGGTAGGGTGACGGCCATGTTCCATGTGATGAAGCTCCACGCCTGATCCGACGCGATCGCACCCCCTCGCCCCGTGCGAGGGGTCTTGACCGTGTCCGGATCCCATAGAGAGCTCTTCCATGAACACCCCTCCCCTGCCGGGGCCGCATCCTGCCCCTGCTCATCACTCTGGCGGGCGTGCCGCCGCCGACCTCGGAACCCGCCGCAGACTTCTGGCCTCCAACGGCCTCGATGCCGCCGGCGTGCAGCTGCTGGACACTGTGCTGGCGGTCGTCGTGGTCACCTCGCTCGGCTTCGGCGCAGCCGAACTCGGCCTGCTGAACGCCCTCGGCGCACTGTCCTTCCTACTGCTCGCCGTGCCGATCGGCGCGGCCACCGACGCCTGGGGACCGGCCCGCATGCTCGTCGCCTCACTGGCGACGAAGACCGTGCTGGCCGGGACCATGCTCGGCCTCTACGTGAGCGGGGTGCTGTCCACAGCGGCGGTGCTGGTGCTGGCCACGCTGCTGGGCGTCTGCACGGTGGCGAGCGAGAATGCGCAGACTGCGGTGGTCCCGCAGGTGACCGCTCGAGACCAGGTGTCCGCCCTCGTCTCGCGGATGGCGGCCGCAGACGCTGTCGCCGGGATCGTGGCACCGGGCGGCGCAGGTCTCCTGCTCGCCCTGTCCGCTCCGGGGGTGCCGTGGGGCGTGGCTGTCGGGCTCTTCGTCCTCGCCCTGGTCGGGGTCCGTGCGCTGGTGCGCAGAGTCAGCAGTGTCGGCCGCCAGGACGCGGACGGCGGGGCGGACGACGTGGTCGCCACAGATGCAGACGCCGACGTCGAGACCGGTGACGGACCAGACACCGACGGCCAGGGTCTGCGCGAGGGCTGCACACCAGAAGCACCCAGGCCCGGCCTGCTGCACGGATTCCGGATCATCGCCGGGAACCGCCTGCTGCTGGCGACCACTCTGCTCGTCACCGCCGGCAACATCGGCCTGGCGGTCGGGGACACGGTGGAGCCGCTGCTGGTGCTGCGGCACCTGGACCTCGGGCCGGCGTTCTTCGGCCTGCTGGGCACGGTGGCCGCCGTCTCGGCGCTGGCGGCGAGCGCCGTGGCCTCACGGATCACCGAGGCAGTGGCACCGCGGAGGCTGTTCGCGTTCGGGGCGCTGGTCCAGGCCGGGGTGGCCACACTGCCGCTGGCCGCGTATCTGCGTCCGGAGGCCGGGAGCGTGCTCATGGCTCTCTTCGCCGCCCTGTGGGCCCTCACCCTGACGGTGACCAACGTGGCCGGGGCCGCCTTTGCGGCACAGACGGTGCCCCCGGCATCCCTCGGCCGCACCTCCGCTGCACGGCGCATGGTGACCATGGGGTGCGTGCCCGTGGCCGCCCTCGGCGGAGGGCTGCTGGGCGAGCTCGCCGGCCTGGCCGCTCCCCTGGTGCTCTGGCCGGCGCTGGCACTGATCGCGGCGGCGGCCTTCTTCCTGCTGACCCGCCCGCCTCAGCGTTCGTCCGGCACGTCCCCGGCGGAGGTGTAGGCGATCGGCACGGTGCCGTTGACCAGGTGGTCGCCGGCGATCCGGACCTTGAAGGAGGCCGGGTCATGGGTGGCGATGGTGCGGGCATTGCGCCAGTGGCGGTCCAGCTGCAGGACGGTGGACGTCGACGACGCCCCGAGGGTGTCGAAGATGTGCGTGCAGACATCGAGCACGAACTGCGGCACCACGGCCTGGGCACGGTAGGCGGCGATCATGGCGTCGTCCCAGGCGGAGGCGAGGCGGCCGTCGTCGTGGTTCCCGTCCGCCTCCAGGCCGGCGGCGACGTCCATGGCCCGGCCCACCACGCGGACCATCTCCTCGGCGGCCGAGACCTGCCCGCCCATGCGCCCGACGATCTCCAGCAGCTGCGGGTCCTCCTGCGGGCGCTCGGCGGTGCCGGTGTTGAAGGTGCGGCGGCGCCGGCGCAGCAGCTCCACGCCCTCGGCGAGCGCGGCCCGGGCGACGCCCACCTGCAGCGCCAGCAGGGACGCCTCCTCCAGCACCGGGACCGGGCCGTGGGGGCGCGGGATCTCCAGCAGGTCCTCGGCGGCGGCGCCGTCCAGCAGCACCGAGCCGGTGGCGGTCATGCGCTGGCCGAAGCCGTCCCAGTCGTCCTTGATGCGCACCCGTGGCTGGCGGACGCGGACCACGGCCACGGCACGCTCGGGCTCCCGGACCACGCCGCCGGCGCGCTTGGAGTTGCGGCGGGACACCAGGTCCGCACCCTCCATGCCGACCGTGACGATGGTCCACGTGGCGAAGGCGGTGCCCGTGGCGTAGTACTTCTCACCCGTGACCACCCAGGTGCCGCCCTCGTCCTTCGTGGCGGTGGTGGCGGCCTTCCCCGGGGCGGCGCCGGAGCGCTCGGCGAGCGCGGAGCCGCCCCACTCTCCGGAGGCCAGACGCTTGAGCCAGCGGCGTCGGGTCCTCGCAGGCTGGTCGTCCACGGCGGCCACGAACACCAGGTGCGAGCGCCACAGATGGGCGGTGTTCACGTCCTGGGCGGCCAGGTCCATGAGCAGGCGCAGCACGTCCTCGTGCCCTGCCCCCTCGCCGCCGGCCTCCGCGGGGACGGAGACCATCCCGAGCCCGGCCTCCCGCAGCTGCTGCTGCACCGCGAACGGCAGGTGCCGGCCGGCCTCACGCGCCCGGTCGCCCTTCCCCACCGCGGCGAAGAGGTCGGCGAAGCGGTCGGCGAGGTCGGTGTAGGTGCTGCTCATGGCATCCATGCTGACACGACGACGGCCGCTCGGGCGGGGTGCGCACCGTGCGTCTCACGGTGCGCACCGAAAGCCCCTCCCCTCGATCCGTTCCGGAGCGCTTCTGGCGTGCTCCGGAACGGATCGAGCACCCCGGATTCGCGGGTCCCCGAGAAGACAGCGCCCTCGATCCGAAGGAGAGTACGCGGCGCGGTCTCCGCTTCGGATCGAAGGCGCTGGGTCCGAAGGCGCTGGGTCCTAGGGTCTCGGTGTCGGCGTCCCACGGCAGGGGCAGGTAGGGGTGCTGAAGACGGTGGTGACGTCGCGCAGGGTGATCATGAAGCGACCTCCTTGACGGTGGGGTCGGTGCCATGGCGGAACCCTGCCCCGCGGTGATCCTCGGGAAGCCGGGGGCCGGCACCGGTGAGGTTCTCCCGCAGGGTGCGGCCGGCAGCAGGCTCGGCGAGCACACCACGGCGGCGCAGCTCCGGAGTGACCAGGTCGGCGAACCGCTCGAGGTCGGCCGGGCGGACCGCGGCGCAGACGTTGAACCCGTCCACCCCGGTCTCGGCCTGCCAGCGCTGCAGTTCGTCCGCCACGGTCTGCGGCGAACCCACGATCACCGGGCCGCGGCCGCCGATGCTCACGAACTCCGCGACCTGCCGCACCGTCCACTCACGGTCCGGGGACTGGGTGGTGAAGGCCGCCAGGGCCGTCCGCGAGGTCTCGTTCTCCACATGCTCCAGCGGGGCGTCCGGGTCCAGGCCGGACAGGTCCACGCCCGTCCAGCCGCCGAAGAGCGCGAGCGCCCCCTCGACATCCACGTACCGGCGGTAGTCCTCGAGCCGCTGCCGGGCCTGCTCGTCCGTCTCGTCCGCCACCACCGTGACCATGGCGAACACCTGGATGGCGTCCGCGGGCCGTCCGGCCTCGGCGAGCTCGGCGCGGGTCTGCTCCAGGAACCGGCGCACATGCGATGTAGTGGGGCCGATGTAGAAGACGGCCTCGGCGTGCTCCTGGGCGAAGCGCCGTCCGCGCGGGGATCCGCCGGCCTGGAACAGGAACGGGGTGCCCTGCGGGCCGGGGTGGGCAAGGGCGACGCCGGGGAGCTTCACGTGAGGGCCGTCGGCCCCGGCCGGGTGGACCCTGGCGGGGTCGGCGAAGACGCCGGCGTCCGCGTCCGCGAGGATCGCGCCGGGCTCCACGGATCCCTCGAACTGGCGGTAGACCGCGTCCAGGTACTCGTCGGCGCGGTCGTAGCGCTCGTCGTGTGGGATCTGCTCCTGGAGGCCGAGGTTCCGCGCGGCGGAGTCCTGGTAGCTGGTGACGATGTTCCAGCCGATCCGGCCGTGCGTGAAGTGGTCCAGCGACGCCAGGGTGCGGGCCAGCAGATAGGGCTGCTCGTAGGTGACCGAGGCGGTGACGCCGAAGCCCACCCGGTCCGTCGCCGCGGCCATGGCGGAGACCGCGGTGAACGGGTCCAGCAGCGGCCACTGCACGCCGCCGCGGACGGTGGCCTCCACGCCTGCGCCGTAGACGTCGTAGAGGCCGAGGATGTCCGCGAGGAAGATCGCGGAGAAGCCGCCGTCCTCCGCCGTGCGGGCGAGGTCGGCCCAGTAGGAGAGCCTGTCGAACTCCGCGATGCGGGAGTCCGGGTGGCGCCACAGCCCCGGAGACTGATGTACCGGTGTCATCATCTCGAAGGCGCAGAGGCGGAACGGGGCCGGGTCCTGCGGCGTTGTCCGTGCGTCGACGGTCATCGGGCCTCCTGGATCACGAGGGTGTCGGTGGGGTCTGTCAGGGCGTCCGGCGCGGCAGCAGTCCCCCGCCCCGCGCTGCCGGGCACGGAGCGCTCGGAGGCCTCGGAGCCCTCGGCCGCATCCGGAGCGGCGACGGCGGGACGCAGAAGGTCGACGTCGTCGGCACCGCGGGGATCCCTGGCGAACGCCGAGGCCACCAGGGACAGCACGGCCAGCAGGGTGAGGTAGCCGGCGATGAGCCACGGGGTGCCTCCGCCGGCCCGGAAGAGCAGGGACGCGATGAACGGGGCGAAGCCGCCGCCGACCACGGTGCCGAGCTGGTACCCCAGATTCACCCCGGAGTAGCGCACCTTCACCGGGAACTGCTCGGCGAACCAGGCGGCCTGGGGGCCGTAGACGGAGTCGTGGGCGATGTTGATGACGAGCACCACCACCAGCGGCAGCAGGGACAGCGTCCCTGCCTCGACCACGAAGAACAGCACCCAGCCGGCCACAGCGGTCAGGGCATAGCCGAACTGCGAGACCCTGCGACGGCCGTACCGGTCTGACAGCGCTCCCCAGAACGGGGTGGAGATCAGGCCGATCGCGGAGGCGACCATGGTCGCCTGGAGCAGAACGGCGCTGTCCAGGCCCTTCAGGACGAGGTAGCTCACCAGGTAGGTGGTCACCAGGTAGTAGAGCCCGTTCTGCCCCAGCCGCAGGCCCGCGGTCACCGGGACCGGCCGGGTGTGGTGACGCAGCAGCTCCACCACCGGGGCGCTGCTGACGCCGTCGCTCTCGCGAAGCCGGCGGAACTCCTCGGCGTCCTCCACGCCCAGACGGATGAACAAGCCGACCACCACGAGAACAGCCGAGGCGAGGAAGGGGATGCGCCAGCCGACGGCGGCGAACTGCTCTTCCGTGGTCAGTGAGGTGGTCGCGGCGAAGGCTCCGGTGGCCAGGAGCATCCCGGCCGAGGAGCCGACCTGCGTGAAGGACCCGAAGAACCCTCGCCGTCCGGCCGGGGCGTGCTCCACGGCCGTCAGGGCGGCGCCGCCCCACTCCATGCCCGCGGACAACCCTTGCAGACAGCGCAGCACCACAAGCCCTGCCACGGCCCACCAGCCCACCTGGTCGAAGGTCGGCAGCAGGCCGATGCCCACCGAGGCCAGGCCCATGAGCACGAGGGAGATCACGAGGAGGGACTTGCGTCCCACTCGGTCCCCGAAGTGGCCGGCGAGGATACCGCCGAGCGGCCGGACGACCACGCCCACCGCGAGGGTGGCGAACGAGGCGATGGAGCCGGCCAGCGGCGAGGAGCCGGGGAAGAACTGGACGTTGAAGACCAGGGCGGCGGCGAGGCCGTAGAGGTAGAAGTCGTACCACTCGATGGTGGTGCCGATGAAGGAGCCGGACACGGCCCGCAGGCGGGTGCGGCGGGCCTGCTGGACGGTTGCGGTGCTCATCGTGCCCCTCCCTTCGGCGCAGTGCCCACCGCCGGGCCGGCCTCGGCCCCGGACGCCGACGGGGCGCCGCCCTGCTCGGAGTGCTTCGGCGCGCCGGCGGCGTCGCCGATGGCGTTCAGCCCCTCGGGCAGGGTGCCGTTGACGAACCAGTCGCCCACAGAGCGGGCGCGGAACGGGATGGGGTTGTGGGTGGCCACGGTCTGGGCGTTGCGCCAGAACCGGTCGAGGGCCTTGCCGGAGCGGGTGTTGGAGGCGCCGCCGGCGTGGAACAGCTCGGAGGCGGCACGGATCGCGGCCTCGGGGACGGTCACCTGGGCCTGTTCCACGGCCAGCTCGGCCGCGTAGACCTCCAGGGCCAGGTCCTCGCCCTCGGCGGCGGCGTCGACCGCGGCGATGGCCGCGTCCAGGGCGTCGGCGGCGTGCAGCACGGCGGCGGTCACGGAGAAGGCGGTGGCGGCGATCCGTCCGACGGCCTCCTGGATCAGCGGGTCCTCGCGGTAGAGCGCGCCGGAGCCGGTGTTGAAGGTGCGGGTGCGGGCGCGCACCAGTTCGGCGGCGGTGTCCCGGGCGCCGGTGGCGATGCCGGCCAGGACCGCCAGCAGGAACTGCTGGAAGTAGGCGGCCTCGATCACGGCCTCGGCCGTGCCGGCCTGACGGTCGAAGAGGTCGGCGCCGTCCACGGGGACGGACGTGAACACGGCGGTGCCGGTGGCGGTGAGGCGCTGCCCGAAGCCGTCCCAGTCGTCGTAGAGCTCGACGCCCTCGTGATCGACGGGCACCACGGCGAAGCAGCGGCCCGGCGTCGTCCTGCCGTCCTCGTCCGTGATGGCCGCGGAGACCCGGGTGTGGGTGGAGAACAGGGACGCGGTGGCGTAGCCCTTGCGCCCGGTGAGGACCGCGCCGCCGCCCGGACGGGGCTCGAGCCGGGTGTTGAGGGTGCCCAGTGCGTTGCCCGAGGTCTCCGTGGACGCGTTGCCCACGGTGGCTCCCTCGAGGATCAACCGGTACCAGCGCTCCTGCTGGGCGGACGATTTGTGGCGCAGGGACTCCAGGAACCCGTAGTGGGAGCGGTACTGGTGGGCCACGTTCGAGTCGGCGGCCGCCAGCTCCACCAGCAGGGCGGTCAGCGTCCGCACGCTCACCTCCGGTCCCCCGTGGGACCGGGGAACGCGCAGGGTGGCGAAGCCGGCGGCGTTGAGCTCGCGGATCTGCTCGTACGGCAGGGTGCGGTTCACGTCCCGCTCGGCGGCGCCGGCGGCGATGCGCTCGAAGATCGGGGCGAACCGCTGCCGCAGTCGAGCGAGGTCGTCGGTGTCCGGGACGTCCGGGGTGACGGCCAGCGGCGGACGGGTGGGGACCGCGTTCACGGTCGGGTCGTGGGGTGCGGTGAGGGGCGCGGACATGCGCGGGCTCCTTTCCATCGGTCCCGGCGGTAGCACCGTCCCGACCCTGCCGGACAGGGATGAGGGGGTTGCTGCGGCGTCGTCGATCCGGATCTCTCGGCCGCTCTGGATGGGTCGGCCACAGCACAGCACGGCCCCGCCCGGCCACGGAAGGCAGCCGCCCCACGTCCGTCATGGACACCCTCGCCGGACGGGCGTCGCCCGTCGGCGCCGCCCAGATGACCTGGCGCAACGCGTCCGCGCCCACCAGCCGGACCGGCACCGCGTCTGTGGCACACCGCGGGCCTACCGTGGACGCGCACACCATCCGGAGCGGCACCAGAGACCTGGCTCTTCGACGCCGCAGCAACCCGGGTCCGCCTCCCCGCGGGCTGCGGGTGCTCCCGCCAGGACCGATGGAAGGAGACACCCCATGCCCGTGTCCGCAGCCGGCACCGCCGCGGCCGTCGCCGAGACGGCCCTCCCCGCGCCGGATCCCGTCCGCGGCCCGAACGACGGCGTCCCCGCCGCCGCCCTGGCCACGCTGCCCGGTCCGCTGCCGCAGTCCCTGGTGGACGCAGCGGACCCGGACGTCCACCCGGGACGGCCCGCGGGACGGGCCCATGGAGGTCGGGGCGACGGCGCCGTCGTCGCCGAATCCGACCGACTCGCCCTCTGGGAGGCGGTGGGCCGCCGGCTGACCTGGGACACGGACTTCACCCAGGTGACGGACACGGTCCCCACGGACGCGGCCGCCGGGGCCGCCCCGCAGATCCGCTGGTACGCGGACGGGCGGCTCAACGTGGCGTACAACTGCGTGGACCGGCACGTGGAGGCCGGGCGTGGGGAGAAGGTGGCGCTGTACTTCGAGGGCGAGCCCGGGGACCGCCGCGCCGTCACCTACGCGCAGCTGCAGCGCGAGGTCGCCCGGGCCGCGAACGCCCTCGAAGAGCTGGGCATCGAGGCGGGCGACCGCGTCGTCGTGTACCTGCCCGTGCTCGTGGAGACGATCGTCATCACGCTGGCGTGCGCGCGGATCGGCGCCGTGCATTCGCTCGTGTTCGGCGGGTTCTCGGCGGAGGCGCTGCGGTTCCGCGTCGAGGACACGGGCGCCAAGCTGCTCGTCACCACGGACGGCCAGTTCCGCCGCGGCACGGCCGTGCCGGTGAAGGCCAACGCGGACGAGGCCGTGTCCGGGGACAACGCGATCGAGCACGTCCTCGTCCTGGACCGCACCGGCCACCGGGACATCCCGTGGACCGAGGGCCGGGACCTGTGGTGGCACGACGTCGTGGACCGCCAGCCGGACGTCCACACCCGGCGCGCCTTCGACGCAGAGCACCCGCTGTTCATCATGTACACCTCCGGCACCACGGGGCAGCCGAAGGGGCTCGTGCACACCTCGGGCGGGTACCTCGCCGCGGCCTCGTGGACGCACGACTTCCTGTTCTCCCACCCGGACCCGGCGCGGCGCGACGACGACGTCCACTGGTGCACTGCGGACCTGGCCTGGGTCACCGCCCACACCTATGAGATCTACGGGCCGCTGAGCAACGGCGTCACCCAGGTCATCTACGAGGGCGTGCCGAACGCCCCGCACCCGGGCCGGCACTTCGAGGTCATCCAGCGCTACGGGGTGACCAGCTACTACACGGCTCCCACACTGATCCGATCGCTGATGGGCTGGCACCCGGACGGCGTGCCCGCGGAGTACGACCTGTCCTCGATCCGCCTGATCGGCACCGTCGGCGAGGCTGTGAACCCGGAGGCCTGGGTGTGGGCGCGCACGCAGATCGGCCGGGACGCGCTGGACCGGCTGGACGGTCGGGCCGCCGCGGCGGGTAAGGCGCCGGTGCCCCGCGACGGCTCCGTCGGCGTGCCGATGGTGGACACCTGGTGGCAGTCCGAGACCGGCTCCACCGTGCTCTCCCCGCGCCCGACCGACACCGTCTTCAAGCCCGGCTGCGGGTCCCGCCCGCTGCCGGGTGTGGACGTGGACGTGGTGGACGACGACGGCACCTCAGTCGGCGCCCACCTGCAGGGGAAGATCGTGGTCACCCGGACCTCCCCGTCCATGGCCCGCACCGTATGGGGGAACCCGCAGCGGTTCTACGACTCCTACTGGGCCGACTACGCGCGGCAGGGCTGGTTCCTCGCCGGGGACGGCGCCAAGCGGGACGATGACTCGGACGTATGGATCCTCGGGCGCATCGACGACGTCATCAACGTCTCCGGGCACCGACTGTCCACCATCGAGATCGAGTCGGCGCTGGTGGCACACCCGGAGGTGATCGAGGCCGGGGTGTGCCCGGTCCCGGATCCGAAGACCGGGCATGCGGCGGTGGCCTTCGTGGTGGCGCACGAGCGGTTCGCCGTGGCCGGCCGCCCGGAGGAGACCACGGAGCAGGCCGAGCAACTGCGGCGGCACGTGGCGCGGGTGATCGGCCCGGTGGCGAAGCCGGCGCACGTGGTGTTCGTGCCGGACGTGCCGAAGACCCGGTCCGGCAAGATCATGCGGAGACTGCTCACGCAGCTGTTCACCGGTGACGCCCTCGGGGACACCACGAGCCTGCAGAACGAGCCGTGCGTGGCGGAGATCGAGAAGGCGGTCGCCGCCCGCCGGTGAGCTTCTGACGACTCCCGCCCCCGCCCCCCAGACGTTTTCACTCGCGAAACGGGAGGCGTCGCCTCCCGTTTCGCGAGCGAAAACGAGTGGGGAGTCCGGCGGGGAGCCGGAGGCAGGCGCCGGGGGCATCCGGCCTCCCCTCACGGCTGGGTGTCAGGGGTTCATGAGATCAGACTGGTCGACGACCTCGTCCTCTGCCGGCGCCTCCGGAGCCTCCACCTCGTTCCAGTCGGTGAACGTCACGACGGCTTCCTGGCCGCCGTCCTCGGTCTTCGTGCCCTCCACCCGGAACAGCGTGTTGTCATCACGGTCCACGTAGTAGACGTCCCCGGCGTCCTCGCTCTCAAGGAGATCCTCGGGGATCACGTACTTGTCGTACTTCTCACCGTCGATCTCGACCTCTTCGGCCTCGATGTCGTGGCCGTCGAAGTGATCGCTCTTCGGCATGTCCTCCACCATCTGGTCCACCAGGGAGGACATCGCGAACTCGCCCATGCCCTCGGCCTCCGAGGCGGACATCTTGAGCCACTTGTCGCCGAGCATCTCGGTGAAGGCATTGTCCTCGCCGTCGGACTTCACCTTCAGGTACGCGTCCCCGTCCAGCCTCATGACCTCCATGTTCACGGGGTCTCCGCCCATGGGGATGTTCATGGTGCCCTTCATGTGGGAGTCGTCCGTGGCGCCGGCCAGGTCGACGGTGCCCGTGCTGTCGTCCTCCTCACCGGTGGCCTCCATGTTGATACGCAGGCTCTCGGCCTCCTCGAAGTTCTTGCGAACCTCCGGCCAGGCCTCATCCAGGGTGGGCGTGGAGCCGCAGGCGGTGAGCAGCAGGCCACCGGCGGCGAACATGCCAACGGCGATGGACACACGGTTCTTCATGGTCGGTCCCCTCGTCAATGATCGTGGAGGAAGGCCGGACGCCCGCCTCCGAACTCTATGTTCCCCCATAGAATCACAACGGATTCCACCCGCGTCCACCCCTGACGAACGTGGACCGGCACCGTGGCCGGACGCCTCAACCCTTCCCCGGCCAGACGCCCCCACCCCTCCCCGCAGCGTCTTCGCTAGTGAAGTGGGAGGCGCCCCCTTCCCGTTTCGCGAGCGAAAACGCCAGGGGTGGGCGGAGGGGGGGGGAAACGCCAGGGGTGGGCGGAGCGGAGAAACGCCAGGGATGGGGGCGTGAGACCAGGGATGGGGGACGGGAGAACGGGGCAGCGGGTCAGTCGTCGTCGAAGATCTTGCCGATCGGCTCGCGCTTCTCCGCCTGGAACGCCTCCTCCGCACGGCCGTGGGCCCAGTATGCGGAGACGGACAGTTGCCTGCGGTCCAGCCCACGCACGTCGGTCAGGTGCCTCCGGGCCCGCTTCACCTGCTCGCGCTCACCGTGGACGAACGCCTGCACGCGGCCCGGCCCGAACTCGAGCTCCTCGAGCGCGTCCACCCAGAGCGCGGTCTGCGGGCTGAAGTCCCCGCCGCGGTGCAGCCAGCGGACCTGGACTCCCTCCGGCGCGGCGAACTCCTGCTCGTCCTGCTCTCCGGACACCTCGATCAGTGCCACGCCCCGCGCCTGCGGCAGCCGTGCGGCCATGTCCTCGCACGCGGCGGCCAGAGCCGGCAGTGCCGCCTCGTCGCCGGCGAGCACATGCCAGTCCGCGTCCTCGTCCGGCCGGTAGGCGCCGCCGGGTCCGAAGAACGCGACCTTCTCCCCCGGCTGCGCCTGCGCAGCCCACGGGCCGGCCAGGCCCTCGTCCCCGTGCACCACGAAGTCCACGGCCACCGTCTGCGCCCGTGCATCCACCGCGCGGACGGTGTAGGTCCGGCGCACGGGCATCTGCTCGGGGGCCAGCCGCTCCCGCAGCACGTCCATGTCATAGGGCGGTTCCAACCCGAGCGCGGGATCGGCGAACAGCAGCTTGATGTACTGGTCGGTCGCCCTCTTCGCGGCCCAGCGCTCGTGGAACGCGGCGAACCCGTCGCCGCCGAGCACCACGCGCACCATGTGGGGGGTCAGCTGCTCGGTGCGGACCACCTCCAGCACCGTCTGCGGTCGCGGCGGACGGCCACCCCCGGCGGGGGCGGCGGTCGAGGCGGAGTCGCGGGCGCCGTCGTCGTTCTTCACGGAAAGCTGCCTCCAGGGGATCGGCGGGGAATACGAAACGTCTGTCTCACCTTATCCACTGTGCGGTCGAACGGACACCAGGCGGCGGTGCCCCACTAAGATCCTCGGAGGCTTTCAACCGCCCACTTTGAACCACCGGGAAGGGAAACAGACCATGACCGCTCGGACCGGACTCGTGCGCGCCTGGAATGCCGGCGGCGCCCCCGGCGAGACCCTCCAGGCCGCCCTGCCTCAGCAGCGGGTCGCCGCATGACCGCCGGCAAGGCGCAGCCGGACACCGACGCGCAGTCCTCCGCCCACTCCCTGCCCACCGGCTCCGTCCCCGTCACCCTCGCCCCCGGCACCGGCCGCCTCATCGGCCTGCTCGTGTCCGCGGCCTTCGTGGTGATCCTCAACGAGACCATCATGTCCGTGGCACTGCCGCGGCTGATGGCCGAGTTCTCGGTCTCCGCCGCCACCGCACAGTGGCTGTCCACCGGCTTCATGCTGACCATGGCAGTGGTGATCCCGTTCACCGGGTGGGTGATGAACCGGTTCACAGTGCGGCAGGTGTTCGTCTTCGCGATGAGCACGTTCACGATCGGCACCGTGGTGGCCGGCCTGGCCCCGCTGTTCTCGGTCCTGCTGGCCGGGCGCGTCGTCCAGGCCGTCGGCACGGCCATCATGATGCCGCTGCTGATGACCACCGTGCTGAACGTGGTCCCCGTCTCCCGTCGCGGCCGGGTCATGGGCATCATCTCGATCGTCATCGCAGTCGCACCGGCCGCCGGGCCCACCGTGGGCGGCGTGATCCTGGAGCACCTGACGTGGCGCTGGATGTTCGGCGCCGTGTTCCCCATCGCCCTGGCCGCCCTGGTGGCCGGCGCCCTGTGGGTCCGCAACGTCACGGAGCCGGAGAAGATCCGCCTGGACGGCTTCTCCGGCGTGCTGTGCGCGCTCGGCTTCGGCGGCCTGATCTTCGGCCTGTCCAGCATCGGCGAGGCCGCCGGCGGTCACGCGCCGGTCGCCCCATGGATCCCGCTCGCCGCCGGCGCCGTGTTCCTCGCGTTCTTCGCCTACCGGCAGGTGCGCCTCGGGGACGACGCCCTGCTGGACCTGCGCACGCTCGCCCGGCCCACCTATGCCACGGCCCTGTGCTGCATGCTCGTGACGATGATGTCCCTGTTCGGCGTCATCATCCTGCTGCCGATGTACTTCCAGCAGGTCCTCGGCTGGACCACACAGGAATCCGGCCTGGCCCTGCTGCCCGGCGGTGCCGCGATGGGCGTCCTCGGCTACGTGGTCGGCAACCTCTACGACCGGGTGGGACCCCGTCCCCTGCTCATCCCGGGCTCGCTGCTGGCCGCCGGTGCGCTCTGGGGCTACACGTTCCTCTCCCCGCAGTCCACAGCGGCGTTCGTGATCACCCTGCACATCGTCATGAGCGTGGGCCTGTCCATGATGTTCTCCCCGCTGATGACCACCGCCCTGTCCTCTCTGCCGCGCCGCCTCTACGCGCACGGCTCGGCGCTGCTGTCCACCCTCCAGCAGGTGGCGGCGGCCGCCGGCACCGCCCTGTTCATCACCCTGCTGACCGTGGGCACGGCCGGGTCCGCCGCCCACGGCTCGGACCAGGTCGCCGCCACCATGGACGGTGTGCACCTGGCCCTGCTGGCGGGCGCCTGCGTGTTCAGCCTCAACGTGGTGGCCGTGTGGTTCGTGAAGCGCTCCTCGAACGAGGCCGCAGACGCCCACTGACGCGGCCTGACACTCCGCGCAGCCCAGTGGCCACGAGCCGATCGTGGCGCACGTCACGATGTGATCGAAGCGCAACGCAACGGCCAGAGAACGCCCAGCAGCGTCTGCGCCTGCGGTCAGGGCTTCCCCCTAGCGTGGAACACGCCTCATCAAGGTGCGAGTGATGAATCACAACTGAACAGCAGAAGCCCCGGGCCTCGATCATCAACGCGTCCCCCTCACGCGGCCGAGCCCGGGGCTCTGCACGTCCGAGGCCGGGCGGCGCGCAGGCACCGCGCCCCGCAGGCGCGGCACCTCTGCGGGCCCCGCACCTCTGCAGGCGCGGAACTTCCGCAGCCCTCACGGACCCCCTCGATAGACTCGCAGGCCACCAGCCCGTTGAGACCAGGCCCCGATGAGATCCGGCCGCAGCGTCGCGGCCCCGAGGGGAGGCTTCTACCGATGACCCACCAGCCGCCGCACGCCCCCGGCTCCCCCGACGACGGCCGCCTCCAGAGGCAGGAGCGTCGCCTCGTCCGCAGGGCCAGGCCGAAGGCGTGGCTGCCGTTCGTCGTCACCGCCGCCCTGGGCCTCGCCCTCGTCGCGTGGGTGCTCCTCGCCCTGCCGGGCCTGCCGGAGCAGATCCCGACGCACTGGGGCCCGAGCGGGTCCCCGGACGCCTGGGCGGGTACGTCCTTCGGCGCTGTGGCGCAGGGAGCGCTCATCGGCCTGGGCAGCGCCGCCGCCCTGGCCGTCGTCGCAGCCCTCGCCCCGTCCCTGTCCACCACCCCGCAGGACCGCTCCGGCTGGGCGCGCGTACGCGGCCACGGCCTGCACTTCGGCATGGTCTCCGCGCTGGGCTGGATCAGCCTGCTGATACTGCTCGCCGCGGCCCCGACCACCGTGCACGTCCTGCTCGGACGCACCGCCGGGCTGCCCTGGTGGCTGATGCCCCTGGTCTTCACCGTGGTCATGGTGGGCGTGTTCGCGGCCCTGTCCCTGTCCATGCGGCACTGGCGCCGCTGGTCCGAGGACGTCGCCACCGAGCTGGGGCACCATGCGTCTGCCCAGGAGCGGGCGGAGGAGGAACGCTGGACCGCCACCGGCATGATGAACGACCCGGATGAGCCGAACATCGTGGTGAACAAGCGCGAGGGCTACGGAGTGGGGACCACCGTGAACATCGGCTCTCCGGGCGGTCGGCGCCTCTACCGGGGCTTCGTCCTGGTGTTCGCCGTCGGCCTGCCGGCGGTCCTCTGGATCACTGCCTGGCCCGGCTGAGCGGTTCCAACGATTGAGACACAGATCACTCGACATCCGGACTGCCAGGCAATGACCAGGCTCGTTTGCGAGAGCCTCAAGGGTGACCGCCTAGCGTCGTAGACGCCTCATCAAGGTGCGAGTGATGATGGACAACTGAAAAGCGGACGCCCCGGCGTCGACCACCATGCGTACCCCCTCGCGCGGTCGGCACCGGGGCGTCCGCCTGTCCAGGACCCCCTCCCGGGCCCCGCAGCCGCGCCGGCTGCGGGGCCCGGCCGCCTCTGCGTGACCTCGCACGACCTTCCGGCCTGCCCCGCCCCCTGGGCCGGGCGCACCATGGACACCACGACGACGGCCGCCTCCCCGCCGCGCGTCCGTCGCCCGTGCCTGTGGCCGACGACCGGAAGGACCCCCGTGGCAGACCCCCGCCCCGCCCCGCACGAGTTCGGGTTCCGCACGAAGGCGCTGCACGCCGGCGCCGTCCCCGACGCCGTGCACGGCTCCCGTGCGGTGCCGATCCACCAGAGCAGCTCCTTCGTGTTCGAGTCCGCGGACGACGCGGCGAACCTGTTCGCGCTGCAGAAGTACGGCAACATCTACTCGCGCATCGGCAACCCGACCGTCGCGGCGTTCGAGGAGCGCATCGCGACGCTCGAGGGCGGCATCGGCGCGGTGGCCACCGCCTCCGGCATGGCCGCGGAGTTCATCACCTTCGCCGCCCTCTGCGGCGCCGGGGACCACATCGTGGCCTCCTCCAAGCTCTACGGCGGCACCGTCACCCAGCTGGACGTCTCGCTGCGCCGCTTCGGTGTGGAGACCACCTTCGTGGACTCCTCCGAGACCGCGGACTTCGAGGCCGCGGTCCAGGAGAACACCAAGGCCGTCTACACCGAGATCGTCGCCAACCCCTCCGGGGACATCGTGGACCTGCCGGGCCTGGCGGAGGTCGCGCACCGGCACGGCATCCCGCTCGTGGTGGACGCGACCCTCACTCCCCCGTACCTGATCCGGCCGATCGAGCACGGAGCGGACATCGTCATCCACTCGGCCACCAAGTTCCTGGGCGGCCACGGCACCACCCTCGGCGGCGTGGTCGTGGAGTCTGGCGCCTTCCCGTGGGACAACGGGAAGTTCCCGCAGATGACCGATCCGGTGCCCTCCTACGGGAACGTCTCCTGGTGGGGGAACTTCGGTGAGTACGGCTTCCTCACCAAGCTGCGCTCGGAGCAGCTGCGGGACTTCGGTCCGTCCCTGGCCCCGCAGTCGGCGTTCCAGCTGCTGATCGGTGTGGAGACCCTGGCCCAGCGCATGGACGCCCACCTGGCCAACGCGCAGCAGGTGGCCGCCTGGCTGGACGAGGACCCGCGTGTGAGCTGGGTCCGCTACGCCGGTCTTCCCTCGCATCCGCACCACGAACGGGCCCGGACGCTGCTGCCCCGTGGCGTCGGCTCGGTGTTCAGCTTCGGCGTGGCCGGCGGCGAGCACCGCGGCGGGCGCGAGGCCGGCGCGGAGTTCATCGCGAACCTGCAGCTGGCCAGCCACCTGGCCAACATCGGCGACGCCAAGACCCT
Source organism: Micrococcus sp. HMSC067E09 (assembly GCF_001812555.1). Taxonomy (NCBI): domain Bacteria; kingdom Bacillati; phylum Actinomycetota; class Actinomycetes; order Micrococcales; family Micrococcaceae; genus Micrococcus; species Micrococcus sp. HMSC067E09. The sequence continues at coordinate 35,539 of NZ_KV809405.1, read as the reverse complement.
CGTGCTGCACCCGGCCTCCACCACCCACCAGCAGCTCACCGCCGAGCAGCTGATCGCCGGCGGCGTCCCCGAGGACCTCATCCGCCTCTCGGTGGGCATCGAGGACGTCGAGGACATCCTCTGGGACCTGGACCAGGCGCTCACCGCCGCCACCGGCACCACACGCGACGGCGAGCCGGCTCCGGGAACGGACGCGGCCGTCGTCGGGAAGCAGGAGAGCGACGCCGGGAACGGCACGGCAGAAGGAGGCCTGTGATGAGCACCGCCATCCCCGAGAGGACCTGGACCGGACCCACCGCCCCGGAGCGGCTGGCAATCCTGCACCGGGCACGGAGCATCGCAATCGTGGGCGCCTCAGACAAGCCCGCGCGCGCCTCGTACTTCGTGGCCACCTACCTGTTGAGCTCCACGACGTTCGACGTGTACTTCGTGAACCCGGTGCTGGCCGAGGCCGGGAAGACGATCCTGGGCCACGAGGTCTACGCCTCCCTGGCGGACCTGCCCGTGCAGCCGGACCTCGTGGAGGTGTTCCGCAAGGCCTCCGACACCCCGGAGATCGTCCGCGAGGCCCAGGCCGCCGGTGCGAGGACCGTCTGGCTGCAGCTGGGCATCTGGAACGAGGACGCCGCGCACCTGGCCGAGGAGCTCGGCCTGGACATCGTGATGGACCGCTGCGTGAAGATCGAGCACGCCCGCTTCCACGGCGGCCTCAACCTCGCCGGGTTCGTGACCGGAGTGATCAGCTCGAAGCGGCAGACGATCGACCGGTGAGGCCCTGGGCCTGCGCCGAGCCAGAGGGTTCGGCCACGTCACGACGCGTTGAAGGGGCCAGTCCTTCTGGCTCGGCGCGTGTGACCTCCGGGCCGGCCCCGGCTTGCCCTGTGGGGGCGATCAGGCGTGGGATGGGGTCATGACCTCCGAGTTCTCCGCCCCGTCCCCCTCCTCCGCCCCCGGGTGGTCCGGCCGCACCGACGGCGAGACCGCCGAACACCTCCGCTGGCACCAGGTGGTCCGTGCCGCCTCGTCTGCAGCGTCCCTTCCCGACGACGGCTCCTCCGCCGCCTCGGACGTCGCCTCCTCGTCGCCCTCCGGCGCCGGGGATGCGCGGTCGACCGCGCTCGTCGGGTTCTCCTCGGACGAGGGCGTGCGCCGCAACAGCGGACGCATCGGTGCATCGGAGGGGCCCCACGCGCTGCGTGCTGCGCTCTCCCCGCTGTCCTACCGCCCGGAGACCGGCGCCCTGTCGGACCACGGCGACGTGGTGGTCCGCCTCGGCGACGAGGAGAACCCCGGCGACCTCGAAGACGGTCAGCGGGCCCTCGGGGAGAGGATCTCCGGACTGCTGGACGAGCACGACCTCACCGTGGTCCTCGGTGGCGGTCACGAGACCGCCTACGCCTCCTACCAGGGTCTGGCGGGCTCGAAGCGCGTGGGAGCGGGCACCCGCGTGGGCATCCTCAACCTGGACGCCCACTTCGATCTGCGCGAGGAGTCCCACGCGACGTCCGGCACCCCGTTCCTGCAGGCGTTGCGTGATGCCGAAGGCTCGGACCATCGGCTCTCCTACGCGGTGGTGGGCATCAGCGAGGCCAACAACACGCGTGCGCTGTTCGACACCGCCAGCGAGCACGGGGTCTCCTGGGTGACCGACGAGCAGGCCCAGACCGCCGACATCACCGGCGTGCGCCGCTGGGTGCGCTCGTTCATCGACGCGGTGGACGTGCTCTACCTGACGATCGACCTGGACGTGCTGCCGGCCGCCGTCGCCCCGGGCGTCAGCGCCCCGGCCGGCTTCGGCGTGCCCTACGAGGTGATCCACGCGTGTGCGCTGGAGGCCGCCCGCTCCGGAAAGCTGGCCCTGGCCGACGTGGTGGAGCTCAACCCCTCCCTGGACGTGGACGGTCGCACGGCCAAGGCCGCGGCCCGGCTGATCCACACGATCGTCAGCCGGCACCGGACGGACGGAGGACTGCTGGCCTGAGGCCGGGCCCGGCGCGGCGGAGCGGTGATCCGCCGCCTCAGCGCCCCTCGGTCCACGGGGACGGCGGCTCGGTCCGGCCGTGGGCCGCGCGTCGGGCCGCGTAGTCCAGTGCCGAGCGCGCGAGGAAGTCATGCAGCGCCAGCACCCCGGCCCGGGCGCCCACCGGGTCCCTGCGGGTCACCGCCTCCAGCGCCGGGACATAGAACGCCCGGCCACGCTCGACCTCACCGGACAGACCCTTCGTGGTGGCGAGCCAGAACCGGCGGGACAGACCCTGGAGCGGGACCAGGGAATCGGACAGATAGCGGTTGTTCGCGATCGTGCGCAACAGCTCGTGCGAACGCCCCACGGCGGCGACGTACGCCGGCAGGTCGGACACCGCACGCAGATGGTGCACGTGGGCCTCGACGTCCGCCAACTGCTCCTCCCCCGCCCGGATGCAGGCCAGGTCCACGGCCAACACCTCGAGTGACCGCCGCACCTCGAGCCTCTCCAGCTGATCGTCCACCGAGATCGCAGGCACCTGCAGTCCACGCCCGCCGCCGGCAGAGAGCCAGTGGTCCCGGACGAGCCGCTGCACGGCCTCGCGCAGGGGCGTGCGGCCCGTTCCCGCGGCGTCCATGAGGGCCGCCTCGGTGAGGACGGCACCCGGCGGCAGCTCCCCGGTCTCGATCTTCTGCGTCAGGCGGGCGTAGGCCTCCTCCGACTTGCTCATGGGCCCAGCCTAGGCAGTCGTCTGCCCGGATGCTCTTGATATATCTCGGATATGCGGCGTAACGTGGCGCACACCCTGTAGTCCGCATCACATGGAGGCGTCATGAAGTACCGCCCGCAGCACGAGGCCAACCCCCTGCCCTACTCCCCGTTCAAGAGCTCCACCGTCCCCCGCCCCATCGGCTGGCTGTCCTCCGTGAGCCCGGACGGCATGGAGAACATCGCTCCCTACAGCCAGTGGCAGAACCTCACCTTCGACCCGCCCATGGTGATGTTCTCCGCGAACCAGTACCCGGACGGACGCCGCAAGGACACCGTCCTCAACGCGGAGCAGACCGGCTGGTTCGTGTGGAACATGGCCACCTACGACCTGCGCGAGGCCGTCAACGTCACCGCCATGGCCCTGGAGCCGGGCGAGAGCGAGTGGGACCGCATCGCCGAGCACGGCGTCACCAAGGTCTACGCGGACAACCACCCCATTCCGATGGTCGCCGAGTCGCCTGTGCGCTTCGAGTGCCGCTACCACTCGACGCACCGCATCAAGGGGAACTCGAACGTCGGCACCATCGACGTGGTCTTCGCCCACGTGGACACCATCCACATCGACGACGACGTCATCACCGCCGACGGCCGACTCGACATCCCGCGCATCCAGCCGATCGCCCGCCTGGGCTACTTCGACTACACCGTGGTGCGGGAGACCTTCGAGATGCGTGTGCCCGGCGCCGACGGCGATGCCCAGGCCGGACTCGAGGGGCGGGCATGAGCACCGCCGCCGGCGGCGCGACCCGCCCCGCTCCCGTGCCTCGACCCCGGCCCCGGAGCGTGAAGGACATGCTGGCCGTGAACTTCGGCAACGCGCTGGAGTGGTACGACTGGAACGTCTACACGATCTTCGCGCCGGTCTTCGCGGCGCAGATCTTCCACGCGGACAATCCCACGTCCGGGCTGCTCGCCACCCTGGCCGTCTTCGCCGTGGGCTTCGTCGCCCGACCCCTCGGCGGCTACCTGTTCGGCGCCTACGCGGACCGGGTGGGCCGCAAGCGCAGCCTCTTCGCGGCGATGATGATCACCGCACTGGGCAGCCTGCTCATCGCCTTCACCCCCACCTACGGCACGGCGGGCGTCCTCGCCTCGGTGATCCTCGTCGTCGCCCGCCTGCTCCAGGGCCTGGCACACGGCGGCGAGATGGGCACGTCCGTCACCTACCTCGTCGAAAGGGCGCCGCAGGGTCGGCGTGCACTGTTCGGGGCCACGTCGTGGGTGTCCGTGGTGGTGGGAACCATCCTGGCGACACTCGTGGGCCTGGCCGTCACCACGCTGCTCTCCCAGGACCAGGTGGCCTCCTGGGGCTGGCGCGTGGCCTTCGGCATCGGCGGCGTCCTGGGCCTCTATGCGCTGTACCTGCGCCGGAGCCTGACGGAGTCGGAGCACTTCACGGCCGCCCAGCAGGTGGTGCCCGCCGCCGACGAGTCCCCGCGCCGGGAGTCGGGTTCGGTGTGGCGCGGCCTGCTGACGATCTTCCTGGTCTCTGCAGGAGGTTCGCTGATGTTCTACACGTGGCTGATCTACCTGCCCACGCACGCGCAGGTGACCCACCAGATGGACGAGTCCACCACCCTCTCGGCCTCGCTCGTGGCCCAGCTGATCTTCCTTGCCGCCATCCTCGGGGCGGGCCTGCTCGGCGATCGGGTCGGACGTCGTCCGCTGGTCATCGCCTTCGGTCTGCTCTTCGTGGTGCTCCCGTTCCCGCTGTTCGGCATGCTGGACGGCAGCTTCGCCTCGTTCCTGCTCGTGCAGACCATCGCCCTGCTGGCCGTGGCGCTGCTGTTCGGCGTCAACGGCGCCGTCTGGTCCGAGGCGCTGCCGACGGCGGTGCGCGCCAAGGGCGTGGCCACCATGCTCTCGCTGGCCACCGCGATCTTCGGCGGCACGGCGCCGTACCTGATCACGTGGCTGACGGCGCAGGGGTGGACCAGCGCGTTCCCGATCTACCTCATGGTGGTCGGCGGCCTCACCGGACTGACCGGCCTGCTCATGAAGGAGACGAAGGACGTGGACCTGGCGGCCTGAGCCGGCCTGAGGCCAGGCCCGGCCCACCCCGGCGCGGCGGAGCGGGCCCGGCCCGCCGGCGCCCCACACAGAAGTGGTCACGGCACGCCGTCTCGTGCAGGCGCACGCGGCATGCCGTGACCACTCTGTGGCATCTGGCCCCTCTATGGCATCTGACCGCCCTGGGGCGTCAGTGCCCCTCGGCCTCGGCGCCCGTGGACTGCCCGCCCAGATCCTGCGGCTCGGCGTCGACGGACGCACCCGCCAGCGCCTCCGCCACCGCGGCCAGCACGGACCCGTCGCGCAGGGCCTGCTCGGCGGCGGCCAGCTGCGGGGCCATGTACTGGTCCGGCCCCGGGCCGGGGACGCCGGCCTCACGGATCACACGGACGGCCGCACCGGTGGCGACGGAGGGCTGCAACGGCGCGCGCAGCTCGATCGCGCGGGCAGCCGCCACGAGCTCCACGGCGAGCACACGGCGGAAGTTCTCCACGGCTGAGCGCAGCTTGCGGGCGGCGTGCCAGCCCATGGAGACGTGGTCCTCCTGCATCGCCGAGGACGGGATGGAGTCCACGGACGCCGGCACGGCCAGACGCTTCATGTCCGAGACGAGCCCGGCCTGCGTGTACTGGGCGATCATCATGCCGGAGTCCACGCCCGGGTCGTCCACCAGGAACGCGGGCAGCCCGTGCGAGCGGGCCGGGTCCAGCATGCGGTCGGTGCGGCGCTCGGACATGCTCGCCACATCCGCCACCGGAATGGCCAGGAAGTCCAGCACATAGGCCACGGGCGCACCGTGGAAGTTGCCGTTCGAGCTCACCCGGCCGTCGTCGAGCACCACCGGGTTGTCCACGGTCGCGGCGAGTTCGCGCTCGGCCACGGTGCGCACGTACGCGAGGGTGTCGCGCAGGCCGCCGGCCACCTGCGGGGCGCAGCGCAGCGAGTAGGCGTCCTGCACGCGGGAGTCGCCCTCGCGGTGCGAGGCCACGATCGGCGAACCCGCCAGAATCTTCAGCATCCGGTCCGCGGAGGCCGCCTGGCCCGGATGGGGGCGCAGCGGAGCGTGCAGCTCCGGCACGAACACGCGGTCGGTGCCGAGCAGCGCCTCCACGGACATCGCGGCGGTGAGGTCCACGGTGTCCGCGAGCTCCTCGAGGTCGGCCAGCGCCATGATCAGCATGCCGAGCATGCCCTCGGTGCCGTTGACCAGGGCCAGGCCCTCCTTCTCCCGCAGCTCCACCGGCTCGATCCCGGCCTCGGCGAGCGCCTCGCCGGCCGGACGCAGCTCACCGTCCGTCCCGACGACGTCGCCCTCGCCCATCAGCGCCAGGGCCACGTGGGAGAGCGGGGCGAGGTCGCCGGAGCAGCCCAGCGAGCCGAACTCGCGCACGGCGGGGGTGATGCCCGCGTTGAGCATGGCCACGAACGTCTCGACCACCACGGGCCGCACACCCGTGCGGCCGGAGGCCAGCGTGGTGGCGCGCAGGAACATCAGCGCGCGCACGACCTCGCGCTCCACCACTGGGCCCATGCCGGCGGCGTGGGAGCGGATCAGGGACTTCTGCAGCTGCGCGCGGGACTCGAGCGGGATGTGCTTGTCCGCGAGCGCGCCGAAGCCGGTGGAGACGCCGTAGGTGGGGGTCTCGGCCTCGGCCAGCGCTTCGACGTGGCGGCGCACCGCACCGACGGTCTCGAGCACGTCGTCGGCGAGCACCACGCGGGCATCGTGGTGGGCCACGGCGAGGACGTCGTCCAGGGTGGCCCCGGACGTGCCGAGCGTGACGCTGGCGGCAGTGGTGGTGGTCATGGGCGGTGCGCTCCTCGGGTCAGGGGGTTTCGGAGGGAGAGGCCGGCTCCGGACGGGTGCGTGCGGCCTCGGATGCGGACGGGTGGGTGGCCCCGGCTGTGATCGTACGCGGTGGAGGCTGTCAGGCCACGCGACGGCCCGCGCGCCAGACCGCGTGGGTCAGGGGCATGCCGGGGCGGTAGGCCAGGTGGATGGCGGCGGGCGCGTCCAGCATGTGCAGGTCGGCGCGCTTGCCCACCTCGATGCTCCCGACCCGATCCTGGGCCCGCAGCGCCAGCGCTCCGCCGTAGGTGGCCGCCTCGATGGCCTCGGCGAGGGTGAGGTGCATCTGCAGCACGGCGGTGCCCACGTTGAAGTTCTGGCTGGTGGTGTAGCTGGTGCCCGGGTTGCAGTTGGAGGCCAGGGCGATCGGCACACCGGAGTCCAGCAGCTCTCGGCCCGGCGCCAGCGGGGCACGCGTGGACAGGTCGCAGGCGGGCAGGCACCCGGCCACGGTGCCGGGCTCGCCGGCGCGGGCGGCCGCGTCCCAGCCGGCCCAGGTGGAGGCCAGGGCGGCGACGTCCTCGTCTGTGAGGTGGTTGACGTGGTCCACCGAGGCCGCACCGTACTCCACGGCCACGGCGACGCCGGGCCCGTGTTCGATCTGGTTGCCGTGCAGGCGCAGCCCCAGCCCGGCGGCACGGCCGGCCTCGAACACTCGCCGAGTCTGGTCGCCGTCGAAGGCACCGCGGTCGCAGAACACGTCCACCCAGTCGACGTGCTCCCGCACAGCCTCGAGCATGGGCCCGACGACGTCGTCGAGGTAGTCCTCCGCCTGCCGTCCCGCGGGGACGAGGTGGGCACCGAGGAAGGTCACCTCGTCCACGAGGCCCTCCGCGCGCAGTCCGGCCAGCAGGCGCGCGTGGCGCGCTTCCTCCTCCACGGTGAGCCCGTAGCCGGTCTTGGTCTCCAGGTAGGTGGTTCCTCCGGCCACCGCGTCGGCCACCCGGCCGCGGACCAGCTCGGCCAGGCGCTCGTCCGAGGCGGCACGGGTGGCCTCGGTGGTCACCCCGATGCCGCCGGCGGCGTAGGACTCACCGGCCATGCGGGCCTCGAACTCGGCGGAGCGGTCCCCGTCGAAGACGAGGTGGGTGTGGGGGTCCACCCAGCCGGGCAGCACGGCCCGGCCCTCGGCGCAGGTGCGTCCGTCCGCCTCCGGGGCGTCGGCGGCGGCGCCGATCCAGGCGATCGTGCCGTCCTCCACCACCACGGCGGCGTCGTGCAGCACGCGGGACTCGGCGTCCACGCAGGTGAGCTCGCCGATGTCGGTGATCAGGTGGGAGGTCATGCGGGTCCTTCCGGGTGAGGGGGCAGGGGCGTGCGTCGGTCGGTGTGGCCGGCGGTCAGACCGCGACGGCCGCCACCAGGTGGGCCAGCGGGGTGGCGAGCAGGATCGTGAGGATCACGCGCTCGGCCCAGATGACCACCAGGTGCCACAGCTTGATCGGCAGGTCCGTGGCCAGGATGGCAGGGACCACGGCGGAGAAGAAGATGATCGCGGAGACGCAGACGACGCCGATCACGAAGCGGGCCACGAGGTCGTCGCTGCCGGCCAGCAGGGTGGCCGGGATGAACATCTCGGCGATCGAGGTCGCCGCGGCGGTGGCCATCAGCGACGGATCGGAGAAGCCGAGGATCCAGAAGAACGGCCAGAACACCAGGCCCACCCAGGTGAACACCGGAGTGTAGGTGGCCAGCACCAGCGCGATCAGGCCCACGGACATGATGGACGGCAGGATCTGCATGACCATCACCAGGCCGTCACGGAAGTTGATCCAGATGTTCTTCGGCAGTGACGGTGCCTCGGCCAGGGTCTGCTCGGCGGCGCGGCGGGCCACGGCGAAGCGGTCATGGGTCACCGGCTGCTCCGGGCGTGGCTCCGCTCCGGGGTAGACCTCGTCCGGGATGCGGCTCAGCGGCGGCAGGCGCACCACCAGCGCGGTCACGGCGAACGTCACCACGAGGGTGCCCACGAAGTACCAGAGCCACACGCCCATCAGGTCCAGCGTGCGGGCGACGATCACCATGAAGGTGGCCGAGACCGTGGAGAAGCCCACCGCGATGATGGCGCCCTCCTTGGCCGTGTAGCGGCCCCCGCGGTACATGCGGTTGGTCAGCAGCAGGCCCAGCGCGTAGGAGCCCACGAAGGAGGCGACGGCGTCCACCGCGGAGCGGCCGGGCACCCGGAACACCGGACGCATGGCCGGGCGCAGGTACACGCCCACGAACTCCATGAGGCCGTAGCCGATGATCAGGGCCAGGAAGATGCCGCCGATCGGCACGATCAGTCCGACCTGCACCACCAGCGAGTCCATGAGGAACGGTCCGATGTCCTCGTTCAGCACGAACTCCGGGCCGAACCCGAAGACCACCATGGACGCGGTGACCAGTCCGAGCACGGCCAGGAACGCGAACGCGGCCTTCAACGCCGACTGCCGCCACGTACCGGTGACGAACGGGTAGACGGCGCCGGCGGCGATGATCGCCAGGGCCACGAAGCGGTCCGCCTCCCCCAGCAGGGTGCGGACGCCGTTGACCAGGTGGTCCAGCGGGATGGTCGTGGTGCCGTTCAGGGTGATCGGCACGAAGAACATCACGATGCCGATCACCGAGTAGACGATCATGCGCCAGCGGCCGGACGGGCGGGGCTCGTCACGGCCGATCGCCGCCATCGCGGTCGTGTAGCTGTGGAACTCGCGGTCCCCCGGGTTCGTCACGGACATCGTGCTGCTCCTCTCCTGGGTTGCACCGTGGCGGAGGCGGGCCGCCTCCGCCACGGTGGGGGCCGTCGTCGTGCCCGTGCGGGGGACGACGACGGCCGCACGGGTGCGTCAGTCGCGGATCTTCGCCTCCATGGGCACACGCACACCGCGCTCGGCCGCCACCTCGGCGGCGCGGGAGTAGCCGGCGTCCACGTGGCGGATGACGCCCATGGCCGGGTCGTTGGTGAGCAGCGCCTCGAGCTTGGCTGCGGCCAGCTCGGTGCCGTCCGCCAGGCCGACCTGACCGGCGTGGATGGACCGGCCGATGCCGACGCCGCCGCCGTGGTGGATGGACACCCAGGTGGCACCGGAGGAGGTGGCGGTCAGGGCGTTGAGCAGCGGCCAGTCGGCGATCGCGTCGGAGCCGTCCAGCATGGCCTCGGTCTCGCGGTACGGGGAGGCCACGGAGCCGGAGTCCAGGTGGTCGCGGCCGATGGCGATCGGCGCCTTGACCTTGCCCTCGGCCACCAGCTGGTTGAACAGCAGACCGGCCCTGTGGCGCTCGTTGTAGCCGAGCCAGCAGATGCGGGCCGGCAGGCCCTCGAACTCCACGAACTCGGCGGCGCCGTCCAGCCAGCGGTGCAGGTGCTCGTTCTCCGGGAACAGCTCCTTCAGGGCCTCGTCGGTGACGCGGATGTCCTCCGGGTCGCCGGAGAGGGCCACCCAGCGGAACGGGCCGAGGCCCTCGCAGAACAGCGGGCGGATGTAGGCCGGGACGAAGCCCGGGAACTCGAAGGCACGGTCGTAGCCGGCCTTGCGGGCCTCGTCGCGGATGGAGTTGCCGTAGTCGAAGACCTCGGCGCCGGCGTCCTGGAAGCCGACCATGGCCTCCACGTGGCGGGCCATGGACTCCTGGGACTTCTTGGTGAAGCCGGCCTCGTCCGCGGCGGCCTCCTCGTGCCACTGCTCCACGGTGTACTCCACCGGGAGGTAGGACAGCGGGTCGTGGGCGGAGGTCTGGTCCGTGACGATGTCGATCTCGAGCTCGCCCGCCTGGTGGCGCTTGAGCAGCTCCGGGAACACCTCGGCGGCGTTGCCCACCAGGCCCACGGAGACGGCCTCCTTGTTCTTCTTCGCCTCGTTGACGCGGGCGATCGCCTTGTCCAGGTCGGTCTCCACCTCGTGCAGGTAGCGCTTGGACTGGCGGCGGCGCAGACGCTCGGCGGAGACGTCCACGATCAGGCAGACGCCGCCGTTGAGGGTGACGGCCAGGGGCTGGGCGCCGCCCATGCCGCCGCAGCCGCCGGTGAGGGTCAGGGTGCCGGCGAGGGTGCCGTCGTACTTCTTGCGGCCGATGGCGGCGAAGGTCTCGTAGGTGCCCTGCAGGATGCCCTGGGTGGCGATGTAGATCCAGGAGCCGGCGGTCATCTGGCCGTACATCATCAGGCCTTCGGCCTCGAGCTTGCGGAAGGTGGCCCAGTCCGCCCAGTCGCCCACCAGGTTGGAGTTGGCGATCAGCACGCGCGGGGCCCACGTGTTGGTGCGGAACACGCCGACCGGCTTGCCGGACTGCACCAGGAGGGTCTCGTCCTCCTCGAGGTCCTTCAGTGTCTCGACGATCGCGTCGAAGGCCTCCCAGGAGCGGGCCGCGCGGCCGGTGCCGCCGTAGACGACGAGGTCCTCGGGACGCTCGGCGACCTCGGAGTCCAGGTTGTTCATGAGCATCCGCAGCGGGGCCTCGGTCTGCCAGGACTTGGCGGAGATCTCCGTGCCGCGCGGAGCGCGGATCTCGCGGGACGGGTCGTGCTGGGTGAATCCCTGGGTCATGGGGTCCTCTCCTTCAAGGGGTCCGGTGTCCTTCCCGACGGCGGCCGGTCGGGTGGGCGCGTCAGCCTCGCCTTTTCATCTGATGGCGTATGCCTTCCATCCATTGAAACCCTCCCGGTGTGGCGCGCGCAACCCCTTGTATAGGCTTTCTCCATGCCCTCCGCCTCGACGCGCACCGTGGACCGCGCCCTGGACCTGCTGGCCGCCGTAACCGAGCGCTCCGCGCTGACCCTGTCCGACGCCGCGCGGCAGACCGACCTCGCCCCCTCCACGGCCCTGCGTCTGCTGCGCAGCCTTGAGGGCGCCGGCCTCGTCACCCGCGACGACGACGGCCGCTACCGCCCCGGCGCACAGCTGATCCGCCTCGGTGCACGCGCCTTCACCCGCGAGCCGCTCGTGGAACTCTCCGGCGAGCCCATGCGGGCGCTCGCCGAGAAGACCGGCGAGTCCGTGTACCTGGCGATCCCGGGCGCAGCCGACACCGCCGTCTACATCGCGATCGTGGAGGGCACCCACTCCGTGCGCCACACCAACTGGGTCGGCCGCACCGTCCCCCTCGACGGCACCGCCGTGGGGGCCGTGCTCCGCGGCGAGGTCGAGGCCGACTCCGTCGCGATGATCAAGGACACCGTGGAACGGGACGTCACCGCCCTGTCCGCTCCGATCACGGTCCAGGGCTCCCCCGTGGGCGCACTGTCCACGCTCGTGCCGACCTACCGCTGCACCGATGAGCTCGCCGAGAGCTGCCGGCAGGCCCTCGTCGAGGCGACCGCGCAGATCGCGGACGCCCTCTCCGGGCGGTGAGGCGGGCCCTCGAGGAGGCGCCGCACAGTCCGGACGTCGGTGCCGTCGTCGGGACACGCGGCGCACAGGGCCGGAACCCAGGCGCGTGGCGAGGACGGCGCACAGCGGGCCGTCACCGCACGGTGACCCGGTTTCAGACAATTCCCAGAGTTCTCCCCTGGTACCTCCACGAAGGATCCCTATGCTGAAAGCACCTCATCGAAGGTGCGAGTGATGACAGCGAAGGGCCCCGGACCGGCGAAAGCCGGACCGGGGCCCTTCGTCATGCCCGTCGAGCAAGGCCCCACAGACGACGACGGCGCCGCTCCCCTCCGTCGGGGGAACGGCGCCGTCGTGCGGTGCGAGCGCGCGGTGCGAGTGAGGCGGCGCGCAGGGGCGAGTGACGACCCGCTTATCGCTCAGTGGCGACGGGCGGAGCTGATGCCGGCCCAGAGGCCGCCGATCAGGCCGGCGACCGGCATGCCGATCAGCAGGACCCAGCCGGAGTTCTCGGCGGCGGTGTTCGAGAAGATCATGATCAGCAACAGCACCGAGACGATGCCGCCGACCAGGCCGCCGATCGCGTAGCGGCCGGCGTTGCGGCCGTAGCCGCCCATGACGTTGACGACCCACGAGGCGACGACGCCGGCGAGGGAACCGCCGATCAGGGCGAAGAACAGGGAGAGCATGAGCGGCACGAAGCCCACACCGCCCTCGCCGAGCACCACGAGGCCGTCGGGCCGGGTGGTGAAGAGCTGGACGAACTCGGCGACCATCAGCACGATCGCCGCGACGATCACGATGCGGTTGGTGATGCCCCAGGCGTTGACCGGCAGACTCGGCGGGACGATCGGCTCGGCCGGCACCGGGCGTGCGCCGCCACGGGTGGCGACGGTGGTGTTCGTGTTCATTGCTGGTCTCCCATCCGCCCCGCCTCCGGGGCCCTCTGCGCGCCGGGCGCCCGCAGGCGCCCAGAGTTCTGTGCCCCAGTTTAGTGCCACCGGGTCCCGGGCCGGGAATCATGGCGTCCGGCCCGTGATGCCGCCGGTCGCCCGCAGGTCAGAGGACGTCGGTGCGCCGGTTCTGAAGGACCGGCAGGAAGGAGCGGACGTCCTCGATGCGGTCACGGGTGACCTCGGCGGTCACGAGGGCCTCGCGCTCGTCCTCCAACGCCGCCACCGGCAGGGCCAGCGGGTCCACGATCGCCGAGTGCCCGATCGTCGAGTCCGAGCAGGTGTCCGCGGCGACCACCCAGACGGTGTTCTCCACGGCCCGGGCCTTGAGCAGGGTCTGCCAGTGGTCCACCTTGTGGTCGCCCTTGAACCAGGCGGCCGGGACCACGAGCACGTCCGCGCCGTCCACGGCGAGCTTGCGGGACAGCTCCGGGAAGCGCAGGTCGTAGCAGGTGAGCAGGCCGAAGGTCAGCTCGCCGATGCGGACGGACAGCAGGTCCCGGTCGCCCGGGGTGATGGTGTCCGACTCCTTGTGCTTGAACGCGTCGTAGAGGTGGAGCTTCCGGTAGGTGCCGAGCTCGGCACCGGAGCCGTCCACGGCCACGAGGGTGTTGTAGGGGCGCGGGGTCCCGGAGGGCTCGTATCCGCCGGCGATGATCGCGATCCCGTACTCGCGCGCCATGTCCTTGAGCGCGGCGACGAACTCGCCCCATTCGGTGTCCACGGCCTCCTCGAAGGTGTCCGTGACGAGATGGCGCTGCGTGAGCATCGACTCCTCGGGGAACACGACGAGCCCGGCGCCCTCCTCGGCGGCCTGGGCGGTGAGCCGACGGAGCACCTCGAGGTTCTCCTCGATGACTCCGGTGGGGCGGAACTGTCCGACGCTGATCCTCATGTGGCCAGCGTAACGTCCGCCCCACCGTCGGATCAGGCCTTGGCGCTCGCCCAGCCGTAGGCGGAGTGTCCGGTGAGGCGGCGGCCCATGATGAGGGACTGCACCGTCTCGGTGCCCTCGTAGGTGTGCAGCGCCTCGAGGTCCGCGAAGTGCTGGATCATGCCGTGCTCCAGCAGCAGGCCGTTGCCGCCCATGAGGTCCCGGGCGATGCCGGCGACCCGGCGTGCGGCGCGGGTGTTGTGGTACTTCAGCATCGAGGCGTGCTCACCGCGCAGCTGCCCGGCCGCCTGGAGCCGGGCCACGGCGGCGGCCTGCAGCTGCATGGAGGTGATGGCCTCGAGCATCTGGGACAGCCGCTCCTGCACGGTCTGCTGGGCGGCCAGCGGCTTGCCGAACTGCACGCGCGCCTGCGTGTACTGCAGGGCGCCCTCGAACAGGGCGGTGGCGTGCCCGAGGGCGGACCAGCCGATGTTCACGCGAGTGGCCTCGAGGACACGGGCGGTGTCCGCGAAGGAGTTCGCGCCCGGCAGCAGGGCCTCATCGCCGACCTTCACCGAGTCCAGGGTGATGAGGGACTGGTGGAGGGCACGCAGCACGCCCTTGCGCACGATCGGCTCGGCCGAGTATCCCTCGGTCTCCTGCGGGACGATGAACCCGCGGACCTGACCCTCCTCGTCCCGGGCCCAGACGAGGGTGATCCCGCCGGCGGCGCCGTTGCCGATCCACTTCTTCTGGCCGTCGATCACCCAGCCGCCGGCGACCTTCCGGGCGGTGGTCTCCAGCGCCACGGAGTCGGAGCCGTGCTCCGGCTCGGTCAGGGCGAAGGCACCGAGCAGCTCGCCGCGGGCCAGCCTCTGCGCGTACGCCGCCTTCTGCTCCTCGGAGCCGAGCTCCACGACGGAGCGCAGGGCCAGGCCACCCTGCACGGCGCAGGCCGCGGCGAGCGAGCCGTCCAGGCGGGACAGCTCCATGGTCACCAGGCCGGCCGCCAGCGGGGACAGGGTGTCCATGCCCGCCACGGCCACGCCGTCGGTGATGAGGCCGGCGGCGGCCACCTGCTGCACCAGGTGCACCGGGTACTCGCCGTTGTGCCAGGCCTCGGCCAGTTCGTCCAGCATGGGCGTGACGGTCTCACGGGCCGTCGCGGCAGCGGCGCGGTCGGCCTCCGTGGCGTCGGCGAAGGCGCCGAGGAAGTCGGTGTCCAGCGGGGCGCGGACGTCGATGTCGAGTTCCGGGGTCAGGCTCACGCCTCGCTCCTCTCCTTGCGCAGCACGCGCTTGAGCAGCTTTCCGGACTGGTTGCGCGGCAGCTCGTCCACGAACTCCACGGACTTGGGCACCTTGAAGCCGGCGAGGTTCTCCTTGACGTGGGCGATCACCTGCTCCTCGGTGACCTGGGCGCCGTCCTTGAGCACCACCACGGCGGTGATGGCCTCGATCCAGCGCTCGTCCGGGACACCGATCACGGCGACCTCGGCCACGCCCTCCACCTCGTAGACGCAGTCCTCCACCTCACGCGGGGCCACGAGGACGCCGCCGGTGTTGATGACGTCCTTGATGCGATCCACCACCTGGATGTAGCCGGCCTCGTCCTGGGTCACCTGGTCGCCGGAGCGGAACCAGCCGTCCATGAACGCGGCCTCGGTGGCCTCCGGGTTGTTCCAGTAGCCGGAGAACAGCTGCGGCGAGCGGTACTGGATCTCCCCGGGCTCGCCGACCTGCACGGGCTCGCCGGTGGGGTCGACCACGCGGACCTGCACGTGCTGGGCGGGGCGGCCGCAGGAGGCCGGGCGGGCGTGGTGCTCCTCGGGGCGCAACACGGTGCACAGCGGGGCCATCTCGGACTGGCCGAAGCAGTTGTAGAAGCCGAGCTTGGGGAACGCCTCGCGCAGGCGCTGCAGCACGGTGACCGGCATGATCGAGGCGCCGTACTGGGCCTTGGTGAGGGAGGTCAGGTCGTAGTCGCCGAGGTCCTCGCGATTGGCCAGCGGCACCCACACGGTGGGGGCGAGGAACAGGGAGCCGATGTGCTCGTCCTGCACCAGCTGCAGCATCTGACCGATGTCCGGCTTCTCGATGATCCGCAGCGTCGCGCCGAGGGACAGGTACGGCATGGCGAAGACGTGCATGGCCGCCGAGTGGTACAGCGGCATCGCGATCAGCGGGCGGTCCTCCTCGGTGAAGTCAAGCGCGATCAGGGTGGAGTCGTACTCCGCCACCAGCGCGCGATGGGTCATCACGGCACCCTTCGGGGCGGAGGTGGTGCCGGAGGTGTAGAGCAGCTGCACCGGGTCCTCGGAGTGCACCTGCGGGAACGGCTCGGCCCCCTCGGCGGCACCGGCCGGAGTCTCGTCGAGCGCGAGCTCCTCCAGGCTGGTGATGCCGGCGGCATTCTCCTCCGCCTGCTCCCCCTTCTGGAAGGGCACGACGACGGCCAGGGACTCCACCTTGCCGCTCGCCCGCACCTCGTCCACCAGGGATGCCAGGGCCTTGTCCACGACGAGGACGGTGGCGCCGGAGTCGTTGAGGATGTGGGCGAGCTCGCCGCCCTTCAGGCCCGAGTTCACGGGCACATGGATGAGCCCGGCGCGGGCGGCGGCCAGGAACAGGATCAGGTAGAGGTCCGAGTTCATGCTGAACGCGCCGACGCGGTCGCCGGGCTTCAGGCCGAGGCGCTGCAGGCCCCGGGCGGTGCGGTCCACGGCGGCGGCGAGCTCGGCGTAGGTGAGGGACCGCTCGCCGAAGCGGGTGGCGGTGTTGCGGCGGTAGGCGGCCGCGCTGCGGTCCAGCAGGTGGGTCAGGCCGAACTGGTACGCGGAGGCCGGCACCAACGAGGTGACATCGTGGGCGATGGTCATGGAGGCGTCCTTCTGTCGTCGGGCAGGTGTCAGGCGGCCGGGGTGCCGGCGTTGAGGTTCTCGATGATGGTGACGTTGGCCTGGCCGCCGCCCTCGCACATGGTCTGCAGGCCGTAGCGGCCGCCGGTGCGCTCGAGCTCGTGCAGCAGGGAGGTCATCAGGCGGGCGCCGGTGGCGCCGATGGGGTGGCCGAGGGCCATGGCGCCGCCGTTGGGGTTGACCTTGGCCGGGTCGGCGCCGGTCTCGGCGAGCCAGGCGAGGACCACGGAGGCGAAGGCCTCGTTGATCTCGACGACGTCCATGTCCTCGATGGTCATGCCCGCCTTGTCCAGGGCGTAGGCGGTGGCCGGGATGGGGGCGGAGAGCATCATCACCGGGTCGGCGCCGCGGGCGGAGAGGTGGTGGATGCGGGCGCGCGGGGTGAGCCCGTGCTTCTCCACGGCGGCCTCGGAGGCGATGAGCAGGGCGGCGGCGCCGTCGGACATCTGGGAGGCGCTGGCCGCGGTGAGGATCCCACCCTCGGAGATGGGCTGCAGGGAGGCCATCTTCTCCCGGTCCGGGGTGCGCGGGCCCTCGTCCGCGGTGACGCCGAAGCAGGGGACGATCTCGCGGTCGAAGCGGCCGGCCGCCTGGGCGGCGAGCGCGCGCTCGTGGGACTGGACGGCCAGGTCCTCGGCCTGCTCACGGGTGATGTTCCACTTCTCCACCATCATCTCCGCGCCGCGGAACTGGGAGATCTGTTCGTCCCCGTAGCGGGCCGCCCAGGCCTCGGAGCCGGTGTACGGGTCCGGGAAGCCGAGGTCCTTGGCGATCACGTTGGACGTGGCCAGCGGGACGGCGGACATGGACTGCACACCGCCGGCGATCACCAGGTCCGAGGTGCCGGACATGACGGCCTGGGCCGCGTAGTGCACGGCCTGCTGGCCGGAGCCGCACTGACGTTCGATGGTGGATCCGGGCACGTCCTCGGAACCGCCGGCGGCGAGCCAGGCGTTG
Organism: Micrococcus sp. HMSC067E09; assembly: GCF_001812555.1. Taxonomy (NCBI): domain Bacteria; kingdom Bacillati; phylum Actinomycetota; class Actinomycetes; order Micrococcales; family Micrococcaceae; genus Micrococcus; species Micrococcus sp. HMSC067E09. Next base: position 17,933 of record NZ_KV809405.1, on the reverse strand, counting down.
CGGGCGATGTCCATGGCCTGCGGGCCGATCTGGTCGATGCAGCCGAGGATCACCTCGTCCACGTTCGCGGAGTCGCCGATCCTGTCCCCGTGGCGCTCCAGGAGAGTGCGCAGCGGGACGGCGGCGAGGTCCAGCGGGTGGACCTGGGCGAACCCCTTGCCGCGCTTGCCCACCGGGGTGCGGACGGCGTCGATGATGTAGGCCTCGGCCATGGAGCTCCTTACGTAGCGAGGGCTCGGGCGGCTCGCACACGCCCCCGGGCGCAGGACGCCCGGAGGGACTGCGGCCGACCGGTTCGGTTAATCGAGGCTAACCCTTGTGGCGCACAGCACACCAAGGCCCGTTCCACAGTGCGGACACGGCCGCGCCCCCACGGTGGCGGCCCCGGGCACAGCATGCCCCCGGACCGGCGGCGACCGCGTCGGCAGGCCGCGGGGCAAGTGCCCCCGGCGGAGCCGAGGGACCCAGGCGGAGGCGAGGGACCGTCGTCGGGAAGGAGCGCCGGCGCCTGCAGCGCAGGAGCGTGCAACAGCAAGGCGCCCCCGCCCGGTCGGCGGAGGCGCCCTGCCCACGGCAGGCTCGTCAGTCCTCGATCAGGTCGTGGACCTGGACCACCTGGTCGCGGCCCGGGCCGACGCCGATCGCGGAGATCCGGCAGCCGGACATCTCCTCCAGGGCCTGCACGTACTTCTGCGCGTTCTCCGGCAGGTCCTCCAGCGTGCGGGCGCCGGAGATGTCCTCGGTCCAGCCGTCGAAGTACTCGAAGATCGGCTTCGCGTGGTGGAACTCGGTCTGGGTCATGGGCATGCGGTCGTGGCGCACGCCGTCCACGTCGTAGGCCACGCACACCGGGATCTTCTCGATGCCGGTGAGCACGTCCAGCTTGGTGAGGAAGTAGTCGGTGAAGCCGTTGATGCGGGCGGCGTAGTGCGCCATGACGGCGTCATACCAGCCGGTGCGGCGCGGGCGGCCTGTGTTCACGCCGAACTCGCCGCCGGTGGTGCGCAGCTTCTCGCCCATCTCGTCGAAGAGCTCGGTGGGGAACGGCCCGGAGCCCACGCGGGTGGTGTAGGCCTTCACGATGCCGATGGTCCGGGAGAAACGGGTCGGGCCGATGCCCGCGCCCACGGACGCCCCGCCGGCGGTCGGGTTGGAGGAGGTCACGAACGGATAGGTGCCGTGGTCCACGTCCAGGTAGGTGGCCTGGCCGCCCTCCATCAGCACGACCTTGCCCTCGTCCAGGGCGTCGTTGAGCAGGTTCACGGAGTCCACGACCATCGGCTTCAGGCGGTCCGCGTAGGACAGGAAGTACTCCACGATCTCGTCCACCGTGACGGCACGGCGGTTGTAGAGCTTCACCAGCAGCTCGTTCTTCTGCCGCAGGGCGCCCTCGATCTTCTGCCGCAGGATCGACTCGTCGAAGACGTCCTGCACACGGATGCCGAGGCGGGCGACCTTGTCCATGTAGGTGGGGCCGATGCCCCGGCCCGTGGTGCCGATGGCACGCTTGCCGAGGAAGCGCTCGGTGACCTTGTCCATGGTCTGGTGGTACGGGGCCACCAGGTGGGCGTTGGCCGAGATCTTCAGGTTCGCGCAGGAGTGGCCGCGGGCCTCGAGGCCGTCGATCTCCTGGAACAGCGCCTCGAGGTTGATGACCACGCCGTTGCCGATCACCGGGACCGCGTTCGGGGACAGGATGCCGGCCGGCAACAGCTTCAGCTCGAACTTCTCGCCGTTCACCACCACGGTGTGACCGGCGTTGTTGCCGCCGTTGGGCTTGACCACGTAGTCCACGCGGCCCCCCAGCAGGTCGGTGGCCTTGCCCTTGCCCTCGTCGCCCCACTGGGCGCCGACGATAGCGATCGCTGGCATGTCATCTCTCCTACAGGGCCCGGAGGACGCTGCCGCATCACGGGCCCGAACATGGAAAATGCTCCGTGCAATGCGCAGGGAGCCCTTGCACGGGGAGTCTACCAGCGTGACGCATGACACACTTCGGGGTATGACGGACCCGCCCCGCTCTCTATGCTGGACACCATGAGCCTGCCGCAGACGGGGGCGCACCCGGACCCCGATGACCCGCACTTCCAGGGCCGGCGTGCCCCGGGGGCCGCCGTCCACGACCCCCGCTCCGACGATCCCGCCGCCCACGATCCGTACGCGCGGGAACGGGCCTACCCCGCTCCGCCTCTGCGGGGTCCGTCCGTCGGCCTGTGGCGGGTGCCGGTCGTGTGGGCCGTGACGCTGGCCTTCCTGGCGATCCCGGTGATCGTGGTGACGCTGCGCGCGATGAACGGTTTGGCCGGGTGGATGATGCTCCTCTACATCATGCTCGGCGTGGCCCTGCAGGCGTTCGGCGGGCTGGCCGTCGGACTGTCCCTGCTGATGCTCCCCCGCGTGAACACGGTGCACGAGCGTCGCTCCGGCATCCGGCTCGGTGCCCCGCTGACCGCCCTTCTCTGCGTCTGCTGGGCCGCCGGCGTCGCCGGACCGGCGATCCTCCCGGACGCCGGCGACGCCCCGGAGTCCGCAGTCGCCCTGCCCGTCGCCGAGCAGCTCTGGGGATACGACCTCGCCGCCGAGATCACAATGGCCGTCGGCCTGACCCTGGCCGCCGTCTCCCTGCTGTGCGGCGCCGCGGCGGTCCTCCTCTGCCTGGTACGGCGCCTGCGGGCACCCGCAGCCGACGCCGCCCCGATGCCCGCCCCGGTGCCGGCCCGCGCCACCGCGGCCTTCCCCCACGACCGACCGGAAGAGCGCCGGTGAGCACCGCCGGCGGCGGCGCCCACGGCCAGCCCTCCGTGGGCCACGACCGCACGAACCTGCTGCTGCCGATCACCGTCGCCTTCGTCCTGCTGCCACTGGCGGTGGTACTGCTGCGCGCGGTCTTCGTGGGCTTCGGCTGGATCAGCGGGCTCTACCTGGCGGTCCTCGGCCTGCCGCATGCCCTCTGCGGCGCGGCCGTGGCGGCCGCGCTCTGGAGGCTCCCGCGGGCGAACCCGGAGCACGAGCCCACGCCGGGCGTCGTCCTCGGCAGGCGGCTGCGGCATCTGCTGACGGCATGCTGGGTGCTCGGCGTGCTCGCGATCCTCGTCCACCCGGACTACACGGACGCCCCCGGCGGGGACGGCTCCTTCTTCGCCACCAGCCTCCTGGCCGACGCGCTGGGCACCTCGGACGAGGTGCTCGCCCTCTGGCTCAGCCCGCCGCTGCTGCTCGGCAGCGCCGCCTGCGGCATCGCGGCGATCGCCACCTGCCTCCGCCGCAGCGGAGATCCCTCCATGAGAGTGACCTGAGTCACTCGAGGGGGGTTCGATGGAAGCCCCCGCCGAGGGGAACGTCTTCTCCCGAGCCATGCGCCCGGTCAACACCGTGGTGGAGCGGTTCATCCCCTCCTCCCTGATGTTCACGATCGTCCTGACCTTCCTGGTCGCGATCCTCTGCCTGCTGTCCTGGCTCGCAGGCATCCCGCGCATGCCGATCCAGTCCTACCTGTTCGTGTTCCTCGTGGCCGCCGGCTTCGCCATCCCGCCGCACCCGGAAGGGCCCTAGCGTGGGCACGTGGCGACCCTGGGCCGTGCTGCCGTGGGCGCGGGCCGCGATCATCTTCCCCGACGGCGGCGACCACCCGGACTCCGGCGCCACGACCCCGGTGCTCATGGACCTGCTCGGCAAGAGCACCGCGATGGACGTCGGCCTCGTGTGCGGCCTCGCCTTGATGGCCGTCAGCGTTCCGGCACGACGCGCGGCGGGGTGCCCCGCGGCACCGTCTCCAGCACCGCCCCGTGGGCGCCGGCCAGGCGGGCCAGGAACACGAGGTTGGCCCGCTCGACGGGGTCTGGGTCCGCGGCCACGCCGCTGACGAGGATCCGCTCCGGCGCCACGCCACGGGCGGCGGCGTGCTCCACCGTGAGGCGCGCGTGGTTCTGCGTGCCCAGCCCGGGGCGCGCCACGACCGTCAACCCCGCCTCGAGCCCGGCCGCCCGCAGCGCGCGCACGGCGTCCACGGGCCCCTCGTCGGCCTCGGTCCACGCCACGGTGATCCCACCGGCGCCCTCGATGAGCAGGTGGTCGACGCCCGCGGCGAGGCGCCGCCAACGGCCCAGCTGCTCACCCAGAGACGGCAGAGGGGGCGTCCCCTCCCCCGCGTGGGCGACGGCGTCCACGGGGGCCATCGCGGGGCCGACCCGCGCCCCCTCGGACACGGTCAGGCGGGCCGGAGCGGCGGCGTCGAGCGCGCCGGATGCGGCGGCCGCGGCCACCAGGTCTCGGACGGCCTCGGCGTCGCCCGCCTCTCCCGAAGCGACGCCCGTCTGCACCGGCTTGTCCACGTGCACGCGGAGCCCAGCCGCCAGGGCACGGGCCGCGAGCGCGGCGGTGCCCCACGTCTTGCCGACGTCCGTGTCCGTGCCGGTCACGACCTCGATGCGCATGCGTCCACTCCACTCTGCTCGATTCGGGTGTCCTCGCCGCCGTGCCACGGTCCGGGCGTCACGAGCACGTGCTGCGGTGCCTGGAAGGAGAGCAGGCGCAGCCACGTCGCCGGAGGCCCGGTGAGCCGGGCGCCCGGCAGCAGGCGGGCGACCTCGCGGACCACGAGGGCGGTCTCGAGCTCCGCGAGCCCGGCCCCGAGGCAGCGATGAAGGCCGAAGCCGAAGGCGAGCCGGGCGTCATCGTGCTGTTCGCCGCTGAGGTGCAGCAGGAGCTCGTCGCCGGCGCGGATCTCGTGCTCGCCGACGCGGACGTCCGCCGTGGCGAGGCGCCGCCAGGTGGGCACCGAGGAGCTCGTCCGGAGGCACTCGGCCACGAGCTCGGCCGCGGCCGCCTCCGCCGCATCGGCTCCGGCGCCCCCGTCCGCCCCGGCGCCGAGCGCGGCCCAGCGGGCGGGGTCGGCCAGGGCGCGGGTGAGCGCGGTGGAGATGAGCAGCCGGGTGGTCTCCTGCCCTGCGATCACCAGGAAGTAGCCGAGGGAGACGATCCGCTCGTCGTCGACGCCGGCCTCGTGCAGCGCCGCGAACAGGTTGCCGGGCTGTGCGTCGTCCCCGCGCGCCTCGACGACGGCCCCGCGCAGCCACCGGTGGAAGTCGGCGGCGGAGCGGGCGAGCCGCAGCTGGCGGTCCTCGTCCGGCCAGCCCCAGAACAGTTCGAGGGAGTCGGCGCTCCAGCGGTGCAGCTGCGCCTCGGGCGGGTTGGGCACGCCGGTCAGGGCGGACATCACGCGCGCCGGGACCGCTGCCGCCACGGTGGTCGCCAGGTCCACGGCCCCGCCTGCGCGGCCGGTGTCTGCGAGGGCGGCCGTGAGGGCCGTCCGGGCGGTCGCGAGGATCCGGCCGCGGGCTTCGCGCACCTTCGCCGGGGAGAAGAACGGTGCCACGACGCGACGCACCGCCCGGTGCTCCTCCCCGCCGGCGGAGGCGAGCACGGGCGGCAGCCGGAAGCGGGCAGCGGCGAGGATGCGGCGGGCCGGGCCGCTCAGCGGGACGACCGCCGTGAGGGCGTTGTCCGAGGCGAACGTCCCGGGGTCGGTGAGCACGCGCCGCAGGTCGGCGGGATCGGAGATCCGCAGGTGGTCGCCGCGCACGGCCTCCGGCCGCGGGTCACCGTGGGAGAACGGACAGCCCGTGGACGCACCCCACGCCCGGGCGGCCACGCTCGCCACCGCCTCCAGCGCCGCCCGCAGCCGGGGCTCGGGGACGGCGGTGGTCACGCTCACGCGGAGGCGGGCGACGCCGTCGGGCACGCTGGGCGGGCGGAAGCATCCCACGAGGACACCGTGCGCGCGCAGTTCCGCGGCCGCGGCGACGGCCTGCTCCGGTCCGGGCATGCGGATCGAGTGGACGGCCCCCGCCCCGACCTCCACGTGCCCGGCCAGCTCGGGCCGGCGGGTGAGGACGTCCACAGCCGTCTCCCGGACCCGCGCGAGCCGCGCCGCGGGCTCTCCCGTGGCGGCGATCCGGCAGGCGGCCGCCGCGGAGGCGGCGAGCACGGGGGCCAGGGCCGTGTCGAAGACGAAGGTCCGGGCGGTGTTCAGCACGTGGTCGCGCCAGGACGGCGCGTCGGGTCCGCCGAACAGGGCCAGACCGCCCTGTCCGCCGAGGGCCTTCGAGCAGGTGGCGGTGACCACGACGGGCGCCTGCCCCGCCCACAGTCCCAGGGCGCCCGCGCGGCTGCCGCCGGGCACCACGCCGAGCGAGTGGGCCTCGTCCACCACGAGCAGGGCGCCGTGTTCGGCGGCCAGGGCGGCCAACGCGGGCAGGTCGGCCTCGTCCCCGAGCACGGAGTACAGGGACTCGACCACCAGCACGATCCGTCGCGCCCGCCCTTCGGCGCGCAGCCGGTCGAGGGCGGCCCGGAAGGCGGGCACGCTGTTGTGCTCCACCGTGGTGACCGACGCGCCCGGCAAGGAGGTGAAGGCCCCTGAGCGGGCGGTGGCGGCGAGGGCGGCGCCGTCGCGCAGGCTCGCGTGGGCGTGCTCGTCCAGGAGGAAGGCGGTGCCCGGCCCGGCCAGGGCACCGAGGACGCCGAGGTTCGCGGTGTAGCCGGAGGAGAAGGCGAGGGCGGCATCCGCGCCGGCCAGCGCGGCGGCGGCGGACTCGAGGTCGGCGTGCGCCGGATGTGTCCCCGTCACCACGCGGGAGGCCCGCGCCCCGACCGGCCCCTCGGTGGCGACGCGCGCGGCGGCCCGCACGTCCGGGTGGGCGGCCAGGCCCAGGTAGTCGTTGGCGGCCAGGTCCACGACGTCCGACGACGGCGTGCCCGGCTCCGGCGGGTCGGCGCGGCGCTCCAGGCCGCGGCGCGCGCGGACGTCGGCCCGGGAGCGCAGCCACGAGGACCACGGGTCGGCGGGCGTGCTCGTGGCCGCGACGGCCTCGGCGGTGCTCATGCGCAGACCTCCCCGATGGCCCCGGTGACGGCCGCGCAGATCGTGGCGACGTCGTCGTCGGTGCTCACGTAGGGCGGCATCACGTACACCAGCCGCCGGAAGGGGCGTACCCACGCACCGCGGGCGACGGCGGCCCGAGTGACGGGCTCGACGTCCACGGTCCGGTCCAGCTCCACGACGCCGACCGCGCCCAGGACCCGCACGTCGGTGACGGCGGAAAGATCGGTGGCCGGCGCCAGCCCGGCGCGCAGTCCGGCCTCGACGCGGGGCACCTGGGCGGCCCAGCCGTCACGCGGGTCGGTGAGCAGGTCGAGGGATGCGGAGGCGACCGCGCACATCAGCGGGTTGCCCATGAACGTGGGCCCGTGGAGGAGCGCCCCGGGCATGCCCCGTTCCCGTCGGGAGACCGTTTCGGCCACCTCGGCGGTGCACAGCATGGCCGCGCCCGTCATGGTGCCGCCGGTGAGCGCCTTCCCGAGGCACAGCACGTCCGGAACGACGCCGGCCCATTCGCACGCGAGCCAGCGGCCGGTGCGGCCGAAACCGGTGGCGATCTCATCGGCGATGAGCAGGAGCCCGTGCTCGTCGCACAGCTCGCGCAGCACGGCGAGGCAGCGCGGGTCGTAGACGCGCATGCCCCCCGCCCCCTGGAGCACGGGTTCGAGGATCACGCCGGCGATCTCGTCCGCGTGCGCGGCGGTGAAGGCGCGGGCCTCGTCCTCCCACGCGGCGAAGGCGGCGTCGTCGGCCTCCCAGTGGCCGGCCGGAACGGCGTCGGGCGCCGTGGGTGCCGCGGCGACGCCCTCGGGCATCCAGCGTGCCGCCGGCGGACGGGGCAGGAACAGATGCCGAGCCACGAGCGAGGTGAAGGCCGCGTGCATGCCGTCCACGGGATCGCACACGCCCATGGGCGCGGCGGTGTCCCCGTGGTAGCCGCCGCGGACCGTGAGGAATCGGCGGCGGCTGGGACGGCCGCGCGTCGCCTGGTACTGGAGGGCGAGCTTGAGCGCGACCTCCACCGAGACCGAGCCGGAGTCGGCGAGGAACACGTGCTCGAGCGCGGCGGGGGTGTGCGCGACGAGCCGTTCCGCCAGGTCGACGGCGGGCGCGTGCGTGAGCCCGCCGAACATGACGTGCGGGAAGGCCGCGGCCTGCCGGGTCAGTGCCTCGACGAGCACAGGGTGCCCGTGCCCGTGCACCACGGACCACCAGGACGCCATCGCGTCGATGGCGCGGTGACGCTCCCCGCCCGGCCCCTCGAGGTCGAGGCGGACGCCCCGGGCGCCGTGCACGGCGTAGAGCTGGTGGGCGCCGGCGGCCCCGTAGGGGTGCCAGAGGTGGGCGGCGTCGCGGTCGAGGAGGCCGGCTTCAGCGGGAGCGGTCACGGTGCGTTCAGGCGTTGGCGGGCTCGGCCGTGCCCGCGCCCCGACGGCGCAGCTCGGGCTTCACGGCGCCCTCGGAGCCCGTGTCGGGTCGAGCGTCCTCCGCGGCCCTGGCCGCCGAGGCGACGGCCGCACCGGAGCCGCACGGGCCGGCGTCGTCCGTGCCGCCGCAGCAGCCGCCGGCCGGGCCGCCGTCGTCGGTCGCGGCCTGCTGTGCACGCTCCTCGGCGCCGAGCACCGTGAAGCCGGCGTCGGCGATCATCTGCAGATCTGCCTCGGCGTCCTGGCCCTCAGAGGTGAGGTAGTCGCCGAGGAAGATCGAGTTGGCCACCTGCAGGCCGACCGGCTGCAGGGAGCGCAGGTGCATCTCGCGGCCGCCGGCGATGCGCAGCTCCTTGTCCGGGCACGCCATGCGGACCATGGCGAGGATCCGGAGGCACTCGAGGGGCGTGAGCTGCTGGTGGCCCTGCAACGGGGTGCCGTCGAAGGGCATGAGGAAGTTGACGGGGATGGAGTCGGAGTCCAGGTCGCGGAGCGCGAGGACGGCCTCGACGAGCTGCTCGTGCGTCTCCCCCATGCCCGCGATCAGGCCGCTGCAGGAGGACAGGCCGGCGGCGCCGGCACGCTGCACGGTGTCCACGCGCTGCTCGTAGGTGTGCGAGGTGCAGATGGACTCGTAGTGGGACTCGGCCGTGTTGAGGTTGTGGTTGTAGGCGTCGACGCCGGCGTCCCTGAGCTTCTCGGCCTGGCCGTCCTTGAGGAAGCCGAGGCACGCGCACACCTCGACGTCCGGGTGCTGGGCCTTGAGGTCGCCGACCATGCCGGCCACGCGGTCGACGTCGCGGTCCGTGGGACCGGTGCCGGAGGCCACCATGCACACGCGCGAGGCGCCGCCGGCGATGCCCAGGCCCGCCTGGCGGACGGCCTCCTCCGGCTTGAGCCACGTGTAGCGCAGGATCTCGGCCTCGGTGCCGAGCCGCTGGGAGCAGTAGGTGCAGTTCTCCGGGCAGAGACCGGTCTTGAGGCTGACCAAATAGTTGACCTTGACCGTGCGGCCGAAGTGCTTCTCGCGCAGGCGCGAGGCTGCCGCGACGATGCGGAACGTCTCCGCGTCCGGGGCGTCCAGCACGGCGACGGCCTCTTCAGCGGTGAGCACGTGGCCCGCCTCGATGCGGTCCACGAGGGTCTCCGGGTCGAGGAGGCCGGCGGCGGTCTGCTGGGCTGCGAGGGTCTGCGGAACGGCAGGAGTCATGGGGCACCTCGGGGTCGTCGGTCACGGCGATGTGATGCCCAGCACTGTAGCAGGATCATTGAACACTGTTCATCAACCCGCCTCGCCGCCCTCGGGGGCGGCCGTCGCAGCGGGGATCCCTCCATTAGAGTGACCTGAGTCACTCGAGGGGGTTCGATGGAAGCCCCTGCCCGCCCGCACCGGAGGGAGCCCTCTATGCCCACGTCCGCCCCCGCGCGCTCCGACGCGCAGACCCCCGCCGAGGGGAACGTCTTCTCCCGAGCCATGCGCCCGGTCAACACCGTGGTGGAGCGGTTCATCCCCTCCTCCCTGATGTTCACGATCGTGCTCACCTTCCTGGTCGCGATCCTCTGCCTGACACTCACCCCGGCCGGGCCCCTCGAGGTCCTGGACGGCTGGGGCGGGGGCCTGGCCGGACTGCTCGAGTTCATGACGCAGATGGCCCTCGTGCTGCTGCTCGGCCACATCCTGGCCAACACCGGGCCGGTCCGCCGCCTGCTGTCCTGGCTCGCAGGCATCCCACGCACCCCGCTGCAGTCCTACCTGTTCGTGTTCGTGGTGGCCGCCGCGGCCGCGCTGATCACCTGGGGCCTCGGCCTGGTGGTCGGCGCGCTGATGGCCCGCGAGGTCGCCGCCCGCGGCCGCGACCGCGGCGTGCAGCTGCACTTCCCGATGCTCGTGGCCTCCGGCTTCGCCGGGTTCGTGGTCTGGCACATGGGCTACTCGGCCTCCGGCCCGCTCACCGCGGCCACCGAAGGCTCCTTCCTCACCGAGTCCCTCGGCGGGCAGACCGTCCCCATCACCGAGACCGTGTTCTCCACCTGGAACATGCTCGCCGCGGCCGCGACGGTCCTGGTGGTCGGCCTGACCCTCTACCTCATCGCCCCGCGCGGCGAGACGAGGATCATCGAGCTTCCCGCGCAGAAGGCTGAGAAGCAGGAGGTGGAGGCGGCCCCTCTGGAGACGCCGGCCGACCGCCTGGACGCCTCCCGCGTCCCCACCCTGCTGGTGGGTCTGGCCCTGGCCGTGTACCTGGTCCGCCACTTCGTGCTCGGCGGGACCCTGACCCTGGACATCGTGAACTGGTCCTTCCTCGCCCTGATCCTGCTGCTGACCCGCTCGGCCCACGAGCTGATCGCGCTGACGGCGAAGGCCGCCTCGAACGTGGGCGAGATCCTGCTGCAGTTCCCCCTGTACGCCGGCATCCTCGGCATGATGACCGCCACCGGGCTGATCACCGTGCTGTCCGACGCCCTGGTCTCCGTCTCCAACCCGGTGACCTTCGGCCTGTTCGCGTTCCTCGCAGCCGGCCTGGTGAACTTCTTCGTCCCCTCCGGCGGAGGCCAGTTCGCCGTGCAGGGCCCGATCATGCTCTCCGCCGGCGCCGAGCTGGGCGTGGACCCGGCCGTCACCATCATGGCCGTCTCCTACGGCGACCAGTGGACCAACATGATCCAGCCGTTCTGGGCCATCCCGCTGCTGGCGATCGCCGGGCTGAAGATGCGCGACATCCTCGGCTACACCACGATAGTGCTCATCGCCTCCGGCCTGGTGTTCGCGGCGACGCTGCTGCTCGTCTCGCTCTGACCCGGCCGGCGAACTCCTCGGTGCAGATGTGACGGGCGTCGGCTGCCGCAGAGGCCGCGGCATGGGAAGTGGTCGAGACGCCGTCGAACCCCGCGGCGTCACCCATGCGCGGTCGCGTCGTCCGGCTTCTCACCACGGGCCTGCATGCGCAACTGTTCGAACAGCCCGAACAACGACTGGATCGGCGGATCCGTGGCGAACTGCGTCAAGACCAAGTTGTCCCTCGGCAACAGACCCCCGAGACCGAACGGATACCCCGAGTCCCACCGGTTCCCCCGCCGCAGTTCATCCGTCCAGGCGTGGTCCTCAACCATGAAACCGACCTGCGTCTTCTTGTCCGGAGCCTGGCCATGCGTCGGGTTCAACCACACAGACCTGACGTCTTCCCAACGCACCCGCCACGAATCCGTCCACACCGCCTCCTCATCCACCGTCAGATGCCGCGGACGACGCCACGCCATCCACGTGTAGGCCACATACAAGGACAACGGCAGGAACCCGACCCCCGCCAACACCCGCAGCAACGGCAACATCGCCGAGTCCGCCTCGAACAACGACGACGGCACCCCCAGGATGATCGGCACGAACAGCGCCCACAGCACCACCGCCATCACGAACGCCGGCGCCCACACACCAGTACGCACCCGCACCCGCAAAGGGAACTGCACATCTGCGAGCGAAACCCGCTCCATGCCCTGCTCACTCATCCATCCTCCTTCCATCCAGGCGCGCTGATCACGTGCCACGCACCGTGTTCCACAGCCACTCTGCCCCATCTCCGACGGCCTCCGCAGCGCCCGTCCCGGGACGGAGCCGCCCAGCACTGGCCGCAGCGGGACGACGTCGTTAGCCTGGCGCCGTGGCCGCCGCCCCGACCGATCCGCCCTCCGACGCTCCGGCCGAGCTGCCCCCGTCGGGCGCGGGTTCGACGGCGGCCCGGCACGGTCGTCACGCCGCCGTCGGCAGTCACCGCATCATCGGCGGCTCTCGCCCGTGGTGGCGCCCGCCCGCGCCGGACGCCCCGGACGTGGTGTACCCGGTGGGCCCCCTGAAGGTCCTGGACCGACGGCAGCGCTTCCTGCTGCGTCTGTCCCAGCCGGGCATGACCCTCGCCCTCGTGATGCTCTGGGTGTCCCTGAGTCCCAGTCTGTTGCCCCGCACCTGGTGGATGACGGCCGTCGCGGTGGGGCTGAGCTCCGTGCTCGGCTACCTGGTCGGCGACCTCGTGGGCCGGGCGAGCGCGTGGATCGCCCGCCGCATCGGTCTGCGCATCACCCTGCCGCCGCTGTCGGACTGGCTTATCCGCCTCGGCTGGACGGTACTGCTCACGGCGGTCACCGTCGCCATCTGGGTGTGGAGCCTGCGCGAACAGGAGCTCACCGCCGAGCTGGTGGGTCTGCGCAGCAACGGGGCCGGATCGCAACTGGCCGGCGTGGCCGCGGGGCTCGCGCTGGCCGGGGTGGTGCTGCTGCTCGTCCGTCTGCTGGCGCTGGCCTGGTGGAAAGTCCGCCACCTGGCTCGCCGTTTCCTGCCCGGGGTCCTGGCGACGGCGGCGGCCACCGTCGTCGTGCTCACCACCGTGACCTGGCTCTCCGAGGGCGTGCTGTACCGACAAGGCATGAACGCCGCCCTGTCCTCCGCCGCGCAGCTCAACGCCGAGACCGCCCCCGGACGCACCCGGCCGGCCGAGCCCGAGCGCTCCGGGTCGCCGCAGTCCACGCAGTCCTGGGAGAGCCTCGGCCGGGACGGTCAGGTGTTCGTCGCCGACGGCGCCCGTCGCGAGCGCATCGCAGAGATCACCGGGCAGCCGGCTCAGGAGCCGATCCGCCTGTACGCCGGCAAGGAGGGCAACCCCACCCTCCAGGACGCGGTCGACGCGGTGCTGGCCGAGATGGAGCGCACCGGCGCCTTCGACCGGTCCGTCGTGCACGTGACCACCACGACGGGCACCGGTTTCGTGCAGGGCTGGTCTGCCGGCGCCGTCGAGTATCTGGCCGGCGGGGACTGCGCCACGGTGTCCCTGCAGTACTCCTACTTCTCCTCGGCCCTGGCCTACGTCTCCGACCGGCAGTCCCCTCCGGAGGCCGGCCGCGCGCTCTTCGACGCCGTCCACGACGCCTGGCTCGAGCTGCCCGAGGACCGTCGCCCGCTGCTGGTGGTCAGCGGCGAGTCGCTGGGGTCCTACGGCATGCAGGGCGCGTTCGACTCCCCGGAGGAGCTCATGGCCGACGTCGACGGCGCCGTGTTCAGCGGCACCCCGCGGTTCACGCCGCTGTGGCAGCAGTTCACGGAGCAGCGGCGGCCGGGCAGCCCGGAGATCGCTCCCGTGGTGGACAACGGGCGGCACGTCCGGTTCGTCACCCGCCCCGAGGAGCTGGGCCACGACTACTACGGCGGCCCCTACGCGGAGTGGGAGCATCCCCGGGTCGTCTATGCCCAGCACGCCTCGGACCCAATCGTCTGGTGGGACCCGGACCTGCTGGTCTCGGAGCCGGACTGGATGGAGGAGAAGGTGGGCCGGGACGTCTCCCCGAACCTGACCTGGACGCCGTGGGCCACGTTCTGGCAGGTCGGCATGGACCAGCCGCTGTCCGTCGCCACCGACGGCGGCCACGGGCACCAGTACTTCGAGGAGGTCGTGCCCTACTGGGCCGCGGTGCTGGGCCAGGAGTGGTCGGATGAGCGGGTGGTCCGGATCCAGCGGGCCCTGCGCACCGACTTCCGGCCGCGCTGAACGTCGCTGCCCGGACAGGACGAGGGGCCCCGGATCAACTCCGGGGCCCCTCGCCCGTCATCACTCGCACCTTGATGAGGTGGCTTCAGCCTACGAAGCGCCGGTGTACGGAGACCGAACCAGCACTGGGAGTTCCCTGACAACACGCACCTCCGCCTCACGCGAGCCAGAAGAATCGGCCCCTTCGCCGAGCCTCGAAGCAGCCGATTCTTCTGGCTCGGCGCAGAGAGCGCCGCCTCAGCCCAGCCGGCCACAGCCTGCTGGTGGGCTCCTCCGGGCACCACGAGACGGTACAGACCTTCATGGGCCACGAGTGGGAGGATTCCGACGGCACGCCCGCGGGCGGCACCGATCAGTGATGGGACGGGGCGGGGCACAACAGCTTGACCCGCACTGAGCGCGAACACCACAGTGAGGCAAGGGAGAACACAAGGGGGAGAGCCCGGTGGTGAAGGTGGCAATCGTCCCGGGGACACAGTGACTTGTGGGTGCCGCGCTCTACGTCTCGCGCCAACATCGAGGCCTTCATCTACGAGGATGAGCTCGTCCCTGAGCTGCCTGACCGGCTCGACTACAGCGCGAATCCCAAGGCTCCGGTGCTCATCGACGGGTTAGACGACCACCCCGAGATCACCGAAAGCGAGGGCTTCGACGAATTCAAGCGCCCCTACGACGAGGTGATCCGTTGACATTCCGATCCGCTTCCATACGGGCCATCGCGGCAGGCGTGGCCTTGGTGGCTCTCAGCTCGTGTGCACCCGACCCAGGAGAAGACGTGACCGCTTCACAGTCCGCCGAGGCGGAGGCCCTGTCCACCGCCGACGGGGAGTTCTTGGACAAGACCTTCCCCGACATCGCCCGCGCCATGGGAGCAGAATCGGTGACCCACTTGCGCGAAAGGACCTGCACCGGAGCGCTCCCAGGCGATCCGTCCACCGTCGAGAGAACGTCCTGGATGGCCCGCGCCGTGGTCGCTGTCGACTCCGAGGACACCGCCCACAAGGTCGCCGACCACATCCGCACCCAAGCCGACAAACAGGGCTGGACCCTGGCCGAAGACCCCGCCGACGTCGACGCCGAAGGCAACTTCGACGGCACCCGCCTGCTCGGCGGCAAGCACGACGGACAGAACATGGTCATGACCGTCCTGCTCGACGAAGACCGCGACGGGACACTGATCGTCATCAACCACGTCCGCGGGATCTGCCGCGACATGCCCGACGGCCACGAGATGGTCCGCTCCGAGCTGGACCCGCAGTACGGCGCCGTGGGTGACGGCTACGCCGACACCGACAGTCTCGAGGACTTCACCGGCCAGCCCGGCCCCCTGCCGGAGTCCACCCAGACCCCCGCACCCACCGGACCCGAAGGCGCATCACCCTTCCGCCCACACTGACCACACCCCTGACAGTCCCACGCGGAACCCTGACCTCACCGCACTGAACCGGACAGGACGAGGGGCCCCGGATCAACTCCGGGGCCCCTCGCCCGTCATCACTCGCACCTTGATGAGGTGGCTTCAGCCTACGAAGCGCCGGTGTACGGAGACCGAACCAGCACTGGGAGTTCCCTGACAACACGCACCTCCGCCTCACGCGAGCCAGAAGAATCGGCCCCTTCGCCGAGCCTCGAAGCAGCCGATTCTTCTGGCTCGGCGCAGAGAGCGCCGCCTCAGCCCAGCCGGCCACCGGACTCGCGCAGGTAGCAGCCGCCGCAGAGGGAGTCGTAGGTCACCTCGACGCCGTCGATGGCCACCTGGTCCCCCTCGAAGATGTAGTGCTCCTCCCCCGTGGCGGGGTCGGTGGCCTTGCGGGTGTTGAAGAGCGCCTTCTTCCCACACCGGCAGATGGTCTTCAGCTCCTCCAGCGAATGCGCCAGCTCCATCAGCCGTGCCGAGCCCGGGAAGGAATGGGTGCGGAAGTCGGTGCGGATGCCGTAGGCGAGCACGGGCACCCCCTCTTCCACGGCGATCCGCAGCAGGTCGTCCACCTGACCCGGGGTGAGGAACTGGGCCTCGTCCACCAGCAGGCACGCCACCGGGGGGACGCCCTCCAGGCGGTCCACCAGGGCGTCCGGATCCTCCCCAGAGGCGTGGCCGCGGAACAGCTGCACCACGTCGTCGTCCGGGCGGATCCGGAAGTCCACGCGGCGGGAGACGCCGAGGCGGGAGACGATCTCGTCATCCCCCTTGGTGTCCACCTGCGGCTTGGCCAGCAGAACGCGCTGGCCCCGTTCCTCGTAGTTGAAGGCGGCCTGCAGCAGGCCGGTGGACTTCCCGGAGTTCATCGCCCCGTAGCGGAAGTAGAGCTTGGCCACGTGCGCGTCAGCCCTGCGCCTTCTCGATCTGCTCCTTCGCCGACGGGTCCGAGTCGTTCAGGAACGTGCCGATGCGCTGGACCTCCTCGGACTCGCCGATGCCGGCGGCTGCCCGGCCGAGGGCGTAGAGGGCGCGGAGGAAGCCACGGTTCGGCTCATGGGAGTAGGGCACCGGGCCGGCGCCGCGCCATCCGGAGCGGCGCAGGGCGTCGAGGCCGCGGTGGTAGCCGACCCGCGCGTAGGCGTAGGAGTCGACCGTACGGCCCTCCTTCCAGGCGTCCTCGGCCATCATGGCCCACACGAGCGAGGAGTCCGGGGCGACCGGGACGATGTCCTCGGGCAGGTCTCCGGCCTCGATGCGAGCCTGGACCTCGGGCTCCTCCGGGAGCAGGGTGGCCGGCGGCTCCATCAGGTTCTTGCCGATCAGCGACTCGGACATGGCGATCTCCTCCTGTGCTGTCTGCGGGTCCGCCCGCACCGCACATACGGGGATGCACGTCAGCAGGCGGCGGGGTTCTCCGAAAGTGTATCCACGCTCGCCCGGCGGCCCCGGGCCGCTTCCAGGCTTCTCCGGTACCGTGGGTCAGTGCATGTGCCCTCCCGGCACCGCCCACTGTCTTCGAAGGAGCTCTCCATGGCCAAGGCCTCGACCGCCGCACGACGCCGCCTCCTGCCCCTGGGCGCAGGCGCCGCCGCGCTGGCACTCGTGCTCTCCGGCTGCGTCGCAGACCAGGAGGACCCGAACGGTGCGCCCTCCTCCGGCACCGAGGAGGCCTCCGAGCCGAGCCCGTCCGAGAGCCTCGACCCGACCGCCGCGGCCGCCTCCAAGGTGGCCGAGGCCGCCGCGTCGAGCGCCGCCGCCGGCACCCGCCGCCCGCAGCCCCGTGAGGCGCTCGAGACCGACGGCCCCGGGGTGACCGACGGCGCCGCCACCGGCAGCTGGATCTCGATCGCCTCCGCCAAGCAGGACACCGTGTCCGTGATGGACTGCGCCCGCGACGTCCTGGACCAGGGCACCCTGGACGCCGTGGCCACGCACATCCCGAACGCGTCCGCCATGTCCATCGCCCAGCTCTTCGCCTCCCGCGACGAGAACCTCGAGTTCATGAGCTGCTCCTTCACCAGCTCCACCCGTGCGGAGAACGGCATGCCGATGGCCATGGTCCGCTACCAGCACAACCTCAACGACGAGCGCCTCGAGTGGTGCAAGCCGGAGCCCGCAGCCATCGCGGACGAGTACACGTTCGACGAGGAGACCAACAAGGGCCTCATGGCCCTCGTGCGCCCGGGCATGAAGGGCGGCGCCGACGGCGCCCCGCTGATGCCGCAGCGCACCGGCTGGGCCTGCAGTGACGACGGCACCGAGATGGTGTCCATCACCTTCGGCGCCATGGAGGGCTACGGCGACGCCAACGAGGGCCTCACCGCCATCGAGAACTCCCCGGTGGCCGAGAGCACCACGATCGTCACCGAGGCCCGCGACCACCTGGCGGACACCGTCCTGAAGGACCCCTCCACGTACCAGGACGTCATCGGCAAGGCCTCGCCGTTCTTCATGGACTACCAGATGGACGAGAAGACCCTCGAGGAGGCCCGCAAGATCCCCGCCGGCGAGTCCGACCCGGAGGACCTGCCGACCCACTCGATGATCGACCGCCCCGAGGGCGCTCCGGGCCCGGTGGCCCCGGGCCAGCCCCCGCGCGTCGTCGAGGACGACTGACACCCCGGAGGGCCCCCTCCCGGCACGACGGCGGCCGCTCACCTTGCGAGGTGAGCGGC
>NZ_KV809404.1:0-21907 GCF_001812555.1 Micrococcus sp. HMSC067E09 | reverse complement strand
ATGTCAAGAACCTCATGACCCACAACACCTAGTGTGGGTACATGCGCGACATCTCCCCCGTCGGACTCCTGCTGGACGTGGACGGCCCCGTGGCCTCCACCGAGACCCGCACCGTGCCCGAGCCGATCGTGGGCTCCCTGGCCCGCCTCCTCGCCTCCGGGGTGCCGGTCTGCTTCAACACGGGCCGCTCGGCCGACTTCCTCCTGCGCCGCGTCCTCTCCCCGCTCAGGGACGCCGGCATCGCCGCGGATGCCCCGGCCTTCGCAGTCTGCGAGAAGGGCGCCGTGTGGTTCCCCTTCTCCGAGGTCCCCTCCGGGGACCTGCCGCGGGTGACCCACGACGACGGCCTGCCGGCCTGGGTGCGCACGTCGCCGCCGATGGCGGTCCCTCAGAGGCTCCGGACCGTCGTCGGGAAGGTGAACGCCGAGCTGGCGGACGGGCTGCAGTTCGAGGACCACACGAAGCTGGCGATGATCTCCCTGGAGAAGGAGGTCGACGCGGACACAGGCCGCTACGAACCCGCCCGGGACGCGGTGGCCCGGCGCATCGAGGAGTTCCTGGCGGCCGAGGGCCTGGCCGAGGACTACGAGGTCGAGGCGACCGTCATCTCGGTGGATGTACAGCACGCAGACTCCGGGAAGGCGCTCGGCGCCTCCCACACCCTGGAGATGATGGCCGAGGCGCGCGTGCAACTGCCGGCACGCTGGCTCACCGCCGGCGACTCGCGCTCCGACTACACGATGGCCGACTGGCTGCACGGCCGCGGCGCCCGCGTGGACCATGTGGACGTGCGCCCGGCGGACGGCGTCCCGGACACGCCCTACCCGGTGCTGACGGCGGCCGACCTGGCGGAACGGGGCTTCGGCGACGCCGAGGACGTGCACGAAGCCGTCGGGGCGTCCCTGCTGGAGTGGGTGGAGCAGGAGCTGCGAGGGCACTGACCTGGGCGCGGGCTCCGAACCCGTCACGCGGGGTCACCGTCGGACACACGGAGTCACCGCAGGACATGCGGCGCAACGCGATGTGCGCCGGAGACCGGCCCGGGCGTCTCATGGTGGGCATGACCACCTTCACCACACAGGACCAGCGCACGGAGCCGGCCCCCACTGAGGTCCCCGTGCTGGACATGTCCACGCTGCGCCTGCCGGACGGCTCCCGGAACCCAGAGTTCCTGGAGCAGCTGCGGCATGCGGCGCACACAGTCGGGTTCTTCCAGATCGTCGGCTACGGAGCGCAGCCCGGCCAGGTGGACGACCTGTTCCGCGTGACCGCCGAGTTCTTCGCCCGCCCGGAGGCGGAGAAGATGGCGCTGCACAACCAGAACTCGCCGCACTGGCGCGGCTACTCGGCGATCGCCGCCGAGCGCACCCAGGGGCGGCCGGACTCCCGCGAGCAGCTGGACTTCTCCCCGGACCGCGAGCCGGTGCCGGCCGAGCGGATCGGCCCGGACGGCCAGTACTGGCACCTGCAGGGCCGCAACCAGTGGCCGGAGCAGATGCCGGAGCTGGAGCGGCAGGCCATGGCCTGGGCCACGCTGATGGACCACGTGGGCGAGGAGCTGCTCGGCGCGCTGTGCGTGGCCATCGGCCTGGACGAGGACCACTTCGCCGACGCCTTCTCCGGCGACCGCGCCTGGATGGCGAAGCTCGCCCACTACGTGGGCGGCGTGACCGAGGCCGGCTCCCAGGGCGTGGGCCTGCACGCGGACTACGGGTTCATCACCCTGCTGCTGCAGGACGAGGTCGGCGGCCTCGAAGTGCGCCCCTACGGCCAGGACGCATGGCTGCCGGTGGAGCCGATCCCGGGAGCCCTGGTGGTGAACCTCGGCGAGATGCTCGAGGTGGCCACAGACGGATACCTCATGGCCACCATCCACCGGGTGCAGTCCCCTCCGGAGGGCGTGGACCGCTACTCTGTGCCGTTCTTCTACTCCCCGCGCCTGGACGCCGTGGTGGACCAGGTGGAGCTGCCGGCCGACCTGGCCGCCGAGGCCCGTGGCGCCTCGGACGACCCGGACAACCCGATGCTCTCCTCTTTCGGGGCCAACATGCTCAAGGGCTTCGCCCGGGCGCACCCGAAGGTGACGGAGAAGTTCCACCCGCACCTGTTGGGCTGACCACCCGCGGGGCCGGACGGCCCCGCACACACGACGGCGGCCACGCACCTGTGAAAGGTGCGTGGCCGCCGTCGTCCCTGGCGGTCAGCGGTGCTGCTCAGTTGGTATGAGCACCTCCGTCGCGGCGCGGGGCGTCCGCGGTGTCAGCCGTGGCCGCAAGCTCCTCGCCGGTCATGCCCTGCTTCACCAGCCCGTCGGCGCGCAGCTCCCAGAACTCCGCGTTCCGGATGCCGACCTTGCGCGGGTCGAACTGCGGGTCCAGCCCGGCGTTCTTCTGCTGCTGGTAGTCCTTCAGCGCCTTCAACGCCGGCCCCTGGAGCAGGAGGATGCCCACGATGTTCAGCCAGGCCATGGAGCCCACGCCGATGTCGCCGAGGCCCCATGCGGCACCGGTGGTGGTGACGGCGCCATAGGCGACGGAGATCAGGATCAAGCCCTGGACGGCGCGGATGGCCCCGCGCCGCAGGATCGGGCTCTTCAGGTTGCGGACCAGGAACGAGGTGTTGACCTCGGCCATGTAGTAGTAGGCCACGATCGTGGTGAAGGCGAAGAACGCGAGGGCGATCGCCACGAAGGACGGGCCCCAGCCGCCGAACACCGTGTCGAAGCCGTTCTGGACGTAGCCGGGCCCGACCTTCACGGAGTCCGCCACACTGCCGGTGAACAGCTTCGCGGAGTCCTCCTTGCCCTCGGAGAACACGTTGTACATGTTCGTCGAGATGATGATGAACGCGGTGGCGGTGCAGACGAACAGGGTGTCGATGTACACGGCGAAGGACTGGGCGAAGCCCTGCTTGGCCGGGTGGGACACCTCGGCGGCGGACGCGGCGTGCGGGCCGGTGCCCTGGCCGGCCTCGTTCGAGTAGATGCCGCGCTGGACGCCCCACTGGACGGCCATGCCGAGGATCGCGCCGAACACGGCGTGGGCGCCGAAGGCCGAGGTGAAGATCGTGGAGAACACGTACGGGATCTGGTCGAAGTTCACGAAGAACACGATCAGCGCCAGGACGATGTACAGCACCGCCATCACAGGCACCACGTAGACGGCGAAGGTGGCGATGCGCTTCACGCCGCCGATGACGATGAAGGCCAGCAGGATCACGGCGCCGAGGGCCACGACCCAGTGCGCCACGCCCCACGCCTCGCCCATGGCGGCGGCCATGCCGTTGGCCTGGACGCCCGGCAGGAAGTACGAGGTGGCGAACACGGTCACGATCGCGAAGACCACGGCGTAGACCTTGAGGGCGCCGCCGAAGGAGGTGTGCTGGTACGCCTTGGAGAGGTAGTAGGCCGGGCCGCCACGATACTCACCGGTGTCCAGGTCCTTCTCCTTGAAGATCTGGCCGAGGGTGCACTCGATGAAGGAGGTCGCCGCCCCCAGGAAGGCCACGGTCCACATCCAGAACACGGCACCGGGGCCACCGAAGGCAATCGCGGTGGCCACACCGCCGATGTTTCCCATGCCCACGCGGCCGGCCAGGGACATCATCAGCGACTGCATGGAAGACGTGCCGTCCGCGGACTTCTCGCCGGCCTTCAGCTGAGTGAGCATGTCCGGGATGCAGCGCACCTGCAGGAAGACGGTGCGCAGGGAGAAGTAGACGCCTGCGGCCAGACACAGGTACACCAGGGCCGAGGACCAGACGTACTTGTTGGTGAGTTCGATGAGTTCCTCAAACGACATGCTGTGGCCTCCGAGATGAAGAGAACAGTGTGAGGGAGCCGCTGCTCCCCCTCTCGCCGGTCTGGCGCTATGTGAGGCAGAACACCCTCGGTTGGTGGTGAAGCATACGTCACCGAGGGGGCACGACGCGTCTTTCAGGAGTTCTCGGACATGCGAAAAGCCCCCGGACCGAAGTCCGAGGGCTCTTCTTCCGCGGAGGATGGGGGATTTGAACCCCCGAGGGCTGTTAACCCAACACGCGTTCCAGGCGTGCGCCATAGGCCGCTAGGCGAATCCTCCTTGGTTCACCCTTGCCGGCGAACCGGTCAAGGGCACAGATGAGCCTACACCACAGATTCCCGACGATGCCAATCGACCACTGAATCGCTCGTCCCCCGGTTCACTGCTAGACTCGTCGACGGCCCCTCACGTGGTGTCATCTCGCTGAACTCCCCCAGGACCGGAAGGTAGCAAGGGTAGGTGGGCTCTGGCAGGTGCGTGGGGGGTCTTCACTTTCCCCGGAGCCATGCGCCGCACGGCGTCTCCGGCCCGCACACCGAGGAGCCTGACGATGCCCGCCGGTCGCTACGCCCCCTCCCCCACCGGCCGACTCCACGTGGGCAATCTGCGCACCGGGATGCTCGCCTGGCTCGCCGCCCGCGCCTCCGGCCGCCCGTTCCTGCTCCGTGTGGAGGACCTGGACCGTGTCCGTTCCGGTGCCGAGGAGCAGCAGCTCGCCGAGCTGGCGGCCGTCGGCATCACCTGGGACGCCGAGCCGGTCCGCCAGTCCGAGCGCACCGCCCTGTACGCGGACGCCGTCGCAGCCCTGCGCACCCGCTTCGGCGAGGACGCCGTCTACGAGTGCTACTGCTCCCGCAAGGACATCGCAGAAGCCTCCTCCGCGCCCAACGGACCCGCCGGGCAGCACGACGACGGCCCCTCCTCCGCCTCCCCGGCGCCTCTTCGTCCGCCCGGCTTCTACCCGGGCACCTGCCGGAACCTGTCCGCGGCCGAGCGGGTCCGCCGCCGTGCCGAGCGCCCTGCGGCACTTCGCGTGGACGCCGCCCGGATCGACGGGCTCACCTCAGGCCAGTTCCCGGAGGCTTCCGCCCGTGACCTGCTCCATGGCACCGTCACGGGGCTGGTGGACGACGTGGTCCTCCGCCGCAACGACGGCGCCTACGCCTACAACCTCGCCGTGGTGGTGGACGACCTCGCGCAGGGCGTCGACCAGGTCGTCCGCGGTGACGACCTGCTCGACTCCGCCCCGCGGCAGCGCTGGCTGGCCGAGGCGCTCTGCGTCGCCCGCGGCGACGACTGCCCGGACACCGAGTACCTGCACGTCCCGCTCGTGGTGAACGCCGAGGGCCGTCGCCTGGCCAAGCGGGACGGGGCCGTCACCCTCGAGGACCTCGCCGCCGTCGGCGCCCCCGCGAACCTGAGCGCGGTCGGCGAGCGCGTGCGGGACGTCATGCTCGCCTCCGTCGGCCTGCCGGCAGGGCCTCTCGAGGACGCGGTCGCCGTGTTCGACCCCCGGGCGCTGCCCCGCCGGGCCTGGGTCTTCGACGAGACCGCCTTCACCGCCTGAGCCCACGGGCCGCCACCGCCCCGACCGCCGAGCACTCCTCCCCCGGACGACCACAGGGCCCCGGAGCAAGCGCTCCGGGGCCCTGTGCCGTCGTCGTCCCTGTGCCCGCGGGGCGGTCAGAGGACCGTGGCGACCTGGTCGAACTCCAGGCGGCCCTGGCGGGGCTGCTGGGCCTTCTCGTGGCCGGCCGGGGCGTGACCCACGTTGAGCACGAGCAGGGACTTCCAGTTGGTGTCCCCATGGAACTCGGCGTCGATGCCGTCGCCGTCGAAGCCGGCCATGGGGCCGACCTGCAGGCCGTGGGCGCGCAGCGCGAGGATCAGGTAGCCGATCTGCAGCCAGCCGTTCGTGCGGCCCATGCCCTCGCGCATGCCCGGCTTGCCCTCCGCGTCCTCGGCGAAGCCCTCGCGGAACGGGGCGAGGTGCGGCATGTGGCGGTGCCAGTCCAGGTCATAGGAGGCGATCAGCGTCAGCGGCGCCCGCCGCGTCTTCTCCTGGTTGAAGGCGATCATGTGCGGCAGCAGCCGGGCCTTGGCCTCCTCCGACTCGATCAGCTCGAGGCGCAGGGGCTGATTGTTCATGGCGGTCGGGGCCCAGCGCAGGTCCTCGTAGACGCGGCGGATCAGCTCGGGGTCCACCCTCTCATCGGTGAACAGCTGGGTGGTGTGGGAGCCCTCGAACAGTGCGTCGAGCGCCTTGCGGTCCAGTCGCACCCCCATGTCCTCGGGGGCGGTGGAGCGGGCGTGCTGCTCGGCGTCGTTGCGCAGGTCTGCGGTGGTCTGAGTCATGATGGGCGCAACGGAACGGCCGTCCACAGGTATTCCGTGGCCGTTCCATGACGTCCGGCACACCGGATAGTGTTCTACGGGTGAGCACCGCCCTGTATCGCCGCTACCGCCCTGACCGGTTCGAGGACGTCATCGGGCAGGACCACGTCACCGTCCCGCTGCGGACCGCCCTGTCCAAGGACCGGGTGAACCACGCGTACCTGTTCTCCGGTCCGCGCGGCTGCGGCAAGACGACCTCGGCACGCATCCTGGCCCGCTGCCTGAACTGTGCCCAGGGCCCGACGTCCACCCCGTGCGGCGAGTGTGACTCGTGCCGGGACCTCGCCACCGGCGGCCCCGGATCGCTGGACGTGCTGGAGATCGACGCCGCCTCGCACGGCGGCGTGGAGGACGCCCGCGGCCTGCGCGAGCGCGCCACGTTCGCCCCGGTCCGGGACCGCTACAAGATCCTCATCATCGACGAGGCCCACATGGTCACCTCGGCGGGCTTCAACGCCCTGCTGAAGATCGTGGAGGAGCCGCCGGAGCACCTGAAGTTCATCTTCGCCACCACGGAGCCGGACAAGGTCATCGGCACCATCCGCTCCCGCACCCACCACTACCCGTTCCGGCTGGTGCCGCCGGAGCCGCTGATCGCGTACCTGGAGCAGCTGTGCGCCTCCGAGCAGACGCAGGTGGACCCGGGCGTGCTGCCACTGGTGGTGCGCGCCGGCACCGGCTCGGTGCGAGACACCCTGTCCGTGCTGGACCAGCTGATCGCCGGCGCCGCCGAGGGGCGCGTGGACTACGACCTCGCGGTGAACCTGCTCGGCTTCACCCCCGAGGCCCTGCTGGACGACGTCATCGACGCCCTCGCCGCGGACGACTCGCAGACCGTGTTCAAGGCCGTGGACCGCGTGGTGCAGGCCGGACAGGATCCGCGACGGTTCGTGGAGGACCTCCTGGACCGCTTCCGTGACCTGGTGATCGCCCGCGCCATGCCGGACCAGGCGTCCGCGGTGCTCCACGGGGTGCCGGAGGACCAGGTCCGGCGTCTGGCCGCGCAGGCCGCCCAGCTGAGCCGCGCCGAGCTCTCCCGGCTCGCGGACATCACCAATGAGGCCCTGTCCGAGATGGTCGGCGCCACCAGCCCACGCCTGCACCTCGAGCTGCTCATGGCCCGTCTGCTGCTGCCCGCCTCCGATGACACCCACCGCGGCCTGTCCGCCCGCCTGGAGGCCCTGGAGCGTCGCCTCGCCTACGCCGGCGGCTCCCTTCCCGACGACGGCCCCGCGCCCTCCCAGCCCGCCTCGCCTGCCGCCGATGCAGCGGCTGCAGGGCGCACCCCGGACGGTGCGGCCCGCAGCGCCGAAGCCGCCAGTGACGGTGCAGACGGCGGCGGTGGCGTGGCCGCCGCGGCCGGACTGTCCGGCGCCGCGCTCGCCCGTGCCGCCATGCGCCGGCAGGACACCGCGCCGGGCGGTCAGGGCGCTCCGGCGGCCGAGCAGGCCCCAGCGGCCCAGCAGGTTCAGGAGGCGCCGCAGGTCTCGCAGCGTCCACAGGCACCGACGGCACCGCAGGCACCGCAGGCACCGCAGGCCGAGGCTCCGACGGCCGAGGCTCCCTCGGCGCAGGGGTCGCCAGCCGAGGCTCCGCAGACACCGCCGACCGAGGCTCCCTCGACGCAGGGGTCGCAGAGCGAGGCCCCGCCGGTGGAGACCCCCGGCGCACCGGACGCCGCCGAGGGCACAGGCTCCTCGACCCCCGCCTCAGAGCAGCCGCCGTCAGGCGGCCAGGCCACGAACTCGGTGGAGATGGTGCGCCGCGCCTGGCCGGACATCCTCGCCGCGCTCGAGGACTCCTCCCGCCTGGTGTGGATGCTGGTCAAGGACAACGCGTCCGTCGCCGGCTTCGACGGCCGGCTGCTCACCGTCGGCTTCACCCAGGACGGCCCGCGACGCTCCCTGCTGAACCGCCGCGGCGACCAGGTGCTCGCGGAGGCCGTGCACCGCGTCCTCGGCATCCGTCCCGAGTTGGACCTGATCCTCGGCGGCGACGGCCCCCAGGGAGACCGGCACCCAAAAGCTGAGGGCCGCCCCTCCCCGGCGGCCGGACCTGTGAACGGCGGAACGCCACAGAATCCAGGCCCCCAGCCCGCGCAGGACTCGGCCCCCATGGTGCCGCAGCAGCCCGAGCGCCCAAGCCCGCAGCACCCCGAGCGTCCGCGCCCTCAGACGCCGCAGCCCGAGCGACCGGCCCCGCAGCCGCCGCAGCCCGAGCGACCGGCCCCGCCTGAGCACGAGCAGCGCCAGCGGCCGGCCAATCGTGAGACCACTCCCCCGCCGGCGCCCTCCCCAGACGCCTGGGGCACCCCGCAGGACACCGCCCCGGACTGGGGCGGCCCCTCCGGGTCCCCGGGCGACGACCCGTGGGCCGACATCCCCGAGTTCGACCCGGATTCGGACATGGAGGACTCGGCCGGTCCCGAGGGCTGGAGCCCGGAGGACACCGGCTCCGAGGCCGAGCAGACCTTCGGCGCCTCCGGTTCCTCCGCGCCCGCCGCGCCCGCCGCGGACGCCGCGGACGACGCGGACGACGACACAACCGCTGACGAGCACCGACAAGACCGTCAGGACCCTCAGGCTCTGGAGGACGCGTCGGCCTCGGTCCAGGGCGGCAAGGTCGACCCGTCCGCCGAGTCGTCCGCACCGCAGGGCACCGACCCGGCCGGCCCGTCATCCTCGGCCGAGGGCTCCCCGTTGCCGGCCTACGACCCGGGCCCCCTGGTCCCGGAGGTCGAGCACTCGATCCCGGTGTTCGCGCGGCCGGAGTCCGAGCTGCGCGCCGAGTTCGCCGCCCGCTTCGGCAACCTGAGACCGCAGGGCTTCGACCGCTCCGCCGAGGACGACCCGCGCCCGAACGCTTCGGCTGCCGATTCAGAGGGTCCATCCTCCCGCCGCCCCAGCAGTGACGACTCACCGGACCCGGGCGTCCCCGCCCCGGACCACGACGACTCGTCCGCGACGCAGGAGACCGGAGTCCCCGGCCTCCCCGGCAAGGACTCGGCGGGCTCCCCGTCCGGCGAGCGCTCCACCGGTGCCCGCTCCGCCCGGGAGGTCGCCTTCGCCGCGGCCGCCGCCGGCAACGACCCGAAGGCCCTCGCCGAGCGCGGTGGAGGACACCCCGCCTCCTGGTTCGGTGCCCTGATGCAGCGCATGGCCGAGGGCGGCTCGGCCGATCCCCCGGTGAACGAGGGATCCGGCGGTCCCGGAGGCGTGCCCGGCTCCGGCGCACCGGGCGGACCCGGCGCCGCGGACCCGTCTCAGGGCGGCCGTCCCAGCGCAGCCGACCTGTCCCGTCCGCGAGGCGGGGAGGCAGGCGGAGGTGAGGAGCCGTCGTCGGGAAGCGAGAGGCCGGCACTCGACCCGCGTGCGGCGGCCGTCCAGGCGGCCCGTGATGCCGCCCGCGGCCGGGCACCCCGCCCCGAGCCGACGACCCCGCCGGCCGAGGCCAAGCCCTCCGTATCCTGGGAGGACGAGGTCGCCAGCGACGACGACATCTCGCTCGAGGAGTCCGGCCTCGTCGGCCGCGCCGTGGTCGAGCGGATCCTCGGCGCCCGCCTCATCGAAGAGCAGCCGAACAGCTGACCTGCCCGCGCCGCCGACGCGGACACTCCATCCACGCGGCACCCCACGCGCCGCGAGAAAGCCACAGGTGACACGTGTACGACGGTGCCGTCCAGGACCTCATCGACGAGCTCGGCCGGCTGCCGGGCATCGGTCCGAAGTCCGCGCAGCGCATCGCCTTCCACATCCTGGAAGCCGAGTCCGAGGACATGCTGCGTCTGTCCGACGCGATCCGGACCGTGAAGGAGAAGGTGAAGCTCTGCGAGCTCTGCTTCAACGTCTCCGAACAGGAGCGCTGCGCCATCTGCCGTGACGACAAGCGGGACACTTCCCTGCTCTGCGTGGTGGAGGAGTCGCAGGACGTGATGGCGATCGAACGCACCCGCGCCTACCGCGGCAGGTACCACGTGCTCGGCGGCTCCATCAATCCGATCGCCGGCATCGGCCCGGAGCAGCTGCACGTGCGCGAGCTGCTCACCCGCCTCCAGGACGACGTCATCCACGAGGTCATCCTCGCCACCGACCCCAACCTCGAGGGCGAGGCCACCGCCACCTACCTGGGCCGGATGCTCGGCGCCACCGGCATCCGCGTCACCCGGCTGGCCTCCGGCCTGCCCGTCGGCGGCGACCTCGAGTACGCGGACGAGGTCACCCTCGGCCGGGCCTTCGAGGGACGCCGTCTCCTCAACGGCTGACGAGGCCGCTCAGGCGATCCGCAGGCCGCGGGGAAGACGTCCGGCCGGAGTGTTCAGCCGCCGGTGTCCGAACACCATCAGCACCGCCACGAACCCGACCTGCACGGCCAGGCCGAGCGGCCAGACCGGGGTGAGACCGCCGCGCTCGACCAGCAGCGGCTCGCCGGTGGTCCGCGGGATGCCGTCCACGCAGTAGATGGTCTCCTCCGGGGACAGCTGGGTGATGCGGGTGCCCGCAGAGATCGTGGTCATGAGGGAATTGACCGCGGCGTCCCGTTCGTCCAGGAGCCGGCTGGCCGGAGCCACGGCATCCGACATGAGCACGAACGGGTTCGGCGCCAGCGCCCAGCCGATGCGCCGCATGTCCGAGACCTCCTGGTCCCGAAGCCGCCCGGTGCACTCCTTTACCTGTCCGGGTTGCCAGTCGACGTCTGCGGTGGAGGAGTAGTCCGGGTAGTTGGCCTTCACCGTGGTCTTGGTGAACTGGGTGCCCAGGCCGAAGCCGATGAGCGTGCCGATCCCCAGCAGGGCCACCAGCAGGTAGGTCACCACCACGGCGAACAGGGTGCGGCCGGAGATCGCCGAGACGGCGACGCCGAGTCCGGTGACCACGGCGAACTCCACCATGAGCACCAGGCAGGCCAGCAGCAGCATGGACACCGGCAGGTCACCGAACACGAGGGTCACGATCAACCAGGGCAGCGCCGCCAACAGGAACGCCACCGAGGGGATCCATGCGGCGATCCACTTGCCGAGCATCAGCTGCCAGGTCCGCACCGGCGTGACCTGGACGATCGCCAGGGTGCCGCCGGCGCGGTCGCCCGTGATGGCGTTCGCGGACAGCGCCGGGGAGATCAGCAGGGACAGCAGGAGCACGAAGAACGCGACGAAGTCGAACATCAGCCGGCCGGAGGCCTGCCGCTCCTCCGGCCCCGCCCCGGACAGGCCGAACAGGCCCAGCGCGCCGAGGGTCACCAGGCCGGTGAGCACGAAGAAGACGGCCAGCATCACGTACCAGCCGCGCGAGCGCATCCGCTGGCGCAACTCCATCCCCACGAGGGTGCCGACGTGGCTCATGCGGTCTCTCCTTCCTGCGGGGCGGCGTTCGCTGCCGGCCCGGCCGCCGTGCCGGCGCCGGACGAGCCCTGCGCGGCCGGACGCTCCGCGGCGAGGTACGCATCCTCCAGACGGGAGCCCTCCTCCGCGAAGTGGGCGATCGGCACGCCGGCACCGACCAGCTCGGCCAGCAGCTGCGCTGCCGCCTGGCGACCGGACACGGCAACGACCACACCGGCACGCTGCCGTCCCCTGCCGTGGGTGTAGGGGATGCCTCGCTCCTCGAGCGCCCGCGTCAGGGCCGCACCCTGGGCGTTCTCCGGGCCGGCGATGCGGTACCGCAGCTCTCGGTCCGCGGCGTCGTCCAGTTCCGAGGCGGAGACCGTGGTGCCGTCGCGGACGACCACCGCGCGGTCGGACATCTCCTCGAGCTCCGAGAGCACGTGGGAGGAGACCAGCACGGCCACCCCGTCCGCGGCCATCTGGCGGACGTCGTCGCGCAGGCGCAGCCGGGAGCCGGGGTCCAGGCCGTTGGCCGGCTCGTCCAGCAGGAGCACGGACGGGCGGTGCACGGTGGCTCGAGCCAGGGACAGCCGCTGCTGCTGGCCGCGGGAGAGCACACGGGCGGGGCGCTTGGCGAACTCGGTGAGCTGCACCCACTCGAGCTGCTCGGCGGCCCGGGCGTCGGCCTCGGCGCCGGACATGCCGTACAGCCGGCCCATGGTCCCCAGGATCTCCAGGCAGGTCAGCGACTCCCAGACGCCCAGGGTGTCCGGCATCCAGCCGATCCGCCGGCGGGCGCCCTGCGGGTCGCGCATCGCGTCGATCCCGTCGACGGTGACGAAGCCGGTGTCCGGGCGCAACAGCGTGGCCAGGATCAGCATGAGCGTCGTCTTGCCGG
Source organism: Micrococcus sp. HMSC067E09 (assembly GCF_001812555.1). NCBI lineage: Bacteria > Bacillati > Actinomycetota > Actinomycetes > Micrococcales > Micrococcaceae > Micrococcus > Micrococcus sp. HMSC067E09. The sequence goes on along the minus strand of NZ_KV809404.1, from coordinate 9,495 downwards.
AGCCGTTCGGCCCCACCAGTGCGGTGACCTTCCCGGGCGGGACCGAGAGGGCCATCTCCTGCACGGCCTTCACGTCCCCGAAGGAGCGGGACAGGCCGTGTGCGTCGATCCCGCCGGGTTCCCGCCGCTGCGGGACCTCCGGGATCGAGGCCGAGGTGATCTGTGTCATGGACTCATGATGACACCTTCCAGCCCGGGCCCACATCAGTCTCAGGTCTGAGCTGGAGGCGGGCCGGGCCTCCGGCGTCCACCGGCTGGACACATTCGACCTCACATGTCGGACCTGCCCCGGCACCGTGCCTACGATGACCCCGGACGGCCCCGGTCAGCATGGGCTCCACACCCCTTCCGGTGTGCGGGCACGGACCGGTTCCCGGCTTCACCGACCCCGAACCGCAAGGGCAGGACACCATGAGTCTGATCGTGCAGAAGTTCGGCGGCTCGTCCGTCTCGGACGCCGCCGGCATCACGCGTGTGGCCAAGCGCGTGGTGGAGACCCAGCGCGCCGGACACCAGGTGTGCGTGGTGGTCTCCGCGATGGGCGACACCACGGACGAGCTCCTCGACCTCGCCGCCGAGCTCACCGACGACGCCCCCGCCCGCGAGATGGACATCCTCCTGTCCGCCGGCGAGCGCATCTCGATGGCGCTGCTGGCCATGGCGATCCACGCCGAGGGCTCCCAGGCCCGGTCCTACACCGGCTCCCAGGCCGGCATGATGACGGACACCAGCTACGGCCGTGCCCGCATCATCTCGGTGAATCCGGACCGCGTGAAGACCGCCCTGGACACGGACCACGTGGCGATCGTCGCAGGATTCCAGGGCATGAGCCCGGAGTCCCGGGACATCACCACCATGGGCCGGGGCGGCTCGGACACCACCGCCGTGGCACTGGCCGCCGCACTGAAGGCCGACGTCTGCGAGATCTACACGGACGTGGACGGCGTCTACACCGCCGACCCGCGCGTGGTCCCCTCCGCGAAGAAGATCGACCGGATCTCCTCCGAGGAGATGCTCGAGATGGCCGCGTCCGGCTCCAAGATCCTGCACCTGCGCTCCGTGGAGTACGCCCGACGCTTCGGCGTGCCGCTGCACGTGCGCTCCTCCTTCTCCCAGCACGAGGGGACCTGGGTGATCCCCGACCCCGAGGACACCATCACCATCAAGGAAGGCGAACCCATGGAACAGCCGATCGTCTCCGGCGTCGCCCACGACCGCTCCGAGGCCAAGGTCACCGTCGTCGGCGTCCCGGACATCCCGGGCAAGGCCGCCGAGATCTTCGCGGTGATCGCCGAGGCCAACGCGAACGTGGACATGATCGTGCAGAACGTCTCCCGCGAGGGCACCGGCCGCACGGACATCTCCTTCACCCTGCCGATCGTGGAGGGCAAGGAGGCCCGCGAGGCCCTGCGCGCCGCCCAGGAGCGGGTCGGCTTCGAGGACATCGTCTATAACGAGGCCATCGGCAAGCTCTCCCTGATCGGCGCTGGCATGCGCTCGAACCCGGGCATCTCCGCGACCTTCTTCAAGGCCCTGCACGAGGCCGGCGTGAATGTGGACATGATCTCCACCTCGGAGATCCGCATCTCCGTGGTGACCGGCGAGGACAAGCTGGACACCGCCGTGAGGGCCATCCACTCGGCCTTCGGCATGGACACGGACGTGGAGGCCACCGTGTACGGCGGCACCGGCCGCTGAGCGGGTCGCCGGACGCCGGCGTGACGCCTCCGCACCCTGCTCAGGCGCGTCGCCGTCGTCGTTGTGCCAGGGCGAGGGAGAGGGCGAGCGAGGCCACCGCGAACCACAGGGCCTGCAGACCGACCTGCAGGTAGGCCACCGCTCCGAGGATGGAGCCCAGGGCGATCGCCGCCCACAGCCCCAGGTAGTGCAGCCACAGCGTGCGACTGCCGCCGGAGAACGCGGCGACCAGGTGCTGTCCCACCTTCACCAGGGTGCCGGTCATGTAGGTGAGGCCGACCGTCACCTCTCCCCCGCGGGTGAAGGTGCCGTTCACGGCACCCATGGCAGCGGCCATGATCGGCGGGGCCACGACGTCGGCGGCACCCGCGAGCGGCTCGGGGGCGACGTCGACCACGACGGCCAGCAGCGCGGCGACCACGAGGATGCCGAGGGTGAGGGCCACTGCGGGCAGCTGTGGGCCGTCCTCCGGCGTCCGATGCTGACGGCGTCGGCGGCCCAGCACATGCGAGGAGAGCATCACGCCGACCACGAAGGCTGCCACGAGGCCCATCGCCTTCGCCCAGCCCTCCACGAACCCCTCGGCCAGATCCGCACCGGCGCGGGACGAGTTGCCGGACATGAAGGAGACGAAGTAGCCGCCGAGATGGATGAAGGCCAGCCCGTCCACGAAGCCGGCGACACCCGTCAGGCTCACGGCGAAGAGTCCCTGACGGCGCGTGAACGGTGCGGAGGGCGCAGGGGCGGCGTGCGAGGGCATGGACAGGATTCTAGGGAGTGCCGCTCCCGGACATGCAGGAGGGCCCCGCACCGTTGCCGGTGCGGGGCCCTCTGCGTCAGGTCAGATCACCGGGTGATCCGAACTGTGATCAGCGGGTGCCGTCGAAGCGCTCCATGATCACGGCGACCTCACCGCGGGAGATGTCGGTGCCCGGACGGAAGGTGCCGTCACCGTATCCCTCCACGATGCCCTGGTCATGCAGCCAGGCGATCGCCTTGTAGTGGGTCGAGCCCGGAAGCACGTCCGTGTACGGGGACTCGGCCGGGGCGGTGTACTCCGGCTCACCGGCGGCGCGGTACATGAACGAGGCGAACTCGCCGCGGCTCACGTCGCGCTTCGGACGGAAGGTGCCGTCCAGGTAGCCGGTGGTCACGCCGGCCTGGGCCGCCCAGGTGATGGCCTCGTAGTGCGTGAAGCGCGTGGAGAGGTCAGAGAACGGCGAGGTGGCGGGAGCAGTGTGCTCCGGCTTGATGTAGCGGTACAGGAAGGCAATGGACTCACCACGGGTGATGTCGCGGTGCTTCTTGTACGTGCCGTCGACATAGCCGGAGGTGATCTCCGCACACTGCATCCAGCGCACGGCTCCGTAGAACTGCGAGCCCTCCGGGTTGTCCGAGAAGTCCTCGACGTCGCAGACCTCGGGGTCGCCCGGCTGGCCGCCGCCCTCACCCACGGTGATGGTGACGTTGGAGGTCACACCCGGAGCCCAGGTGATCACACCGCGCCAGGTGCCCTCGGTCAGGCCGGACCAGGAGACGGTGGTCTTGGTGGTCTGGCCCTTCACGACCGGGACCGGGTTCGGGTCCACGGTCAGGTTGCCGGCGTCGGCGGTCAGCTGGAGGGTCTCCAGGGTGGCGTCGTCGCTGGATCCGTCGTCGGTGCTGTACAGGTGCGCGATGACGATGTACTGACCGGCCGCCGGGGAGTTGATGGTGACGTCCTCGGACTCCGCAGCGGTGGCCCGCTCGATGAGCTGGCCGGACGGGGTGAAGACGAACAGGTCCCAGTCGGAGCCGGCACGGCCGGAGTTGATGGCGACGGAGAAGGACTCCACGCCCTCCGCCACGTTCACCTCACGGATGGCGGTCGACTCGTTCTCCGCGACATCGAGCTCACCGCCCGGCTTCTTGGTGATGGCCTCGGACTCGCTCTGGTTCAGACCCGCGATGGTCGGGGTCAGCTCGCCGGTGATGCCGGCCTTGACCTCCACGTCGTGGGAACCGGAGGCGCCCTCGTCGACGATGTCGGCGGTGCCGTTCTCGGCGGTGACCGAGGCGGCCTTGGCCTTCAGGGTGACCGGGGAGGTCACCGACTGGGCGGCCGGGCGCTCCCAGGACATGGAGCCGTGGGTCCAGGTGTCCAGCTCGGCGTCGGTGCGCGAGATCGTCAGGGTGACCTCGGCCGACTGCCCCTTGGCGAGGGTCACGGTCGACGGGGAGGCCTTGATCTCGAAGCCCGGAACGTCTGAGGTGAACTTCCAGGTGCCTGCCTGGGTGGCGGTCACGGTGCGCTTCACCTCAGTGGAGCCCACCACGTCCGGGACCACGACGGACGGGACGTTGACGTCACGGCCGGCGATGTCGCCGAACAGCAGGGAGTCCCACTGCTTGGCGTCGGACTCGTACACCAGGCCCGGGGCCGCGGCGGCCTTCGGGTTGGCGGAGCCGGCGCCGGTGGCGAAGTTGTCCTGGTTGTCCGAACCGTCGGAGTTCTTCACCGGGTCGGCGGTGGTCATCAGGGCGGACTTGATGGCCATCGGGGACCAGTCGGTGTGCTTGCCGGCCAGCAGGGCTCCCATGCCCGCCACGTTCGGCGAGGCCATGGAGGTGCCGGACATCAGGCCGAAGGTGTCTCCGCCGTAGTCCGGGTCCAGGGCGGAGACGCCGGCCAGGACGGCGACGCCCGGGGCGCCCACGTCCGGCTTCAGGAACTCCTGGTTCTCCGCGTTGGACGGGCCGCGCGAGGAGAAGCCGGCGACCTGCGGCAGCGGCTCCTCCGGCAGGCCGGTGGTGTCCTCAGGGACGATGGTGGCCTTGATGTCCTTGTCACGCACCTTGTCGATCACGGAGGTGTCGTTGGTGTGGACGGTCGGCACGGAGTGCAGGTCCGCGTCCAGCGAGCCCTCGGTCATGTTGACCAGGATCATGCCGACGCCGCCGGCCTCCGCCACGGCCGCAGACTTGTCCACGCGCGCGATTTCGCCGCGCTCGCAGACCACGATCTTGCCGGCGGCCTCGTCGGAGAGTCCGCCCGGCACGCAGAGGCGCGCGGCCTTCTCGTCGGAGCCGGCGGCGACCTCGGAGGCGAGCACGACCTCGGCCGGACCGGCCTCAGAGGTGGCGGCGGAGGCGCCGCGGACCTTGGTGCCGTCCTCGAACTCGATGGTGCCGGTCAGCTCGTTGGAGAACGTCTGGGCGGCGACCGTGGTGAGCCACGGGGAGGAGTGGTTGACCGTGTTCGGGCCCGGGCCGGAGTTGCCGGCGGAGGCAGCCACGAAGATGCCGGCCTCGGCCGCGGAGCGGAAGGCCATGGCCACCGGATCCACGATCGAGTTGTTGTTGCCGGAGATCGAGTAGTTGAGCACGTCCACGTTGTTGGCGATCGCCTGCTCGATGGCGGCCACGGAGGCGGAGGTGTAGCAGCCGCCGGTGTTCGGGTCGTTGTCCTCCCAGCAGATCTTGTAGGAGATCAGCTTGGCTTCCGGAGCCACGCCGGAGCCCTCGCCGTAGGACTCGTCGTTCATGATCTGCTCGGTGCCGTGGTTGCCGAGGATCGTGGTGGCCACGTGGGTGCCGTGCGAGAACACGCCCAGCGGCGAGATACGCTCGGACGGGTGACGGTTCTCGGCGGGCACGAAGGCCTCGAAGTCCTCGGAGAACGCGTACGCGCCCAGGATCTTGTCGTTGCAGGACTCGGCGGGGAAGTCCGGGCCGGTCTCACAGTCGGCGTAGGCGGTGGTGCCGTCGGCCTTGAGCATGGCGGTGCGCCCGTCGGCCGTCTTGTACGGCTCGCCGACCTTCGGGGTGCCGGACAGCGGCTTGACCGGCTCGCCGGACACGAACGGCTGGTCCGGGTAGATGCCGGAGTCGATGACGCCGACCACGACGCCCTTGCCGGCCTGCGCCGCACCGCCGTAGGTGCTGTTCCAGGCGCCCTTGGAACCGGGCAGGCCCAGGAACTCGGTGGACGAGTAGTCCGGAGCGTTCTGCTCGTCCTTGGCGATGCCGAGGACGCGGTCGTCCTTCGCCAGCTGCATGGCCTGGGCCGGGGTCAGCTCGGCGACGAACGCGTTGAGCGCACGCTTGAACTTCATCTGCGTCTTGACGCCGGCGCCCTTGGCGACGGCCTCCTGACGCATGGCCAGGTGCTGCTCGTACTTGGCCACGGACGGGCGGTTCGCGTCGAACGGCTTGCCCTTGCCCGTGGCGGTGGCCTCGAAGCCGGCGGTGCCGCCGGTGTAGGTCACCGAGGGCTGGTCCTTGAGGACCACGAAGTAACGACCGGCCTCGTACTTGTCCGAGATCGTCGGCACGCCGGTGGTCGAGCTGGCCTGCACGTCGTTCGGGGCCGCCATGGCCGGAGCGCCCGCGATGGGCGCCACGACCAGGCCGGCACCGGCGACGGCGGCGGCCAGGGCCCGGAACCTCCGGGTGCGCTGGGGGTTATCAGACATAACCTCGCCTTTCCTCACCAATGATGTGGATTCCCCGCCCGGGACCGGGCGGGCGGTGCGGGTGCGGCGACTGGCGCCCTTGTTTCCCCTCAGGGCGTGATCCAGGCCATACACGCGAGTGCAAATCTAGCCTGGGTAAGCCCTGGACATCAGGACCGTTACCTGAATGTGATCTGAACGCGCCACACAGCGGGGGCCGGACGTCCGGAGAGAGCCGGCTCGGACCCGCGATTCGGGAAGAATGGGCGGAGTCATGCACTCCCCCTCTGACCTCCACCGCCGCCCTGCCACACCCCAGCAGGCCGACGTCGTCCTGTCCGCCGCCCAGTGGCGCGCCGCCGCCCGGGCGCATCGGGCCCGCATCGCCGAGCGCACCGATCCGCTCATGGCACTGCACAACGACGGCCTGCGCCACCCCGTGTACGACTTCCTCTTCACGTACTACAGCCAGTCCGCAGGCTCACTGCAGCGCTGGCACCCGGGGCTGGGCGTCATCCTCGCCGACGACTCGGCCGGCTCGGCCGCGGCGGCCGAGGCCGAGGAGTTCGCGCAGGCCCCGCGGACCAGGTGGACGCACTACCGCCGCGTCGCCCCCGGCGAGCACCCTGACGCCCCGGAGGGCGGCTGGACCGTGGACCAGGAGACCTTCGCCGCGGACCGCGCCACGGGGATCGCCTTCATCCGCGACCTGCTCGGCCGCACCGCGGGCCGTGAGGCCCGCCTCGGCTGCTTCGGCCTCCACGAGTGGGCCATGGCCTATCGCTCCGAGGTCCACGGGGTGCGCCACTCGACCGTGCCCCTGCGCCTCGGCACCAAGGGTACGAACGCCGTGGTGGAGGGCCAGCGGATCCGCTGCACGCACTTCGACGCCTTCCGCTTCTTCGCCCCCGAGGCCCGCACCCTGAACGAGGAGCAGCCGACCCGCCAGACGATGCGGGACATGGAGCAGCCCGGATGCCTGCACGGCAACATGGACCTCCACAAGTGGGCCGGCAAACTCACGCCGGCGGTCCCCTCGGAGCTCGCAGCGGACTGCTTCGAGCTGGCCTGGGAGATCCGGGAGATGGACATGAAGGCCTCGCCCTACGACCTCGTGGACTGGGGCTTCGAGCCGATCCGCATCGAGACGCCCGCGGGCCGGGCCGAGTACGCGCGACGCCAGCGCGAGTTCGCAGCCCGCGGCCAGGCTCTGCGGGCACGGCTGCTGGAGGCGACCTCGCGCCTGGCCTGACGACGGCTGTCCACCCCGCGACACACTGTGACCGGCTGGTTGCACACCGCCCTCCGGCTGGTTGCACACCGCCCCGACAGCCCTGGTCAGGCGTCGAATATCCATGCACTGGCACCGTGGAACCACGGCCCAGGGGTGATTCCCGCCACATTCAGTTCGCGTCGATCTGTAATGTGGCGCACACACAGACTGTCTGAGGGGGAAGCCTGTGTCACTCCCGGCAACACAACACGACAGATGAGGACGATGGGCATGAGCCTGAAGAAGTCGCGCTACATGAAGATCTCGGCGGCCGTGGCGGCGGTCGCCGCCCTGGGCCTGGGAGGCGTCGCCCCGGCGAGCGCCGCACCCGGCACCGGCAACAACGGCAACGGGAACAACGGCAAGGGCAACCAGGTGAACGACGCCGGCGTCCTCGGCGCGCACCTGCTGGACCAGGAGCTGAACTGGGAGGACTGCGACTTCGGCTCGGAGTCCCTCAACGAGCGCTTCGGCGCCATCCCGGGCACCGCCTGCGCGGACGTGACCGTGCCGCGGGACTGGCACAACCCGACCGACGGCAACACCATCACCCTGCGGGTCGCCAAGACCGAGACCTCGAAGGGCAACCCGAACCGCCAGGGCATCGCCCTCGTGAACCCGGGCGGCCCGGGCGGCTCCGGCCTGCCCTGGGGTCCGGCCATGGCCGAACGCGCCCCCGAGCTGGCGGAGTCCTACGACTTCATCGGCTTCGATCCGCGAGGCGTGGGCGAGTCCACTCCGCTGGAGTGCACGTACACCCCGGACCCGGACGCGGACATCTGGGAGGACCAGAAGGCCCAGACCGAGGCCTGCCTCGAGAACCCGCTCACCCCGTACATCACCACCGAGCAGACCGTGTATGACATGGACTTCATCCGCGCCCTGTTCGGCGAGGAGCAGCTGTCCTACATCGGCTACTCCTACGGCACCTGGCTGGGCTCCTGGTACCAGCGCGAGTTCCCGCAGCGCGCCCACCGCTTCCTGCTGGACTCCGCCGTGGACGTCTCCCGTGACGGCCTCCAGACCACCTGGGACCTGCAGCCGCGCTCCCGCGACCGCCAGTTCCAGGACATGATGCTCCCGTGGATGGCCCGCCATGACGACGAGTTCGGCCTGGGCACCGACGCGATGGAGATCCGCGAGCAGTGGGAGGCCGCCGGCGGCACCCGCTCGATGCTCGGCCAGCTGGTCGCCGGCTCGTTCATCCTCCCGGCGATGTACAACACCGCCGACTACCCGTTCGCCGGCATGATGATCCGCATGTTCCTGCAGATCTCCGCCGAGGAGGCCGAGGCGGAGACCCCGGAGGAGGCGAAGGCCCAGCTCGAGGAGGTCGTCGCCCGGGCGCGCGCGGAGATGCCGGCCGACCAGGTGGCGGCCTTCGACCGCTTCGCCGCCCGGGGCATGGAGTCCGTGGAGAACCGCGGCCGCATCGCCGAGGCCGTGAAGACCGGCGATCAGGTGACCTTCTCCGGCACCTTCTCCGCCATCCGCTGCCAGGACGGCCAGTGGAACCAGTCGAAGGGCTACTGGACCTCGTGGGTCAAGGACCTGATCCGCAAGTCCCCGTGGATCGGCGTCATGATGGGCCCGTCCGAGTGCATGTACTGGCCCGCCCAGACCTCCATGCCGAAGCAGCCGGGTGGTGCCAAGGCCCAGGACGCCGTCATCATCCAGACGGAGCTGGACGCCGCCACCCCGTATGAGGGCGGCCACCGCGCCGCCGGCGTGCTGCGCAACACCTCGCTGATCTCCGTGGACAACGAGGGCTCGCACGGCGTCTTCCCGTACGGTTCCGAGTGTGTGGACGCCCCGGTGCGCGAGTACTTCCTGACCGGTGAGATGCCGGATGAGTACACGCTCTGCGAGGCCCTGCCGCTGCCGATGGACACCGAGGCCCACCAGGTGGCCGGCACCCCGACCCACAAGAACGACATCAAGATCACGATGCGCACCGAGGCCGTCAAGGCCGCCAACCGCATCACCGAGGCCGCCATGCAGCGCGAGCTGCTGGACTCCCGTGCGGTGGTTCCCTCGGTCGAGGACTTCCTGAACCGCTGATCCTCGGCTGACGGGAGAGCGTCCCCCCCC
>NZ_KV809403.1:0-24950 GCF_001812555.1 Micrococcus sp. HMSC067E09 | reverse complement strand
CAACGTGATGGCCGGGTACACCTAGGATGGGCTCATGCCCTCCGCCTCCCACCGGAACGCCCTGCCGGACGCCGTCCTCTGGGACATGGACGGCACCCTCGTGGACACCGAGCCGCTGTGGAACGGCGTGCAGCGGCGCCTCGTCGCCGCGCACGGCGGCACCTGGACCGACGAGCTGGCCGCCTCGCTCGTCGGCCAGGCCCTGGACGTCGGCGCCCGCCGACTGCAGGCCGCCGGCCTCGACCTGCCGGAGGAGGAGATCATCGCGGTGACCATGGAGGAGGTCGCTCGCGGCGTTGCGGCGGACACCCCCTGGCGCCCCGGTGCCCGTCAGCTGCTCGTCGAGCTCGGCGAAGCCGGTGTCCCCTGCGCCCTGGTGACCATGTCCCATGCCCCGTTGGCACAGACCCTGCTGGACGTCGCCCCCGCCGGGGTGCTGGAGCTGTCCGTCACCGGCGACGAGGTCTCCCGCGGCAAGCCCGACCCCGAGGCCTACACCCTCGCCCTGTCCCGTCTGCGGGCGCGCCACCGGGACCTCGACCCTGCCCGCTGCGTGGCGGTGGAGGACTCGCCGGTGGGCGTCCGCGCCGCCATGGCCGCCGGTCTGACCACCGTCGGCGTGCCCAGCGTGCTGCCCCTGGATCCGGACGCGGCCACCGTCCGGTGGGACACCCTGGCGGGCCGCACGGTCGCCGATCTCGCCGCCGTCCTGCCGGGCGCCGCCGCCGGATCCGCGGCGGATTCCTCGTGACCGGTACCTCCGCGGGCCTGCGCCTGGGCAGCCTGGGCGGAGCCCCCATCGTCGTCGGCTGGGCGTGGCTGCTCATCGGCGCCGCCGTGCTGGTGATCTTCGGGCCCTCCCTGCAGCGGGCGGACCCGTCGCTGGGCTGGGCCGCCTACGCCGTCGCCGGCGGCTATGTGCTCGTCCTGGCCGTCTCCGTGCTGATCCACGAGCTCGCGCACGCCGCCGTCGGTGCCGCCCACGGCTCCCGGCCGGAGGCGATCGAACTGTCCGGCTGGGGCGGGCACACCCAGTTCGTCCGCGCCGTGGACCGGCCGCTCGGCTCCGTGCTCACCGCACTGGCGGGCCCCGCGGCCAACCTCGTGCTCGCCGGCCTCGCCCACGCCGCCGGCACCCTCGCGGCCCCGGGCACCGTCACGGCGCTGCTGCTGTCGATGGCGGCCACCGCGAACCTGTTGCTGGCCGCCTTCAACGTCCTGCCCGGCCTGCCGCTGGACGGCGGCCGCATGATCGAGTCGGCGGTCTGGGCCGCCACCGGCTCCCGGCCCCGCGGCACCGTGGCCGCCGGCTGGGCCGGTCGTGTCCTCGCCACCGGCCTGGTCCTCGGCGGGATCGCCGTCCCGCTGCTGACGGACGCCCGCCCCGGCCTCGGTGTCGTGGCCCTCACGGTCCTGGTGGGCGTGAGCCTGTACCGTGGCGCGGACGCAGCGATCGCCTCCGCACGCTGGCAGGACCGCGCCGCCCGCATCACCGTCGGGGACCTGATGCTCCCGGCCGTCCTCCTCGCCCCGGACGCCACCGTGGCGGACGCCGAGGCCGCGCTGCGGACCGGGGGCACCGCCGTCGTGCTGGAGCCGGCGGTCGGCGAGGGCACGACGACGGCCGCACCGGCCGTCGTCGACGTCCAGGCCGTGCGGCGCGTGCCGCAGGCACGGCGGGCACTGACCCCCGCCACGGCGGTCGCCGCCGCCCTCCCGGCCTCCGCGGTGCTCCGTCTGGGCACCGATCCGGAGTCCGGACCCGACTTGATCGACCGTCTCGCCGCCACGGACACTGCGGTGTGGGCGGTCGTCCGCACCGACGGCCGTGTGCTGGGCATCCTTCCGCGCGCCGCCGTCCTGAACGCCCTCGAGCACAGCCCGCCGAGGCACCGAAGGAGAACACCGAAGTGACCGAGCAGACCCCCACGCCCGCCCCCACCGGCGTGAGCGCCCGCCGCGGGCCCCTGCGCGCCGGACAGCGGGTGCAGATCAAGGACGCCAAGGGCCGGCTGAACACGATCACCCTCATCCCGGGAGGGCAGTTCCACAGCTACCAGGGCGTGCTGCGGCACGACGACCTGATCGGCGGTCCGGAGGGCGTGGTGGTGCAGAACAGCTCGGGCCACGACTACCAGGTGCTCCGCCCCCTGCTGAACGACTTCGTGCTCTCCATGCCGCGCGGGGCCACGGTGGTGTACCCCAAGGATGCCGGGCAGATCGTGCAGCAGGCGGACATCTTCCCGGGCGCGGTGGTGGTGGAGGCCGGGGTCGGCTCCGGTGCCCTGTCCATGTCCCTGCTGCGTGCGATCGGCGACGCAGGCCGGCTGCACTCCTACGAGCGCCGCGAGGACTTCGCCGAGATCGCCCGTGCCAACGTGGGGTCCTTCTTCGGTGCCGCGCACCCGGCCTGGTCCATCCACGTCGGAGACGCCCAGGAGAAGATGCTCCAGGTGCACGAGCCGCACTCCGTGGACCGCGTGGTCCTGGACATGCTCGCCCCCTGGGAGTGCGTGGATGCCGTCGCCACCGTCCTGGCCCCCGGCGGCGTGTGGCTCACCTACGTGGCCACCGCCACCCAGCTCTCCCGCGTGGCCGAGGCGATCCGCGAGTCCGGGAAGTTCACCCAGATCGAGGCGAACGAGACTCTCGTGCGCGGCTGGCACCTGGACGGTCTGGCCGTGCGCCCGGACCACCGCATGGTGGCCCACACCGGGTTCCTGCTCACGGCCCGTCGCCTGGCTTCCGGGCAGGAGGCGCTGAGGATGAAGCGCCGCCTGAAGGTCTCCGAGTTCAAGGACGAGGACGTGGAGGCCTGGACTCCCTCGGACGAGTCCCGCTGGACGCCCCAGGCCCTCGGCGAGCGCGTGGTCACGGACAAGAAGGCCCGCAAGAACCTCAAGGAGGCCCGTCTCACCGCCCGCCGTGCCGCCGAGGCCGAGCAGGGTGTGGACGGGCACGGCAACCCTGCCTGAGCCCCCACCTCAGCCCACGAGGAGGACCGATGAGTCAGAACGACCCCACCACCGGCACCGCCGAGGAGCGCGCGGTCGAGCTCGGCCGCATGCTCGCCGACGCGCAGGGCACCGCGGAGCGGCTGCGCCTGCAGCTGGAGTCCGCGCAGCGTCACGCCTCGAAGCAGTCTGAGCTGCGCCGTGCCGCCGAGGCCCAGCTGCAGACCGCGGGCCGCAACAACAGGCGCATGGTCGAGCTGCTCGAGGACACCCGTGAGGAGATCACCACCCTCAAGGACGCCCTTGAGGCCACCACGCGCCCGCCGTTCCTCTACGCCCTGCTGGAACAGGTCCACCTGCCCCGACAGCCGCGCGAGGGCGTGGAGTCCGCCGCGGTGGTGCGCGGGGGAGCGGACGTGGTGCTCAACGGCCGCCGCATGCGTGTGGCCGTCTCCCCGCTGCTGGACGCCACGAAGCTGGTGCCGGGCTCGGAGGTGCTGCTGGACGAGACCCAGTCCGTCGTGGGCATCGCCGATTCGGTGCGTGCGGGGCAGATCCTGCGCGTCAAGGAGGTCCTGGACTCCGGCGACCTGGTGGTGGCCGGCGCCGCGGACGAGGAGCGCGTGGTGCGTCGCAGCCCGGCCCTGGCGGAGGCGGACCTGCGCCACGGCGACGCCGTCACCGTGGACCCCCGCCAGGAGTGGGCCCTGCAGACCGTGGTGCTCTCCGAGGTGGAGGACGTCCTGCTGGAACAGACCCCGGACGTCTCCTTCGCGGACATCGGCGGTCTCGGCGCCCAGATCGAGCGCATCCGGGAGGCGGTGGAGGTCCCGTTCCTGCACCCCGGGCTCTACGCCGAGCACGGCCTGCGGGCGCCGAAGGGCATCATGCTCTACGGCCCGCCCGGCACCGGCAAGACCATGCTGGCCAAGGCCGTCGCCTCCTCGCTGTCTGCCCGCTCCACCGCGCAGCAGCCGGCCGTGTTCCTCAACATCAAGGGGCCGGAGCTGCTGAACAAGTATGTGGGCGAGACCGAGCGCCACATCCGCATCATCTTCGAGCGGGCCCGGGAGAAGGCCTCCGCGGGGGCGCCGGTGGTGGTGTTCTTCGACGAGATGGAGTCCCTGTTCCGCACCCGCGGCTCCGGCGTCTCCTCGGACGTGGAGACGACGATCGTGCCGCAGCTGCTCGCGGAGATCGACGGCGTCGAGTCCCTGGGGAACGTGATCGTCATCGGCGCCTCGAACCGTGAGGACATGATCGACCCGGCCGTGCTGCGTCCCGGCCGCCTGGACGTCAAGGTCCGCATCGACCGCCCGGACCGCACCGGCGCCGCCGAGATCATGGGCAAGCACCTCACCGCGGCCATCCCGCTGCACGACGAGGAGGTGGAGGACGCCGGCTCCGCCGAGCAGGCACGTGCCGACCTGATCGAGCGCACCATGGACGCCCTCTACGAGCGCAGCCCGCGCACGGCCCTGGCCGAGCTCACGGACGCCGCCGGCGGCACCGCCGTCCTCTACCTGGCGGACCTGGTCTCCGGCGCCGTGGTGGCGGACGTGGTGGACCGGGCAAAGCGCCACGCCGTCCGGGACCTGCTCGCCGCTGGCGAGGACCCCGCCGCCCGCGGGGTGCGCGCCGTGCACCTGCTGAAGGCTGTGGACGGCGTGCTGGCGGATCAGGCCGACCTGCTCGCCACCGTCTCCCCGGCAGAGTGGGCCCGCACCTCCGGCTGGCGCGGCCCGCACCTGACGGGCCTGACCATGCTGACCGGATCCTCCTCCGGCGGCGTCGCCCGGGAGGCGGGAGCATGAGCCCGGTGCAGCCGACGACCCCGGCGCCGTCCCGCGTGTTCCCGGCCTTCCGGGGCCAGCGCCCGCTGTTCCCGGACACCATGCCCTCCGGACTGGAGGAGCCGCCGAACGGCCGCGACGCCGCCGGCTGGGGTGTCCGGCGCGTCATGGGGACCGAGACCGAGTTCGGCATCCACGCCCCGGCCAACCCGCAGGCCCACCACACCGTGCTCTCCCTCGAGCTGGTGAACGCCTACGCGGACATGGCCACCCGAGCCGGCACGCCGGTGGCCGGCACCGAATGGGACTACTCGGCCGAGTCCCCGCTGGTGGACGCCCGCGGCTGGCGCATGCCCCGCTCGGCCGCCCATCCGTCCCAGCTCACCGACGAGGCCATCACGGGCCAGGACGGCGAGCCGATCCACCTGCTCGTGAACACCGTCCTGGCCAACGGTGCCCGCTGGTACGTGGACCACGCCCATCCCGAGTACTCCTCGCCGGAGACCACCACCCCCCGCGACGCCATGGTCTGGGACGCCGCCGGAGACCTGGTGGCCCAGGACGCGGCGGACCACATCGCCGCCGGCGAGGGCAGCCCCGAGGTGCGGATCTACAAGAACAACGTGGACGGCAAGGGCGCCTCCTACGGCGCGCACGAGAACTACCTCGTGGCCCGCGCCCTGGACTTCGACGAGCTCACCGCCGTCCTGCTGCCGTTCTTCACCGCCCGCCAGGTGCTCGTCGGTGCCGGCCGCGTGGGCATCGGCCCGGACGGGTCCACGCCCGGCTTCCAGCTGTCCCAGCGCGCCGACTACTTCGAGGAGCAGGTGGGGCTGGAGACCACCATCCACCGGCCCATCGTCAACACCCGCGACGAGCCGCACGCCGTCCACGACGCCTACCGGCGCCTGCACGTGATCATCGGCGACGCCACCCTGTCCCAGCACGCCACCTGGCTGCGGATGGGCATGACCGCCCTGGTGCTCGCCCTGGCCGAGGCCGGCACCGCCCCGCGCATCGAGCTCGAGGATCCGGTGGCCGCCCTCCAGACCATCAGCCGGGACCCGTCCCTGCAGGCGGCGGTGCCCGCCGCCGTGGTGCACGACGACGGCACCCGCCACCGTGCGTCGCTCACCGGCATCGACATCCTCCGGGCCTACCTCGATGCCGCCGAGGCCCACTGTGCCGCCCACGGCGTGGATGACGCGGCCACCGCCGAGGTGCTCGCGGCCTGGCGGCAGGACCTCGACGACGCCGCCGCGGATCCCCTGTCCCTGGCCGACCGGGCCGACTGGGCCGCCAAGCTGCGCCTGCTCGAGGGCATGCGCGCCCGCACAGGCTCGGACTGGTCCGACCCCCGCCTGGGCATGCTCGACCTGCAGTACACGGACCTGGCCCCCTCCCGCTCCCTGCACCGGCGGCTGGTCACAGCCGGCCATCTGCGGGTGCTGGCGGACGAGGACGAGGTGCGGGCCGCCGTCGGGACTGCGCCGACGACCACCCGTGCCTGGCTCCGCGGCGGCCTGGTCTCCCGGCATGCGCGCCAGGTGGTGGGCGCCGCCTGGGACAACGTGCTGCTGCGCCCCCAGGAGGGCGACCGCCTGCACCGGGTGCCGCTGGTCGAGCCGCTGCGGGGCCGGGCCGCCGACCTGCCCGGATGGTGGGGCGAGGACGGCCGCACCCCCGACGCGGCCGAGCTGATGCGCACGCTCACGGCCCTGACGGGCGCGTTCTGAGCGCGTAGGCTCGGACCAGACCCTCACCCCACGCCAGAGGAGGACCCCATGGCCCAGGAGCGCATCCACCACCAGAAGCAGGGCGGCGGCGACGGCGGCGAGGACGCCGGCCTGCAGCAGCAGGCCCAGCAGTCCTCCACCGCGCCCAGTGCCGACCTGGACGGGCTGCTGGACGAGATCGACACCGTCCTCGAGGCCAACGCCGAGGAGTTCGTCAAGGGCTTCGTGCAGAAGGGCGGCCAGTGAACGACCGCCGCATCTTCGGGCTCGAGACCGAGTACGGGGTGCAGCACTGGCACCCTGAGGGACGTCGCCTGAGTCCCGAGGAGGTCGCCCGGTACCTCTTCCGCCCCGTCGTGGAGTGGGGCCGCTCCTCCAACGTGTTCGTGGAGAACGGCTCACGCCTCTACCTCGACGTGGGCTCACACCCCGAGTACGCCACCGCCGAGTGCTCCACGATCGACGAGCTGCTCGCCTCGGACGCCGCCGGCGACGAGATCATGCGGGAGCTGATCGCCCAGGCCGAGGAGCGCATGCACGCCGACGGCATCGAGGGCTCGGTGTACCTCTACCGGAACAACGCCGACTCGGCCGGCAGCTCCTACGGCTCCCACGAGAACTACCTGTTGCGCCGCCGCAGTGAGTACCGGCGCCTCACCGAGGCGCTCGTGCCGTTCCTCGTGTCCCGGCAGATCCTCGTCGGCGCCGGCCGCGTGGTGCCCGCCGGCGTGTGGCCGGAGGGCCAGGGGCAGGCCCACTACGCCTTCTCGCAGCGTGCCGACTTCGTGCAGGAGGGCGTGTCCTCCTCCACCACCCGGTCCCGGCCGATCATCAACACCCGCGACGAGCCCCACGCCGACGCCTCCCGCTACCGCCGGCTGCACGTGATCGTGGGCGACTCGAACCTCTCCGAGCACACCCACCTGCTGCGCTTCGGCGCCACTGACCTGATGCTCCGCATGATCGAGTCCGGCTGGCCTCTCGGGGACAAGGAGATGCCCCATCCGACCCTCGCGATCCGCCGGGCCAGCCACGACCTCACCGGCACCGCCCCGCTTCAGCTGCGCGACGGGGCCGCCTCGGCACTCGAGCTCCAGGAGCACTACCTCGAGCGCGCCCACGCGTTCGTCGAGCGTCACGGGGCCCACCACGACCGCGTCGATCAGGTCCTGGACCTCTGGGAGGAGGTCCTGGAGGCCGTCCGCTCCCAGGACACCAGCGGCATCGACACCCGGATCGACTGGGCCATCAAGCTCCGCCTCCTCGAGGACTACCGCGCCCGCCACGGGCTCGACTGGTCCTCGCCCCGGCTGGCGCAGCTCGACCTGGCGTTCCACGACCTCGCCCGGGGCCGCGGCCTGTTCCAGGTGCTGCTCGAGCGCGGCCGCGTGGACCGCGTGATCGACCCTGCCGCGGCCCGGCGTGCCCGCACCGAGCCCCCGTCCGGCACCCGCGCCGCCGTGCGTGCCGCGTTCATCCGCCGGGCCCGCGAGCGTCAGCTCGCGTACGCCGTGGACTGGACCACGATGAAGCTCAACGAACACCCCCTGCACGTCATCTCCATGAAGGACCCCTTCGACACGTCCACCACGGCCGTGGAGAGGCTGTTCGACGGCGTGGTGGATCCAGCCTGAGGCCAGACTCCGTGGGTATGTTGGAGTCCATGACTTCCATCATTCCGCTGGGCCGCTCCCGCAGGCCCCTGACCGCCCTGTCCATGTCCCTGGCGGCGCTGCTGCTGGCCACCGCCTGTGCCGGCGAGGACGCACCCGCCGAGGGCGACTCGCCGTCCGGCGCCGAGGCCTCGGCCGCCGGCCCCGCCGAGATCGGCGACGGCGGCGAGAAGGACGCCGAGGGCGACGACGAGGACTACACGCGGGCCGAGGCCGGCACCGGCGTGGGCCAGACCGACAAGCTCGAGGCTGTGTCCCTGTCCGCCGCGGACGGCGAGGAGCCGGTGGTGCAGGCCGACACCCCGATCAAGGCCGACGAGGTCTCCACCCGCGTGCTGAAGACCTCCGATCGCGAGCCGGCGAAGGACGGCGACCTCGTCACCGTCTCCACCGTGGCCGTGAACCCGGAGGACGGAGAGGTCATGGGGGAGAACTTCTCCACCGGTCCCGAGGTCGTCATGCTCAACCAGCGCCTGAAGGATGCCAACCAGGAGCTGTACCGGATGCTGCGCACCAGCGCCCCGGGCGCGGAGGTCGCGTACTACATCCCCGAACAGAAGGCCGAGAAGGGTGAGGACGGCCAGCCGCAGGGCCAGGACATGCCCGCCGCGCTCTACGTCTTCCGCGTGAACGACATCCTGCCGACCGAGGCGCAGGGCGAGGAGGTCACCGACCTCGACGCCTCCCTCCCGAAGGTCACCGTGGACAAGGAGTCCGGCCACCCGAAGATCCAGAAGCCCTCCGGCGACGCCCCGAAGGACCTCACGGTGCAGCCCCTCATCCAGGGCGAGGGCGAGGAGGTCGGCGAGCACGACCAGGTCACCGTCCAGTACACCGGCGTCACCTGGTCCGAGGGCAAGACCTTCGACAGCTCCTGGGAAAAGGGCGGCGATCCGGCCACCTTCTCGCTCGACGGTGTCATCGAGGGCTGGAAGGAGGGCCTGGCCGGACAGAAGGTCGGCTCTCGCGTGCTGGTCTCCGTGCCGTCCGAGAAGGCCTACGGCGAGGCCGGCAGTCCGCCGAACATCGGCAAGAACGAGGACCTGCTGTTCGTCGTGGACATCCTGCACACCCAGGCTCCGGCCCAGCCCCAGCAGGACGACTCCGAGGACTCGGACCGCTGACACCCGTCACCTGAGAAGAGGAACACCCCCATGTCATTCGGACAGCGCAACTACGACCGCACGAAGCCCGAGGTGGACTTCCCGGGCGACACCCCGCCCACCGAGCTCGTCGTCGAAGACCTCATCGCCGGCTCGGGCAAGGCCGTCGAGGCCGGGTCCCGCGTCCAGGTCCACTACGTGGGCGTGGCCTGGTCCACCGGTGAGGAGTTCGACGCCTCCTGGAACCGCGGCACCCCCCTGCCGCTGACCGTCGGCGTCGGCCAGGTCATCGCCGGCTGGGACCAGGGGCTGCTCGGCATGAAGGTCGGCGGCCGCCGCCGTCTCGAGATCCCGCCGCACCTGGGCTACGGCGCCCGCGGTGCCGGCTCGGCCATCGGTCCGAACGAGACGCTGATCTTCGTCTGCGATCTCGTCTCGGTCGACTGACGACCGGCGCAGAGCACGTTCGATGACCTCCACCCCCGGAGAGCGTGAACGACGCACCAGCGAGCGCGTGATCGCGCTGCTGATGCTGCTGATCCACACGCGGCACGGCTACACCACCGCGCAGATCCGCCGCCACGTCGAGGGGTATGCGGAACTCGGCGACGAGGCCTTCGAGAAGGCCTTCCAACGCGACCGCGCACTGCTGGAGGACATCGGTGTGCCCCTGTCCCTCGAGCAGCCGGAGGATGCCGACGCCCGCCACGTGGTGGACGCCTCGGCCCTGCTGCTGCCCGAGATCGACTTCAGCGGGGCCGAGCGCCGCGCCCTGCTCCACGCCCGCGAGGTGTGGAGCGAGACCCGGCTGCAGACCGAGGTGATGCGGGCCGTCGGACTGCTCGTGGACCCCGGGTCCGCCGGCGAGGCCGACGACGGTCTCGGCCTGCCCCGCGTGGTGCAGCGTCTCACCCCGAACCTCGAGGTGTTCCTGGACGCCGCCGTGGAGCAGCAGGTGCTCGCCTTCGGCTACCGCACTGCCGCCGGGGCCGTTTCGCCGCAGGACCGACCGCGCCGCGTCCGCATCTGGTCCGCCCTCGAGATCGGCGGCGCCTGGTACGCCGCCGGATGGGACCTCGACCGCCAGGGCGAGCGCCTGTTCCGCGTCTCCCGCGTCATCGGCCGGCCCGAGGAGCTGCCCGGCACCGGGTCCGACGCCCCGGCCCGCCCCGCCGACTGGAACCCCGTCGAGATCCGCGACCGACTGCTCGGCCAGGGCGAGGGCCTGCGCGACCGCGTCCGGCTCTGGGTCGCCCCCGGACGCGGACACTCCGTGCGCCTGCGCGGCCAGGCCGTCACGCCCACCGCGCAGGACGGTGCCGCGCCCGGGGAGGGCTGGGAGCTGTGGGAGACCGACCGTCCCGCCCACGACGGCCTCGTCCAGCTGTGCGGCGGCCTCATGGGCGTCGTCCAGCCCTCGGCGGCCGATCCGGACGTGGTCGCCGAGGTGTTGGCCGCCTGGAGGCGCGTGGCCGAGGTCCACGACGGCGCCCCGCCGCCGCACCCGGAGCTCGCTAAACCACGCCAGTCCCGCTATCGCCAGGGACAGCGCGAGCGCGTCTCCCGTCTGCTCGACATCGTGGGCCTGGCCAACCGCGCCGGCGGCATCACGAAGGTCGAGCTCGCCGACCGCCTCGAGCTCAGCCCCAAGGCCCTCGACGCCGACCTGCGCGACCTCCAGTACTGCGGCCTGCCCGAGCGCCTCTTCCCGGGCTGGCTGTTCGACGTCGATGCCGAGTCCGACGTGGTCGAGGTGCGCCAGGCCGTGGACCTGCCCGCGCCCATCCGCCTCTCCCTGCCCGAGGCACACCGCCTCTCCGCCGCCCTGGACACGGTGGCCCAGATGCCGCACGCGGACGACGAGGTCGCTCCCGCCGCCGTGACCGCGGCAGCACGGATCCGGCAGGTGCTCGCCGACGTCGGACACACCGGTGCCACCACATCGGTGAGGCCCTCCACCGGCGGGACGGACGACCCCGGCGACGCAGCCGCCGTCGTGCCCTCCGCCGCCGACGGCGGGGGAGCAGGGGGCCACGAGCCACCTGCGACGCCCGTGACCTCCTTCTGGGACGTGCACGCAGACCAGGACACCGTGCGTGTGCTCATGGATGCCGTCGCCCGCCACCGGGTGGTGCGCCTGCGCTACCACGCCCTGCACTCCGACCGGACGACGGAGCGGGAGGTCGAGCCCGTGCAGCTCGTCCAGTCCGGCGTGGTCCTCTACCTGCAGGGCCATTGCCGCACCGCCGGCGCCATGCGCACCTTCCGCGTCGAGCGGATCTCCGCTGTGGAGCCGACCGGCGAGATCGCGAAGGCGCGGCGCCGCCCCAAGAAGACGATGCTCACCCCGGTCGACACGACGCTGGAGGCGGTGCTCGCCTGGCATCACCGCATCCGGGACCTGGCGGACGACTATGCACCGCGCCTGGAGGCTCAGGACGCGGACGGGCGACGGCTGACCCGCCTGGGTCTGCTCTCCGAGGACGCGGCGATCGCCCTGGCCGGCATGCACGCCGGGGACGTCGAGGTCCTCGAGCCCGCCGAGCTGCGCCAGGCCGTCCGCGATCGCGCGCTGGCCGCGCTCCGGCGCCTCGAAACCGCTGTACGCTTGTGAACAGGACTTCCGACGAAAGGAACTCACCATGGTCGCTGGACTCCAGGGATGGCAGCTCGTCATCATCGTCCTCCTCGCCGTGCTGCTCTTCGCCGCGCCGAAGCTGCCGTCGATGGCCCGCAACCTCGGCCAGTCCATGCGCATCTTCTCCTCTGAGGTGAAGGAGATGCGCAAGGACGGCAAGGACAAGAAGGACGCTCAGCAGGAGGACCGCTCCGCCGGCACCGAGCCGGTGGAGGGTCGCATCGTCGACCGCGACGTCAACGACGTCCGTGAGGGTTCCCACCGCGCCGACGAGCGTTGATCGGCCGGGCCCAGCCCGTCTCGACCGCGAGAGCCGCGCATGAGCATGGACCAGACTCCGCCTGAGGGCGCGCCCGGCACGGGCGCGCCCGAACGCCCCGCGCAGGGCGCCCTCGCCCAGGACACTCCTGCCGTCTCCCGGGAGGAGGTCCGCGAAGCGGCCGCGACGCCCCCGGGCAAGCGCCGCAAGCGCGCCCGCCGGAAGGACAACCCCACCGGCGAGATGCCGCTGCGCGAACACCTCGCCGAGCTGCGCAACCGCATCATCAAGTCCGGCGTCGCGATCGCCCTGGGCACGGTGCTCGGATTCTTCCTGTACGAGCCGGTCATGGGTGCGCTCGCCCAGCCGCTCAAGGACGCCGAGCAGCGGGGCATCCTCGCCTCCCTGAACTTCGACTCGGTCGGACAGTCCTTCGACATCCTGCTGCAGGTCGGACTGTTCATCGGCGTGGTCGTGGCCAGCCCCGTCTGGCTCTACCAGATCTGGGCGTTCATCATGCCGGGCCTGAAGGCCCAGGAGAAGAAGTACGCCATCGTGTTCCTCTCCGTCTCCATCCCGCTGTTCGTCGGCGGCGTGGTGATCGGCTACCTCGTGCTGCCGCAGGCCGTGCAGTTCTTCACCGCCCTGATCCCGGACGGCGGCACGAACTTCATCCCGGCGAACGTCTACATCCCGTTCCTGCTGCGCCTGTTCCTCGCCTTCGGCGCGGCGCTCGTGCTGCCCGTGCTCATGGTGGGCCTGAACATGATCGGCATGCTCCCGGCCCGCACCATCCTCAACCACTGGCGCATCACCGTGTTCCTCATCTCGCTCATCGCGGCCATCGCCGCCCCGGGCGGCGACGCGATCACGATGTTCTACCTGGCCGCTCCGCTGTTCACCCTGTTCGGCGTGGCCATCGTGCTCTGCGTCCTCAACGACAGGCGCCGCAACCGCAGGAGGGCCGCCACCGAGGCGGACATCGAGGCGGAGATCGCCGCCGGCCCGAAGCCGCTCAGCGAGCTCTGAGCCGGCGGGCCCAGGGGACTCCGCCGACAGCGGAGCCGCCTGGGCCGCACAGCGGCCCACCACTAGGCTGGCTCCATGGCCGACTCCCCGCATTCGCATCCGGTGCCCGACGACGAGCCGGTCCTCAGCCCCGCCGAGCGCTACGCCGCCGCCCGCCGGGCCCGGCACCATCCCGGCAGCCGTCTGTCCCAGTTCGCCGCCACCCTCGGGTTCCCCCTCGACCAGTTCCAGGTGCAGGCCTGCACCGAGGTGGAGGCCGGCCACGGCGTGCTCGTGGCGGCGCCCACCGGCTCCGGCAAGACCGTGGTCGGCGAGTTCGCCGTGCACCTGGCGCTGTCCCAGGGCCGCCGGGCGTTCTACACCACCCCGATCAAGGCCCTGAGCAACCAGAAGTTCTCCGATTTCGCCGCGATCCACGGCCCCGAGCGCGTCGGTCTGCTCACCGGAGACACCTCCGTCAACCCGGACGCGGACGTGGTGGTCATGACCACCGAGGTGCTGCGCAACATGCTCTACGCGGATTCCGCCGCCCTCACCGGCCTGGCCTGCGTGGTCATGGACGAGGTCCACTACCTCGGCGACCGCTTCCGCGGTCCCGTGTGGGAGGAGGTCATCATCCACCTGCCCGAGCATGTGCAGCTGGTCTCCCTCTCCGCCACGGTCTCCAATGCGGAGGAGTTCGGCGCCTGGTTGGACACCGTCCGCGGCGCCACCTCCGTGATCGTCTCCGAGCACCGGCCCGTGCCGCTGTGGCAGCACGTCATGGCCGGTCCGCGCCTCTACGACCTCTTCGCCGAGGACGTCGCCTTCGAAGAGTCCGCCGAGGACGACGGCGCCACCGTGCTCAACCCCGAGCTGGCCCGCCTGGCCTCCCAGGCGCACCGCAACGCCGAGCGCTCCGACTGGGGGCGCCCCGGCCGCGGTCGCGGACGCGGCCCCGGAGGCAGGGGCAAGGGGAGAGGCCGTGGCCGTCAGGGCGGGAGGAGACGCACCGACCGCGACGACGGCCGCTCCGGCGGGCGCGGTGCGTCCGGCGGCGGACGTGGCCGGCGCTCCGGCGCCGCCGGCTGGGACGGCGACCGCGGCGTGCAGGGACGCATCGGCCCGCGCGAGCACCGCAACCACGGACTGCGCACCTCGCGCCCCGAGATGGTCCGCACCCTGGAGCGCGAGGGGCTGCTGCCCTCGATCACGTTCATCTTCTCCCGCGCCGGGTGCGACGGCGCCGTGGAGCAGTGCCTGGCCGCAGACCTGGACCTGACCACCCGGGCAGACAAGCGGCTCATCCTGGAGCGGACGGACGAGGTGGCACGCCTGCTCCCGCCGGAGGACCTCGAGGTCCTCGGCTTCTGGGGATGGCGGGACGGCCTGTCCCGCGGCTTCGCCGCCCACCACGCCGGCCTGTTGCCGCCCGTCAAGGAGGCGGTGGAGGTCCTGTTCGCCGCAGGGGCGCTGAAGGTCGTCTTCGCCACGGAGACCCTTGCACTCGGCGTGAACATGCCGGCCCGGTCTGTGGTCCTGGAGAAGCTGGTCAAGTTCAACGGGGAATCCCATGTGGACGTCACCCCCGGGGAGTACACCCAGCTCACCGGACGTGCCGGCCGCCGCGGCATCGACGTGGAGGGCCACGCCGTGGTCCTGTGGCGTCCGGGCCTGGACCCGGCCGCCGTGGCCGGACTGGCGTCGAAGCGCACCTACCCGCTGAAGTCGGCCTTCCGGCCCACCTACAACATGTCCGTGAACCTGCTCGCACAGGTCGGTGCACGTCGGGCCCGGGGGATCCTCGAGTCCTCCTTCGCCCAGTTCCAGGCCGACCGCTCGGTGGTGGGCCTGGCCCGCCAGGTGCGGGACAAGGAGGCCTCACTGTCCACCTACGCAGATGCGATGGCGTGCGACCGCGGGGACATGGCCGCGTACATGCGGCTGCGCAAGGAGCTCGCCGCTGCGGAGAAGGCCGGCTCCCAGGGTCGCAGGCGTGCCCGCCTCGGCGCGCTCAAGGAGTCCCTGTCCGAGCTCGCGGTCGGTGATGTGATCGACCTGCGTGACGGCCGCGCCCTCGGGCGCTGCGTGGTGGTCTTCCCGGCCGGCAACCCGCAGAACCCCCGCGTCGGCGTCATCACGGACAAGGCGCAGCTGCGCCGCATCGGCGTGGAGGACCTCGCCATGCCCGTGGAGCCGATCGCCGGCGCGGACCTGCCCCGGCTTCTCCAGGTGAAGTCCCCGGCCCAGCGCAAGGACGTCGCAGCGAAGATGCGGGAGGCCGTGCGCACGCACCGCCCGCCCTCCGGCGGGCGCGACCGCTCCGGCTTCCGCCGCGTGGAGCCGGAGGAGTCCCCGCGGGTGGAGGAGCTGCGCCGCGAACTCCAGGCACACCCGTGCCACGGGTGCCCGGAGCGGGAGGACCATGCACGCTGGGCCGAGCGCTGGTGGGGACTCCGCCGGGAGGTCACCCAGCTCCGCGACCGGATCTCCGGACGCACGAACACGCTCTCCGCCGCGTTCGACCGCATCGTCGGACTGCTGCAGGAGTACGGCTACGTCGGCTCGGATCCGGGAAACCCGCGGGAGGCCGTGGAGCCGGCCGGTCAGGCGCTGCGGCGCATCTACGGGGAGCGAGACCTGCTGACGTCGCTTCTCCTCCAGGATCCGTCCGTCGCCCGGCTCACCCCGGAGGACTGGGCGTGCCTGGCCGCCCTGCTGGTCTACCAGGGCCGGTCCGAGCCCCTGGCCGGCACCGTGGTCATGCCCAACGCGCGACTCCAGGCCGTCCACGAGGCCACCGAGCGGCTCCAGGACCGGCTCCGCCGGGACGAGGCGGCCGCCCGACTCGAGCCCACGCCGGAGACCGACCCGGGGCTGGTGGCGCCGATGCACCGCTGGGTGCGCGGCAAGTCCCTCCGGGACACGTTGCACGGCTCGGACCTTGCCGCCGGCGACTTCGTGCGCTGGGCCCGCCAGGTCATCGATGTGCTCGGCCAGCTCGCCCAGGTCCCCGGGGACGAGGCCCGCACGCGCGACTGCCGCCGTGCCTCGGATCTCGTGGCACGCGGTGTCGTGGCCACCTCGCTGCCCACGGTCGCCGCGGACGGGTGAGCCTGCCGGGCCGGTGGGCCCGACCGGACGGGACCCTGATGAGGCCCGGCCGGGACCGGACGGTCCATGGACCGGCAGAGAGCACTAGGCTGAGAGCGTGACCGCTCTCCTGTTGCACCACGGCATCGTCCACTCTCCGACCGACCCCTACGCCACCGCCCTGATCGTCGAGGCCGGTACCGTCGCCTGGCTCGGCGGTGACGACACCGCCGCCGCATTCCTGCGCGACGGCATGGCCGAGCAGGATCTGGACGGCGCCATCGTCACGCCGCTGTTCGTGGACCCCCTCGCCTCGAGCGCCTCCGGCGCCTGTCACCGCGGCATCGGCCTCGTCACCGTTCTGCGCGGCTGGGACGGAGACCGCACGCTGCGCACCGGGGTTCCCGCCGCCGACCACGAGGCGACGGACACACCCGGGGCAGCGGTCGTCGTCGAGTACCGCCCGCATCGACAGGCGGACGCGCAGCAGGCCTACCGTCCGTCCGCCGGCGTCTGGATCGCCGCTGACGCGATCCCGTCCACGGAGCTCGACCAGGCCGTGATCGCCGCCGTCGAGGCGGGGGAGCAGGTCTACCTCGTCCCCTCCGACCTCGCCGATTCGTCAGCCGTGCAGGCCGCACAGACGGCTTCCCTGGCCGCTCTGCGTGCCGCCGAGAAGGCCTGCGGCATCCCCGCCATCGGCCGGACACGTCCACGGCTGGCCGTGGGGGCGCCCCTGACCGCGCAGGAGGAGCACTTCCTCGCCGGGCTCTCCGCCTCCGTCACCGCGCTGGTGGACGCCGAGGCCGGCACCACGGCCCCCGTGGGCGGTCTCCTCGCGGCGGCCGTGCCGGTGTGCCTGTCGCTGGCCGCGGACGGCAATCCCTGGGGAGCTGTCCGCGCCGCGCTGCACCACCCGGATCCACAGCAGGGCGTGTCTGCCCGGTCCGCGTTCACCGCCGCCACCCGCACCGGGCTGCGGGCCCTGTCCGACACGCCCGCCGCGCACGTCGACCTGCCGGCCCGGCTGTCCGTCTCCGCGCCGGCGACCTTCGGCGTCTGGGAGGCGGATGCGGTCACCGTGCAGGCGCCGGACGGCCGTGTGGCCGCCTGGAGCACCGACACGCGCGCGGGCACGCCGTTGCTGCCCTCGCTGGACGCCGGGGAGGACCTGCCCCGCCTGCGCTCGGTCTGGGTCCACGGCCGCCAGGCCTGAGGGCGACGTCGGTCTTCCGAGGCCGCCGTCCGCCGACGCCGGACGGCACGATCCACGGCCTTGCCTCCGCGCGATCAGGCGCAGCGGTTCCTATACTGGGGCGGATGACCCGCGCGCCGCGGGCCGTCTGCCTACGCCTGTGCCCCGCCCGGGGACTGCTCGGCGGCAGGGGACGGCGGGGTCCGCACTGGACCGGCCGGCGCTGACACGAACCCGATGCAGGAGGGGAACGCCCGCATGCGCGTGCTGACCATCATTCCCACGTACAACGAGATCGAATCGCTGCCGATCACTCTCGGCCGCCTCCGCGAGGCCAACCCGGAGGTTGACGTTCTCGTGGTGGACGACGGCTCCCCGGACGGCACCGGCGCCTGGGCGGACGAACGCTCCGCGGCGGACGCCAAGGTGAACGTGCTGCACCGCGCCGAGAAGAACGGCCTGGGCGGCGCCTACCTCGCCGGCTTCGCCTGGGGTCTGGAGCGCGGCTTCGACGTGCTCGTGGAGATGGACGCGGACGGATCGCACCAGCCCGAGCAGCTGCCGCGCCTGCTGGACGCGATCCACGGCGCCGACCTGGTGATCGGATCCCGCCGCGTCCCGGGCGGCAAGATGGTCAACTGGCCGCCCCATCGCAAGTTCATCAGCATGTGCGGGTCCCTGTACCCGCGCATCATGCTGGGCCTGGACCTCACCGACATCACCGCCGGCTACCGCGCCTACCGCGCCCAGGTGCTGCGCCAGATGGACCTGGGCGCCGTGCAGTCCAAGGGCTACGGCTTCCAGGTGGACATGACGTTCCGTACCGCCCGTCTCGGCAAGCGGATCGTGGAGGTGCCGATCACCTTCGTGGAACGTGAGTTCGGCGAGTCCAAGATGTCCGGCAGCATCATCACCGAGGCTGTGACCAACGTGACCAAGTGGGGCCTGCAGGCCCGGTGGGAGAAGCTCAGGCAGCTCGTCTCCGGCCGCTGACCGCCGGCGTGACCCGCGGGGTTGTACCTATGCATGACGAAGGGGCCGGACGATCCACACGGATCGTCCGGCCCCTTCGTCTGTCCGGCCCGGGGTCCGGGACGCGGGGGGAGCGGCGCGGCTCAGGCCTCGCCGCGGCTGGCGCGCAGCTTGCCGAGCTGGACCTGGAGGGTCTCCTCCAGGTCCTCCATGGAGCGGCGCTCCAGGAGCATGTCCCAGTGGGTGCGGACCGGCTTGCCCGCGTCCTCCTCCGGCTTCTCGCCGTCCACCAGGAACGCCTCCTTGCCGGTCTTGGAGGTCCAGGTGGCCGGGATGTCGGCCTCAGCGGCGAAGGTGACGAACACCTGTTCACCGTCCTCGCAGCGGTACTCCACCCGCTGGCGGGCGGCGGGCTCGACGCCGGCCTCGGATTCCAGCGACTGGGCGCCCAGGCGCATGCCTCGCAGGCTGCGATCGCTCACGTTCTCATCTCCCTCGTGTTCGGCGACGGGCGGCGCCCGGACGTGGACCCGGGCGCCGCCCCACTCTCGTCAGTGACGTTCAACTGACGATTGTCGCATGTCATTCCCGGCCGGTGCGGGGATCTTCCTGCGCCGCGCCGGTCCCGTCGCCCGAGGACGGATCCTGGCCGGGGGCGTCGGCAGGGGTATCAGCCTCGACGCCGGCGGGCTGCTCGGCGTCGCGGCCCGGGAGCTCCTGGGCCTCGGGCGCGCCTGCGGCGGTGGTGCCGGGAGCGGTACGGGCGGACTGGCCCTCCGTGAGCGGGACGTCCAGGTCCTGCGGCACGGCGAGGGCCTCGTCGAGGGAGGTCTGCGGCATCTTGTCCGCCGTCATGGCCCCGGCCGTCATGGACTCCATGACGCCCGCCGAGCGCAGACCGTCCGCGGTGGTCGGGCGGACCTTGCGCTCCTTCCGCTCCGTGCGCTCACGGGTGGCGCTCGTCTGATCGCCGGAGGCGGCACGCGTCTCGGACAGCGGGGAGCCGGAGCCGGAGAAGGCACTGCCGATGTTCCTGAGCGCCTCAGAGAGCTCGGCCGGCACCACGAACATCGTGTTGGACTGGCCGTCGGCGATCTTCGGCAGCTGCTGCACGTACTGGTAGGCCAGCACGTCCGGGTCGGCGCCGCCGGCGTGGATGGCCTCGAACACGACGTCGATGGCCTCGGCCTCTGCGTTCGCGCGGAGGATGCGGGCCTGGGCGTCACCCTCGGCCGCGAGGATCTGGGCCTGACGCTCACCCTCGGCGGTGAGGATCTGGGCCTGCTTGGTGCCTTCGGCGGTGAGGATGGCGGCGCGGCGGTCGCGCTCGGCACGCATCTGCTTCTCCATCGAGTCCTGGATGGAGTGCGGCGGGTCGATGGCCTTGAGCTCCACGCGGGACACGCGCAGACCCCACTTGCCGGTGGCCTCGTCGAGGACGCCGCGGAGCTTGTTGTTGATGGTGTCGCGGGAGGTCAGCGCCTCTTCGAGGTTCATGCCGCCGACCACGTTGCGCAGCGTGGTGGTGGTCAGCTGCTCCACGGCGTGGATGTAGTTGGCGATCTCGTAGGTCGCGGCCTTCGCGTCGGTCACCTGGAAGTAGACGACCGTGTCGATGGAGACCACGAGGTTGTCCTCGGTGATCACCGGCTGCGGCGGGAAGGAGACGACCTGCTCGCGCATGTCCATGTGGGGGAGCATGCGGTCGATGAACGGGACGACCAGTGTCAGCCCCGCTCCGGCGGTGCGCTGGTACTTGCCCAGGCGTTCGATGTTGGCTGTCCGGGCCTGGGGGATGATCTTGACCGAGGAGGCCAGGATCATCACCACCACGGCGATCAGGACGAGCACGATGATGAGTGACTCCACGTGATGCCTTTCGTCGGGTGAGGTCAGGTGGTCGGTGCGGCTCCGGGCGGGCCCGGATCAGGGATGTGCGGGGTCCTCGCCGGTGGCGTCCCAGTCGATCTGGGGCACCGGGCGGACGATCAGGGTGGCGCCCTCGACGCGGAGGACGGTGACCTCGCTGCCGGCGAGCGCTTCGGGGGCATCCGGCTCCGTGCGGGCGGTCCAGGTGTCCCCGTCGAGGGTGAGGGTGCCGGAGGAGCCGGTGATGGCATCCGGCGTGGTGATGCGGCGTCCGGAGAGCGACTCCAGGTAGGAGGGGGAGTCGTCGGCGGAGCCGTGCAGGCGCTTCAGCGCGGTCGGACGGGCGAGGCCGAGCATCGCCAGGGAGACGACCGCGAAGACCACCCCCTGCAGCCAGGGCTCGGCTCCGGCCAGGGCGGCGACCATGCCGCCGAGCGCCCCGACGCCGAGCATCAGGAAGATGAGATCGAGCAACAGCAGCTCCACACCGGCCAGCACGAGGGCCGCGGCGAGCCAGAGCCACCATGCGTTCTCCTGGAACCACTCCATACTCATGGGTCCGATTGTGTCACAGGCGACACTCATGGCCGCCACGGTCAGGACAAGGCGGACAACGGTCCGGTCACGAATTCCGGCGCGGGCGGGTACCACGTTTGCTACTCGCCAGTAGGATGGACGCATGTCCGACGCCACGCGCCGCCAATCTGCCCCGTCGTCCGCCGTCCCGACGACGGCCGCAGCCTCGTCCGTGCCGCCCACCGCCCGCTCGGGCCGGGGCGGCTACCCTCGGCTGTTCTCCCCGTGGCGGGTCGGCCACCTGAGCCTGCCGAACCGCGTCGTCATGGGCTCGATGCACATGGGCCTCGAGGACTCCCACGATGACCTGCCGCGCCTGGCCGAGTTCTATGCCGAGCGCGCCCGCGGGGGAGCGGGGATGATCGTGACCGGAGGCTTCTCGCCCAACCGCCTGGGCCGGCTCTCTCCGGGCGCAGGGATGCTCGCCTCCCAGGCCGACGCGGACGCCCACCGCGTGGTCACCGACGCCGTCCACGCCGAGGGCGGACGGATCCTGGCCCAGCTGCTCCACGCCGGCCGCTATGCGAAGTCGCCGCTGCAGGTCTCCGCCTCACGCACGCGGGCTCCCATCAGCCCCGTGACGGCGTTCGCCCTGCCGACCGCCGCCGTGCGACGCACGGTCCAGGACTTCGTGCGCGCCGCAGGCTGGGCCCGCCGGGCCGGCTACGACGGCGTGGAGGTCATGGCCTCCGAGGGCTACCTCATCAACCAGTTCCTGGCCCCGGCCACCAACCACCGCACCGACCGC
Organism: Micrococcus sp. HMSC067E09; assembly: GCF_001812555.1. Lineage (NCBI taxonomy): Bacteria > Bacillati > Actinomycetota > Actinomycetes > Micrococcales > Micrococcaceae > Micrococcus > Micrococcus sp. HMSC067E09. The sequence continues at coordinate 3,333 of NZ_KV809403.1, read as the reverse complement.
TACGGCGGCACCGCGGACAACCGCCGCCGCTTCCTCGAGGAGATCGTGTCCGGGATCCGGCAGGCCGCTGGGACCGACTTCGTCATCAGCGTCCGCCTGTCCATGGTGGACCTGGTGCAGGACGGCCAGACGCAGGAGGAGGTCCTGGACGTCGCCCGCGCCGTCGAGCGATGCGGCGCAGACCTCATCAACACGGGCATCGGCTGGCACGAGGCCCGGGTGCCGACCATCGTCACCTCGGTCCCGCGCGCCGCCTTCGCCGCGGCCACCGCGCGGGTCCGCGAGGTGGTGGACATCCCGGTGTCCGCCTCCAACCGCATCACTCTGCCGCACACCGCCGAGCAGATCCTGGAGGCGGGCCAGGCCGACGCCGTGACGATGGCGCGCCCGTTCCTCGCCGACGCGGCCTGGGTCGCGAAGGCGCGGGCAGACCACGAGGCGGCCATCACCCCGTGCATCGGCTGCAACCAGGCCTGCCTCGACCACGTCTTCTCCGGCCGCACCGTGTCCTGCCTGATGAACCCGCGCGCCGGACGGGAGACCGAGGCCCCGTACGACCGCCTCGGCGGCCCGGTGGCCCTGGGCATGCCCGAGGTGCCGGCGGCGCCGGCGTCGAGGCCGACCGTCGCCGCGGGCCGCACCCGCGCAGACGCGGAGACGGCCGACCACACGACCGGTCCCGCTGAGGGACGGCGACGCGTGGCCGTCGTCGGCGGCGGACCGGCGGGCCTGGCGGCGGCCCACGCCGCCGCCGCCCGCGGACACGAGGTCACCCTGTTCGAGGCGACCGGACAGATCGGCGGACAGTTCCGCCTGGCCCGCCGGATCCCCGGCAAGGAGGAGTTCGCCGAGGCGCTCGCCCATTTCCGGGACCGCCTCGATCCGCTGGGCGTCGACGTGCGCACCGGCGTGCGCGCGGATGCCGCCATGCTCGCCGGACAGGCCGGGGAGCCGGCCTACGACCACGTGGTGGTCGCCACCGGCGTGGTGCCGCGTGAACTGGACATCCCGGGCATCGACCGGCCCGAGGTGCACGCCTACCCGGACGTCGTGGACGGGACCGTGACCTGCGGGGACACCGTGGCAGTCATCGGCGCCGGCGGCATCGGCGTGGACGTCGCTGAGCTGCTCACCGCCCCGGCGAGCCACGCGCACGGCGCGTTCCAGGACCTGCAGGACTGGCAGGCCGAATGGGGCGTGGACCCGGAGTTCGCCGAGCGCGGGGCACTGACTTCCCGCCGCCCGGAGGCGCCGGCGCGCACCGTGCACCTGCTGCAGCGCAGCCCCGGCAAGATCGGCGCCCGGCTCGGCGCCACCACCGGCTGGGTCCACCGTGCGGCGCTCAAAGCCCGTGGCGTGGTCAAGCACTCAGGCGTCCGCTACGTCAAGATCGACGACGACGGTCTCCACGTGGACGTGACCAGGACGGTGGGGACGTGGCGGAAGAGGACCGAGGTGAGCCGGGCGGTCCTGGCGGTGTCCGACGTCGTGGTCTGTGCCGGCCAGGAGTCCGAGGCGTCCCTGGCCGCAGAGCTGCGCGCTGCGGGGATGCCGGACGAGCGGATCCACGTGGTCGGCGGCGCACTGAAGGCCGGCGAGATCGACGCCAAGCGGGCGATCGACGAGGCCGTGCGCGCCGTGGCGACCATCGGCTGACGACGAGCCGCGGGGCCGGGGGACCGGCTCAGCTACCCGCACCGGCCGGCCGCCGACCCTCATTGCACGAGCCGCGTGGCCGCCCCGCCGGGCCGGTTGCCAGGGCGTCGGCCAACAGGGGAGCGGCACGGCGGGGGCCTGGTCAGTCGGTCTGGTACTTGTGGCCCAGCCAGGCGATGAGCAGGACCACGGCGGCACCGGCGACCATCAGGCCCACGGTCTGGGGGACCGCCTCGGTCGGAGCCAGCAGGACGCGTTCGTCCTCGAGCTGCCACGGCCAGAGGGCACGCAGGGCACCGACCATCAGGCCGGTCACCACGGCCAGGGTGACGCCGCGGTGGTTCTCCAGCAGACGCTGCAGGGCACGCACGAACAGGCCCAGGCCGAGGATGGCGCCGGCGGCGAAGATCGCCAGATAGCCCCAGTCACGGTTGTTGACGGCGTTGAGGGTCGGCTCGTAGAGGCCGAAGCTCAGCAGCAGGAACGACCCGGACAGGCCCGGCAATGCCAGCGCGCAGATCGCGATCGCGGCGGCGAAGAAGACCACGAACGGGTTGGCGGCAAGCTGCTGGATCGGCAGGCCGAAGAACAGGAAGGCCACGATGCCGGCCACCACGGCCACCAGCACCGTACGCACGTTCCACGCCCTTCCGACCGCCATGATCGGAATAAGGACGGCGGCCACGGACATGCCGAAGAAGACGCCGAAGGTCTGGATCGGATAGTCCTCGACGGCCGGCGCGATGAACTTCGCGCCCAGCAGCAGTGCAGGGAACATGCCGAGGACCACCGGGATCACGATGTCCCAACGCACCTGACGCAGGTCCTCGTAGGCGCTGGCCTTGTCCGTCACCAGCCCCTTGATGCCGCCGACGAAGTGCCCGGCCGAACGGATGAGGTGCTCGTAGATGCCCACGATCATCATCACGGTGCCGCCGCTGATGCCGGGCAGCACTTCAGCGGCTCCGATGGCGGCGCCGCGCAGGACATGGAAGGGCGTCTGACGGTTCACAGAGGGCATGCCTGCCAGCGTAGTCGTGCGCGCGGGCGCGCCGGAGCAGATCTGGGCACCCGCCACGTCGTGTTCGTCACCGTCGCCCTGAGCGCCGCAGGCACGGCTCGACGGCACGGGGTTCAGGCTGGCTCACGTGAAGGTTGATGTCTGAGTGACAGAGCAGTGTCAACCTTCACTGCGGCATGTGGAGGGTTCATGGCAGATCAGCGACACTCACCGCGAGATGGAGCCTCTGAACCCGAACGCCGATAATGTACATTATGTCAGTATGGGATAATCCCGACCATGGCAGACCCTCCCCGGCTGTCGCGTCTCACTCGACTTGTCCGTAATCTCATCCAACTTGTCAGATGCTACGCTGACACCTGTTCTGGACCACCACCGCGCACAGGACACCCACTGATCTGATCCACCACTCAGACACCTGGAGATGCCGTGGCAACGCGCTCGCTCGCACCCCTGCCGTCCAACATGACGCGCCACACCCGCGTGCTGTTCCGCTACGACGACGCCGAAGTCCACAACCAAGCCGTCTCCGCCGCCCTGTCCGCCCAGCCCATTGAAGACGCCCAACCCATGCGGTCTTTCTACGCCTGGAAAGGCAAACGGAACCTCGAGGGACTGCACTTCTTATGTCCCGCGTCAAGTAGTTGGCAGGATTT
>NZ_KV809402.1:0-276 GCF_001812555.1 Micrococcus sp. HMSC067E09 | reverse complement strand
GTGTACGGGCGGATCCGGTGATGCCGACCGCCCAGTGAAGTCACCTTCGTGGTGAAGTCGGCGGCCCGGTAGTTGTTCCCGTTGTCCGTGACCACCCGGTCCACGGTGATGCCGTGGGCGGCGAAGAATGCCCGCGCCCGGCAGAAGAACCCGATCGTGGTCACCGCCCTCTCATCTTCGAGTGCCTCGGTGTAGGCCAGGCGGGTGAACCCGTCGATCGCCGAGTGCAGGTACGTGTACCCGACCCGCCGGCCTGCACCACGCTTGGAAGCACGG
>NZ_KV809401.1:0-281 GCF_001812555.1 Micrococcus sp. HMSC067E09 | reverse complement strand
TGTACCCGGCCATCACGTTGATGACACTCGTTGAGCGGGAGTCTTGCCCCCAAGCGCGGTGTGGCCACGCTCAGTGTTGTACTCATGGACCCACCGGGCAAGGCCGTCCGTGCGTTCAGCATTCGACGCCCAGGCCTGGCTGTAGGCCCATTCCTGTGCCAGCGTCCGGTTGTACCGCTCGACCTTGCCGTTCTGCCACGGGCAATGCGGCCGGATGAACTTCTGCCGCGCACCCACAGCTGCGACCGCTGCCTTGAACGCCTGCGAGTTCTTGTACGCCA
>NZ_KV809400.1:0-460 GCF_001812555.1 Micrococcus sp. HMSC067E09 | reverse complement strand
TCAAGACAGGCCAGGGCAGGCATCTGGTGACGGGCCAGGATCCGGTTCACCGTCCTGGCCGGGACCCCGACTCTGGTGCTGATCCAGTCCTGACCCCGCCGGTGCGTGCTGCGGGCCTGAAGGACTTGCTGTTCGGTCTGGGCGCTGGTTCTGCTCGGGCAGTGGTGAGGCCGGCTGGAGCGATCCTGCAGCCCGTGTTCGCCCTCGGTGCGGTAACGGGAGACCCACCGGTGCGCGCACTGACGCGAGATGCCCATCAAGGCTGCGGCGTGGGCCACGGGCATGCCCTCTTCCAGAACCCGGTGGACCAGTAGCGTCCTTCCATACACGGTCAGGCGGGCGTTAGCGTGGGACATGAGAACCTCCGTGGTGATTGGGATGCCGTTGACAAGCCCCACTTCACCCGGAGGTTCTTTTCATCGTCAACGTCTATCTGTCACCAACGTCATGGCCGAGTACA
>NZ_KV809399.1:0-394 GCF_001812555.1 Micrococcus sp. HMSC067E09 | reverse complement strand
CCGGCCCGGTTGCTGGACATGGTCGAGGGCCGCTCCAAGCAGGCCTTCAAGACCTGGCTCGCCGAACGTGATCAGGCCTGGAGAGACCAGGTCGAGGTTGTGGCCATGGACGGGTTCACCGGGTTCAAGACCGCAGCCACCGAGGAGATCCCCGAAGCCACCGCGGTGATGGATCCCTTCCATGTGGTCCGTCTGGCAGGAGATGCCCTCGAGCGGTGCCGTCGACGAGTCCAGCAACAGGTCCACGGCCACAGGGGCCGCAAACAGGATCCGCTCTACAAAGCCCGCCGGACCCTGCTGACCGGGGCCGACCTGCTCACCGAGAAGCAGTATTCCAGGATCCAGGACCTCTTCGAGCCAGACGAGCACGTGGAGGTCGAGGCCACCTGGACGT